>CAZHHU010000031.1:0-15274 GCA_964532215.1 uncultured Geminicoccaceae bacterium
GCATGCGCTCCGAGGGACGGGTATGGCCGCCGACCGAGCCGACGTCGGCCTTGATCACGGAGATCGTGATGTCCATCGTGCCTCTCCCCGACCGTTCGACGTGTGCTCTCTGCCTTAGCTAGGTGGCGGCGGAAGCCGTGCCAACGGTCTCCGCCGTGCCGCCGAAATCAACGATTTGTTCATATCTTGCCGCCACAAGGGCGTGGAGCTCTGCGACCTGAACGAGATCCTGCGGGATGCGCGCCGTGATCGGGGACGAGAGAGCAAGCGTCGCGACCGAATATGCGCTCCTGGTCGCGGTGGTCGGCATCACCGCCTTCCTCGGCGTGCTCGCCTTTTCCGACGCGGTCTACGCCCTCTGGGACGACTTCGTGGAACAGGCCGTCGCCGCACTGCTCGGAAGCTGACCGGCCCGCTCTTAACCGTTCGTTAAGACCTGCGCCTCACACTCCGGGCGGTCTGCGGCGAGGGACGAGAAGCATGGCACGGGCCGATGCCCGCAGGGTCACGGTCGCGCAAGGGGGGGACGAGCGGGTTCCCATCCCGCTGGCGGCGCTCATGATCACCGCCAGCTCCGCCGGCATGTGGGCGATCATCATCTATGGCGCGTCCTGGCTCCTCGGCTGATTCCGCAGCGTACTGCGGTGGGCCGGGGCGACAGGGATGAATGCGGCGCTGACGAAGCGGGGTGCGCGTGCCTGATCACGCGCCATGAGCACGGAAACGGTCCTCAGCCCGGCCGATGCGCCGCGGGGTGCGGGAGGCGCGCCGATGGCGAATCCGTGCCCGGAACCGGGAGCAGAGCTGAGCGTGCCGGTCCCATGCGCCACCGATGCTCCGCAGGTACGCCCGGAGCGCATGGTGCAGAAAGACCTGCGGCCGGTTGCCGAGCGCGCACCTAGCGTGCGGTAAGGGTGAACTCGATGCGTCGGTTGCGGCGGTAGGCTTCTTCGCTGTCTCCCGGATCGATCGGCTGATACTCCCCGAAACCCGCCGCCGCCAGACGGTGCGGCGGGATCCCGTGGTCGATGAGAAATTCGACCACGGTCAGCGCGCGCTCGGTCGACAGTTCCCAGTTCGAACGGTAGGGCGAATCGGGCTTGAGCGGCACCTTGTCCGTGTGCCCGTCGACCCGGAGCACCCAGTCGATGTCGTCCGGGATCCTGGCCGCCACCTCCCTGAGGGTCTCCGCAAGCTTCTCGAGCTGCTTGCGCCCCTCGGGATCGAGACGCGCCGAACCTGAGGGAAAGAGAAGTTCGGCCTGGAAGACGAAGCGGTCGCCCACGATCTTGATGTCGGGCCGGTTGCCCAGCACCTTGCGCAATCTTCCGAAGAACTCCGAACGGTACTGCTCGAGCTCCTGCACTTTGCGGGCGAGCGCTTCCGTCAGCCGCGCGTTGAGATTGGCGATCACGATCTGCTGGCGCGCATTCCTCGCCGTCGCCTCCTCGAGCGCCGCATCCATGCTGCCGAGGAGCTCCTTGAAGCTCGCGAGCTGGCGGTTGAGGCGGGCGATCTCGCCGTTGAGCGCCGCGATGCGCTCGCGGTCCACGTCCACGGTGCGCATGAGCTCGCTGAGCCTGCGCTCCCGTTCCTCGAGCTTGCGTTCGAGGGTCGAGCGCTCGGCCCGCAGCTGCGCGCGTTCCCGCTCGCGCTCCTGTTCGAGTTCCGCAAGACGTGCCTCGAGCTCCGCAAGGCGTTTCTCCCGCGTCTCCAGCTCGGCGCGCAGAACCTCCCGCTCGTTGAGCGCGGTCTCGAGCTCGAGCCGCAGCCGGTCGAGCGTCTGCGGCAGGTCCTTGCGGCCGGGTGCGCCGAGGCCAAGCATGCGGTTGAGCGCCGCCACCCGCTGCTCGAGCTCGGCGAGCAGCTGCTCCCGGCTCTGGATTTCCCCGGAAAGACGCTCGCGGTCGCGGGCCAGGATCTCGAGCCGGGCGCTGAGCTCCGCGCTCCGGCTCTTGAAGCTTTCCGCCGTCTCCGTGCGCGCACCGATGAGGCCCGTCGCCTTCTCCACCTGCTCACGCAGATAGTCGAGCGCCTTGTCGCGCTCTTCCGTGGCCCGGCTCAGTCGCTCGATCTTGGCCCGCATGCGGGCGATCAGCGCCTCGACCTCCTCGGCGCTCGGGGCCTTTTCGCCGGCTGCGGCCGCAGGCTGCTGCGCCCGCGCCGCCGTGGCCAGGAGCGCAAGCGCGAGCGTGAGCACGATGAGGTATCTGCACTCCGAACCGCGCCGTGCCGCCATCAACCCTCCTCCCTATCGCCCGACGCCCGATCTGTTGTAGGTCGCCCGCAGCCGGGCGGCCAGCGCCTGCAGCACCCGGCGCTCCGCGGAGACAGGTGATGCGCGATTCCCGCTTCGACATCCTGTTCAAGCCGGTGGCCATCGGCCCCAAGCGCGCGCGCAACCGCTTCTACCAGGTACCGCACTGCAACGGCATGGGCTGGCGGGCGCCGCAGGCGCTCGCGGCCATGCGGGGCGTCAAGGCGGAGGGCGGCTGGGCGGTCGTGGCGACGGAGGAATGCGAGATCCACCCGAGTTCGGATATCACACCATTCGTGGAGCTGCGCCTGTGGGACCGGCAGGACCTCGATGCGGCGCGGCGCATCGTCGAGGCGGTACATGCCCACGGAGCGCTCGCGGCCATCGAGCTCGTGCACAACGGCCTCAACGCGGCGAACCGCACGACCCGGGAGCCCCCGATCGGCCCCTCGAGCCTGCCGGTCCTCGCCGGACTCGATCCGGTCCATGCCCGGGCGATGGACCGGGAAGACATCCGGGCCTTCCGCAACTGGCATCGCGAAGCGGTTGCGCGTGCCCTCGAGGCCGGTTTCGATATCGTCTACGTGTACGCCGGGCACGGTCTTTCGCTCATCGAGCACTTCCTCTGCCGCCGCTTCAACCACCGCAGCGACGAGTACGGCGGCAGCCTGACCAACCGGGCGCGGCTCCTGCGCGAGGTGCTCGAAGATACGCGCGAGCTCGCAGAAGGGCGTGCGGCCGTGGCCCTGCGCCTGAGTGCCGCGAGCTTCATGGGCGCGGGCGGGCTGGAGCTCGAGGAAGCGGCGGAGGTCGTGGCCATGCTCGCCGAGCTCCCCGACCTCTGGGATTTCTGCTTTGCCGGATGGGAATGGGACTCGCGCACGAGCCGTTTCGCCGCAGAAGGATACGCCGAGGACACCCTGCGGCGGCTTCGCTCCCTCACCTCACGCCCCGTGGTCGGCATCGGCCGCTACACCTCGCCCGACAGCATGGCGAGGATCGTACGCGAGGGAATCGTGGATCTCGTGGGCGCAGCCCGGCCTTCCATCGCCGATCCCTTCCTCCCCCGCAAGATCGAGGAGGGACGCATCGACGAGATCCGGGAGTGCATCGGCTGCAACATCTGTGTCGTCGGTGACTGGACGATCTCCCCCATCCGCTGCACGCAGAATCCGACGATGGGAGAGGAATGGCGGCGCGGATGGCATCCCGAGCGCCTGCGCCCGAAGGGCAGTGAGGCGCGAATCCTCGTCGTCGGTGGCGGCCCTGCCGGGCTCGAGTGCAGCCTCGCCCTCGCCCGCCGCGGCTACCGGGTGACGCTCGCCGAAGCGGAGGCGGAATTCGGCGGTCGCGTGCTGCGCGAGTCCCGCCTTCCCGGTTTCGCGAGCTGGCTCAGGGTCCGGGATTACCGGCTCACCCTGCTCTCCCGTCTGCCCCGGGTCGAGCTCTACCGCAAAAGCCGGCTCGCGGCCGAGGACGTGCTCGCCTTCGGGGCGGAACATGTCGTCCTCGCGACGGGCGCGCGCTGGCGGCGGGACGGGGTGGGCCGCCATCACGGCCTTCCCCTCCCCCTCGACGGCGCAGCCGGCCCGCTCACGCCGGACGATATCCTCGACGGAAGGCGTCCCGAAGCGGCGCCCGTGCTCCTCTACGACGATGACCATGCGCATATGGGCGGGGCGCTCGCCGAGCTTCTCGCCCGCGAGGGATACGAGGTCCTCTACGTGAGCCCGGCCCCCGAGGTTTCGAGCTGGACCCGCAATACCATGGAGCAGCCGTTCATCCAGGCCCGCCTTCTCGAGCTCGGTGTCGCGCTCCTGCTCTCCCGGGCGCTCGTCGCGGTCCGGAGCGGATGCGCGCGACTGCGCTGCGTCTACACCGGCCGCGAGGAGGAGCGGGAGATCGGTTCCCTCCTTCTCGTCACCGCACGACTTCCCGAGGACGGGCTCGAGAAGGCGCTTCGCGCCCGCCGCCCTTCATGGAAGGAGGCCGGGATCCGGAGCGTGCGCTGCATCGGCGACGCCCGCGCACCCGCCACCATCGCCCATGCGGTCTACGATGGGCGGCGCTGGGCCGAGGAGCTCGACCTCGATGCCGCCGAGATCGAGGCTGCGCGCTTTCGCCGCATGGCCTGAGCCGCCCGGATCAGAAGTGCCGCCAGCCCGGGCGCTGGATCGTGACGGGGCGGCCCTTCTCGTCCCGAACCTGCACGCCCTCGCCCTCCTCGACCCGGCCGATGCGGGTAAGCGGCAGCCCGAGCTCGGCAGCGAGCTCCGCGATCCGCCCGCGCGCTCCGGGATCGGCGCTGAACAGCAGCTCGTAGTCGTCGCCACCTGCGAGCGCGCAGTCCATCGCACCGGGAACCCGGCGGGCGCGAGCCGAAACGGGAAGCGCGGGAGCCTCGATCACCACCGCCGCGCCCGAGGCGTGCGCGAGGTGCCCGGCGTCGGCGACGAGGCCGTCCGAGACGTCGATGACCGCATGCGCGAGACCGCGAAGCCGCAGGCCGAGCGCGATGCGCGGTTCCGGCATGCGGTAGCGGGCGATGAAGGGCAGCGCGTCCTCATCGGGCAGGGCGAGCCCGCGCAGGATGCGGAGGCCGATCGCCGCCTCGCCCAGGGTTCCCGACACCCACAGATCGTCTCCCACCCGCGCGCCCCGGCGAAGCAGCGCCCGCCCTCTGGGCACGGTTCCGAGTGCGGTGAGGCTGAGGGTGAGCGGGCCCGGCGTGGAGACCGTATCGCCGCCCATGAGCGCGAGGCCGAAACGCTCCTGATCGCGGGCGAGACCGCGGCTGAAGGCTTCGAGCCAGTCGTCCGCGGTCTCCCGCGGCTTCGCGAGCAGGAGCAGATAGCCGAGCGGTTCCGCGCCCATCGCCGCGAGGTCCGAAAGATTCACCCGCAGCAGCTTGGCGGCGACGAGGTCGGCGGGATCATCGGGCAGGAAGTGAACGCCGGCGACGAGGGCATCCTTGGTGAGGACGAGTTCGCGCCCCTCGGGCGGCTCCAGCACCGCGGCATCGTCGGCGAGATCGAGGGCCGCAGGCATCCCGGCCGCGAGCGGACGCATGAGACGGTCGATGAAGGCGAATTCGTCGTAGCTCACGCTTCCTCCCGCTCCGCCCTCCGCAGCTCCCGCGAAAGGCGGTCGAGCACCGCGTTCACGAAAGCCGCCTCCTCGCCCGAGAAGAAGAGATGTGCGACCTCGAGATACTCGTTGATCACGACCCGGAAGGGCACCTCCGGGCAGGACGCGAGCTCGAAGGCGCCGGCACGCAGACAGGCGCGGAGCAGGAAGCCGCAGCGTGCGAGCGTCCAGCCCGGGGCCAGCGCGGCCTCGATCAGGGGATCGAGCTCCGCCCGCCGCGCCCAGGCCCCGCGCGTGATCCGCTCGAACCATTCGTAGTCCACGGGCGGCGGCGGTGCGTCGGGAGCGAAGGGTTCGAGCAGATGGGCGAGCCGGTGCTCGCGGAACTCGGTGATGACCTGGTCGGGATCGCCGCCTCCGGCCTCGAGCTGGTAGAGCGCCTGGACGGCGGCCAAACGGGCGGCGCGCCGCCTCGGCAGGGAGCGCCTTCGGCTGCGGGGGGTGCCGCTCATCGCGCGCCCGCCCAGCGCTGCCTGAGGCACAGCAGCGAAAGCGCCGCCCAGGCAGCCCATCCGCCCTTGTCCTCCCCTTCGGGATCGGCCCGCCGTTCCGCCTGCGCGAGCCTGTCGACCGTGAGAATTCCGTTGCCCAGCGCAAGTCCGCGGGCGACCGCGAGCTCGACCAGACCGCGGCAGCTTTCCTGCGCCACGAGCTCGAAATGGAAGGTCTCGCCGCGGACCACGCAGCCCAGAGCCACATAGGCATCGAACGGCCGCTCCCGCTCGGCGATCGCGATTGCGGGGGGGATCTCCAGCGCCCCCGGGACCGTCACTTCTTCATATGCCGCTTCCGCCGCACGGAGCACGCGCGCGGCGCCCCGGCGCAGCATCTCGCACACCGCGCGGTGGTAGGGTGCGGTGACGAGCAGTACCCGGGCCCCGGGGAGCCTGGGAATTTCCACGAGCTCCGGGGTACCCGCCATCAGCAGGCCTCCGAACGGGGAATCGGGCGCGTCTCCACGACCTGCAGCCCGTAGCCCTCGAGCCCGTGGATCGTGCGCCCGGTGTTCGAGAGCAGGATCATCCGCCGCACGCCGAGATCGACGAGGATCTGCGCGCCGATGCCGTAGACGCGAAGATCGGTGGGCTTGGGACGCGCATCCCCGAGCCGTTCGCGCAGATCGCGCGAGATCGCGTCCGGCACCGGCTCGCGCAGCACGACGACGACGCCGCGGCCCTCGGCACCGATCATGCGCATCGCCTGGTGGAGCTGGTGGCCGCGACCGCTTTCGCCCTCGCCGAGCAGATCCTCGAGGATGCTGACCGCGTGCACGCGCACGAGTACCGGCTCGTCGCTCGCGACGTCCCCCTTGACGAGGGCGATGTGTTCGACGCCGTCCAGCAGGTTGACATAGACCTGGAGACGGAAGTCGCCGCCGTAGCGGCTGTGGAAGCGGGCTGCGAGCTGTCGCTCGATGAGCCGGTCGTGCTTGAGGCGGTAGGCGATGAGATCGGCGATGGTGCCGATCTTGAGCCCGTGGCGGCGGGCGAAGGCGACGAGCTCGGGCAGCCGCGCCATGCTGCCGTCGTCGTTCATGATCTCGCAGATCACCCCGGCCGGCGTGAGCCCGGCGAGCCGGGCGATGTCCACCGCCGCCTCGGTGTGGCCCGCACGCACGAGCACGCCGCCGTCACGGGCCATGATCGGGAACACATGGCCGGGGGTGACGATGTCCTCGCGCGTGGTTTCGGGATCGATGGCAACGGCGATGGTACGGGCACGATCGGCGGCGGAAATGCCCGTCGTCACGCCCTCCCGGGCCTCGATGCTGATGGTGAAGGCGGTCGACAGGCGCGACTCGTTGCCCTGGGCCATGAGCGGCAGTCCGAGCTCCTCGCAGCGCTGGCGCGGGAGGGCGAGGCAGATGAGACCGCGGCCGTACTTGGCCATGAAATTGACGGCCGCGGCATCGCAGTACTGGGCCGCGATGACGAGGTCCCCCTCGTTCTCCCGCTCCTCGTCATCGACGAGGATGAACATCTCGCCGCGGCGCGCGGCCTCGATGATCTCCTCGATGGGGCTGAGGGCTTCGCCGACGGACATCGATCGCTCGCGGTCAGAGGCTGCGGAGGGCGAGCTGGCGCGCCACATAGCGCGCGAGCATGTCCGCTTCCAGATTGACGGGGTCGCCCGGAACGCGCTCGCCGAGCGTCGTGTGGGCCAGCGTGTGGGGAATGATGAGGACCGCAAACCGGTCTCCGGCCACCTCGTTGACGGTCAGCGACACCCCATCCACCGCGATCGAGCCCTTGACGGCGACGAGCGGGGCGAGCTCGGCGGGAAGGGTGAAGACCATGCGCCGGCTGTCGCCCAGAGGTTCGACCTCCACCACCTGCGCGACCGCATCCACGTGACCGAAGACGAAATGGCCGCCGAGCTCGTCGCCGAGGCGGAGGGAAGGCTCGAGATTGATCCGCCGTCCGGGCGACCAGCGGGCCGCCGTCGTGCGCGCGAGGGTTTCGGCCCCGGCGAACACGCGGTAGCCCTCCCGATCCCGCGCCGTGACGGTGAGGCAGATGCCGTCATGGGCGATCGAGGCACCCAGGGCCACCGTCGCGGGATCGAACGGCGCCGCGATGGTGAACAGCCGCCCCCGATCCCGCTCTTCGACCCGGAGCAGGCGGCCGATGGCGGTCACGATGCCGGTGAACACCCCTCTCCCTCCGGCGCCGCCGGCTCCAGGGTGCACAGATCGTCCTCGTCCAGGGGAAGCTGCTCCCGCCGCACCCAGCGTTCGGCCTGTGCCACCTCATCGAGCCCGAGCGCTCCGATGGCGGGCCGCGCATCACCGCCCAGGATCCGGGGCGCGCGCACGAGATGCAGCCGGTCGACGAAACCCGCCCGCAGGAAGGCGGCCGCGATCGTGCCCCCACCTTCGATGAGCACCCGCGTAATCCCACGCCGGGCGAGCTCCTTTGCCACACCGGGCAGGAAGGGCTCATCGAGGGCGATGACCTCCACCCCCTGCGCCTCGAGCAGACGCCGTCGCTCCCGGGGGCTCGAGGGCGCGGTGAAGAGCCAGACGGGGAGGTCGCGGGCGGTCCGCGCGAGACGGGAATCCGGAGCAAGACGGAGACGGCGGTCGAGCACGATGCGAACCGGGCTCGCTTCCTCGAGCCCCGCGAGGCGGCAGGTGAGCCGGGGATCGTCGAGCACGGCGGTGCCACTGCCGACGAGCACCGCGTCATGGGCCGCGCGCAAGCGATGCGCCTCGGCGCGCCCCCGCGGCCCCGTGATCCATCGGCTTCGCCCTTCACGCGTGGCGATGCGGCCGTCGAGCGTGACCGCGAGCTTGAGCGCGAACATCGGCCGCCCGTCGCGGATGCGGCGGTACAGCCCGAGGTTCTGGCGCAGGGCCTCCTGCTCGAGACAGCCGAGCACGACTTCGATGCCGGCGGCGCGGAGATTGGCGATGCCCTGTCCGTTGACGCGCGGGTCGGGATCGATGCAGCCCACCACCACCCGCCGGATGCCGGCGGCAACGAGGCTGCGGCAGCAGGGCGGGGTGTGGCCGGGATTGGCGCAGGGTTCGAGGGTCACATAGGCGGTGGCGCCGCGCGCCGCCTCGCCGGCCCGGGCGAGCGCCTCGGTCTCGGCGTGCGGACGGCCGCCGGGCTGGGTCCAGCCGCGGGCGACGACCTGGCCGTCCCGCACGATGACGCAGCCGACCGCGGGATTGGGCCAGGTGCGCCCGAGATTGCGCTCGCCGAGGGCGAGCGCGATGCGCATGAAGCGTGCGTCCTGCGCCGCGGTCACGAGTGCGCTCCGGTCTCCCGCGCAGCCTCCCGCCCGTCGGGAAGCTCGCGGATGAATTCCTCGAAATCCCGCGCCGTCGCGAAGTCCCGATAGACCGAAGCGAAGCGCACATAGGCGACCTGATCGAGCGCCGCCAGACTCTCCATGGCGAGCTCGCCGATGCGTCGCGAGGGGATCTCACTCTCGCCGCTCGTCTCGAGCGTGCGCACGATGCCGTTGACGATGCGCTCGATGCGCTCCTCGGAGATGCCGCGCTTGCGGGTGGCGATCCGCAGCGAGCGCGCGAGCTTCTCGCGGTCGAAGGGAACCCGCCTGCCGTCCTTCTTGACCACGAAGAGCTCCCGCAGCTGCACCCGCTCGAAGGTGGTGAAGCGCGCACCGCAGCCGAGGCACAGCCGCCGCCGGCGGATCGCCGCGCCCTCCTCGACGGGACGGGAGTCCTTGACCTGGGTATCGGCGGATCCGCAGAACGGACAGCGCATCCTCGGCTCTACCGTGACGGGGCAGAGCTGACTATAGCGCGCGCCACACCTCAGGCCAGCTCACCGGACAGTTTGGCCACCCGGCGGGCGTGCCGCCCCCCCTCGAAGGGCGTATCGAGAAACGCCTCGAGACAGTCGCGCGCCACCGCCGGACCGGTGGTGCGGGCGCCGAGCGCGAGCACATTGGCATCGTTGTGGAGCCGCGCGAGCCGCGCCGTCGTGACGTCGTGGCAGAGGGCGGCGCGGATGTGGCGGTGGCGGTTGGCGGCGATCGAAATGCCGATGCCCGAGCCGCAGACGATGACGCCGATCTGCGCCCGCCCCTCGGCGAGGGCCGCGGCGAGGCGGTCGGCCATGTCCGGATAGTCGACCGAGGTGCCGTCGTTGACGCCGAGATCGAGCACCTCATGGCCCCTCTCGCGGGCAAGGGCGATGAGTTCGTTCTTGAGCAGATAGCCGGCGTGATCGGCAGAAAAGGCGATGGTCGTCATGGCCCGGCTCCTTGGCTCCGATGCTCGCGCCGCCTAGCTTCTAGTCGCCGATGCGGCGACGGCAAGCCGGCCGGAAGCGGCCTGCGACCGGGCGCCGCCTGCGGAGGACGGGAGAAGAGATGGATCTCGAGGCCTTCCTGAGCTCGCTCAAGGCCCCCGCGCCGCCCGCGGGACTTTGCGCCGAGGTGGAAGCGCTGTGGTGGGCGCGCAGGGGTGCCTGGGATCGTGCACACGAGACGGTCCAGAGGCTCTCCAGCCTCGAGGCGGCCTGGGTACACGCCCATCTCCATCGCATCGAGGGCGACCTCGGCAACGCCGCCTACTGGTACCGGCGCGCCGGTCGGCCGCTGTGCACGGAATCGCTCGAGCGCGAATGGCGGGAGATCGCGGCGGCGCTGCTCGCCCGACGCGGCACCTAGGCGGCCGCGTGTTGCATTTCGCCACCGCGGCCTTACCGTGATGGCCGCGTTTTTCGAACCGGGGAGGGTCCCATGCTCCGTCGAACGATGCTCGCGGCCGCGCTCCTAGGCCTCGCCGTTCCCCTGCACGCCGCCGAATTCAAACCGGCGATCATCTTCGACGTCGGCGGCAAGTTCGACAAATCCTTCAACGAAGCGGCCTACAACGGGGCCGAAAGGTTCAAGAAGGAATTCGGCATTCCCTATCTCGAGTTCGAGGTCACGAACGAATCCCAGCGCGACCAGGCGCTCAGGCGCATGGCCCGCAAGGGTGCGAACGTCGTCGTCGCCGTGGGCTTCGCCTTCGCGACGCCGCTTGAGAGCGTGGCCGACGAGTATCCGGAGACGAAATTCGCGATCATCGACTCCGTGGTCGACAAGCCCAACGTGCAGGGCATCGTCTTCAAGGAGCATGAGGGCTCCTTCCTCGTCGGCATGGCCGCCGCGATGGCGAGCAAGACCGGCAAGATCGGCTTCATCGGCGGCATGGACATTCCCCTCATCCGCAACTTCCTCTACGGCTACGAGCAGGGGGCGAAATACGTCGACCCCGACATCGAGATCCTCGCCAACATGACGGGGAACACCCCCGCCGCCTGGAACGACCCCGCCAAGGGTTACGAGCTTGCCGTCTCCCAGTTCGACCGCGGCGCCGATGTCGTGTACGCGGCCGCCGGCGGCACCGGTCTCGGTGTGCTCCAGGCGGCAGCCGACAAGGACAGGCTCGCCATCGGCGTGGACAGCAACCAGAACTGCATTCAGCCTGGACATGTGCTGACCTCGATGCTCAAGCGGGTCGACGTGGCGGTCTACGAGGCCTTCCGCACCGCCATGGAGGGCACCTGGCAGGCGGGGCCGCGCCAGCTCGGGCTCAAGGAGGAGGGGGTCGATTACGCGGTGGATGAGTGCAACAAGGACCTCCTCACTGCGGCGATGCGGGCCCGGATGGACGAGGCGCGCGCGCTCATCATCGCCGGCAAGCTGCCGGTCGAAGACTACTACACGAAGATGAAGCGCGAACAGCAGTGATCGGCCCGGGCGCCCGGGCGGGCGAGAACTGAGAGGGGCGGACGGTGCGGCCGCCCGCGGTCGAGCTTCGCGGCATCACGAAGCGCTTCGGGCCGGTGGTCGCCAACGACGGGGTCGACCTCGTGGTGGAAGCGGGGACGATCCACGGCATCGTCGGCGAGAACGGCGCCGGCAAGTCGACGCTCATGAACATCCTCTACGGCTTCTATCAGCCGGATGCCGGGAGGATCCTCGTCGACGGGCGGCCGCTGCGCATCCGCAGTCCGCATGATGCGATCGCCGCGGGCATCGGCATGGTGCACCAGCACTTCATGCTCGTCCCGCCGATGACCGTGCTCGAGAACCTGCTGCTCGGCGCCGAGGGCGGCTTCACCCTCGCCCGGGGGACCGCCCGGGCGCGCCGGGAGATCGAGAGGATCGAGCGCGACTACGGCCTCGAGGTGGATCTCGATGCCCGCGTGCAGGATCTTCCGGTGGGGATCCAGCAGCGGGTGGAAATCCTCAAGGCGCTCTTCCGCGGCGCCCACATTCTCGTCCTCGACGAGCCCACGGGCGTGCTTACGCCCCAGGAGGCCGATCATCTCTTCCGCATCCTCGGGAACTTCAGGGAACAGGGCCGCACGGTCCTGTTCATCAGCCACAAGCTCGGCGAAATCATGGCGGTCACCGACCGGGTGAGCGTCATGCGGGGCGGGCGCATGGTGGCCCATCTCGAGACCCCACGCACGACCATCGAGGAGCTCGCCGAGCTCATGGTCGGCCGCAAGGTCCTGTTGCGGGTCGAGCGCCGCCCCGCGCAACCGCGCGAGCCCGTGCTCGAGGTCCAACATCTCGAGGTGCGCGACGACCGTGGCATTCCGCGCGTGCGCGATGTGAGTTTCGCCGTGCGGGCGGGCGAGATCGTCGGCATCGCCGGCGTCGCCGGCAACGGCCAGTCCGAGCTCATCGAGGCGATCGCCGGCATGCGCCGGCCGTCGCGGGGTGAGGTGCGGCTTCGCGGCTGGCCGGTCGCGGATGCAGGCCGGGCGCGGGAGCACGGCCTCGGGCATGTTCCCGAGGACCGGCTGCGCAGCGGCCTCGTGCGCAGCCTTCCGGCCTGGGAGAACGCCGTCCTCGGCTATCAGCGCTGGCCGCAATATCAGCTGCGAGGCTTCATGCGGCGCCGCTTTCTGCTCGGGCTCTGCCGCGAGTGGATGCAACGCTACGACGTGCGGCCCATCGACCCCGGACTGGAAGCGGGGCGGTTCTCGGGCGGCAATCAGCAGAAGCTCGTGCTCGCCCGCGAGCTCGAACACGACCCCGATTTCCTTCTCGTCGGACAGCCCACGCGCGGTGTGGACATCGGCGCGATCGAGTTCATCCATCGCCGTCTGCTCACGCTGCGGGATGCCGGCAAGGCGATTCTCCTCGTCTCCGTCGAGCTGGACGAGGTTCTCTCCCTCTCGGACCGCATTCTCGTGATGTTCGACGGTCGCATCATGGGTGAGATCCGCGCCGAGGAGGCGGACGAGCGGCAGATCGGCCTCATGATGGCGGGGATCAGGCCGGAGGCGGCCTGATGGCGACGGGTCGCGGTCTCCCGCCCTGGGTCGATTACGGACTTCTGCCGCTCATCAACCTCGCCCTCGCCTTTCTCGTCTCCGGTCTCGTCGTTCTTCTCGTCGGCGAAAACCCGCTCGAGGCCGTGCGGCTGCTCATCTTCGGGGCCTTCGGCTTCGGCGAGGCGATCGGCTACACCCTCTTCTATACGACGGACTTCATCTTCACCGGCCTTGCCGTCGCGATCGCCTTCCACGCCGGCCTCTTCAACATCGGCGGCGAGGGGCAGGCGGCGCTGGGCGGCCTCGGAGCGGCCCTCGCGGCGCTGACCCTGGGACATCTTCACCCGCTCATCGCGGTGCCGGGCGTGATCGCCGGCGCCGCGCTGTTCGGCGGCCTGTGGGGCTTCATCCCCGGCTGGCTGCAGGCGAAACGGGGCAGCCACACGGTCATCACCACGATCATGCTCAATTTCGTGGCCGCCTCGATCATGACCTACATGCTCGTGAACGTGATCATCAAGCCGGGTCAGAGCGCACCCGAAACGGTGACCCTGCCCGAGCAGGTCTGGATGCCCCAGTTCCACGCCCTGCTCGCACGATTGGGCCTCGACATCGGGCGCTCGCCCTGGAATGTGAGTTTCCTCATCGCCCTGCTCTGCTGTCTGCTCGTCTGGCTCTACGTCTGGAAATCCCGGCCCGGCTACGAGCTGCGCGTGGTCGGCCGCAGCGAGGGGGCGGCGCTCTATGCCGGGATCCGCTCCGACCGCCACATCGTCGTCGTCATGACCCTGGCGGGTGCACTCGCGGGGCTGATGGCCCTCAACGAGGTGCTCGGCTCCCAGCACCGCCTCGTCCTCGGCTTCACGAGCGGCTATGGTTTCGTCGGCATCGCGGTGGCACTCATGGGTCGCAATCACCCCCTCGGCGTCGTCCTCGCGGCCCTCCTCTTCGGTGCCCTCTACCAGGGCGGGGCGGAACTCGCGTTCGACATGCCGAGCCTGTCGCGGGACATGATCGTCGTCATCCAGGGCCTCGTGATCCTGTTCGCGGGCGCCCTCGAACACATGTTCCGTCCTGCACTCGCACGCATCTTCGCCGCCGCCTAGGAGGGAACCGCCGTGAGGTGCTGGTCCGGCCGCTTCGAGGTGAACACGAGCCGCCGCTGCGAGACCCTGGACATCACCGCCGAGGTCGCACGCCTGATCGCCGCCTCCGGCATCCGCGACGGCATCGTCCACATCGCCTCCCTCCACACCACCGCAGCGATCACCGTCAACGAACACGAACCCCGTCTCATGCAGGATCTCCACGCCTGGCTCGCGCAGATCGCCCCGGCCGGGCACGGCTGGAAGCATGACGCCCTCGCCCGGAGCATTCCGTCCGAGCCCGAGAACACTGATGCGCATCTCAAGACCATGTTGCTCGGAGGCGCTCAGACCCTCGCGCTCGAGGGCGGGTCGCTGCTGCTCGGCACCTGGCAGCGGGTGATCCTCGTCGAGTGCGATGGTCCGAGGCGGCGCAAGGTGGGGGTTACGGTGCTCGGTGCCTGAACCCCGGGGCGACAGGCGGATCCGGCCGTGGCACTCTCTCCATGGTCGCAGCGGTGGTGAAAGGAACAATGGCGAGCCGTGCCCGGGACTGGCTCCGCCAGGCGGAAAAGGATCTCGAGATGGCCGAATTCGCGCGCGAGCGCGCACGCCACGAATGGGCATGCTTTGCGGCTCACCAGGCCGCCGAGAAGGCGGTCCAGGCCCTCCATCTCTCGCGCCGGCAGGAGGCCTCGGGACATGTGGTGGCGCGGTTGCTCGAGGCCCTGCCGTCCGATCTCGTGCCGCCGCAGGAACTCCTCGATCGGGCGCGGTTTCTCGACGGGTTCTACGTCCCGACCCGTTACCCCAACGGGCATCCCGAGGGAGCGCCTTTCGAACACTACGGCCCACTTCAGAGTGATCAGGCGATCGCCTATGCCCGCGAGATCCTCGCCTACGCGCGTGATCACATGGCCTGACCGCACCCGGGTCGAAGCCGCCCTGCGCGAGTGGGCGGGGGTGCTCGCAGCCGAGCGGCCGGAGGTGTTGCGCGTCGGCTACTTCGGTTCCTACGCGCGCGACGA
>CAZHHU010000031.1:15374-29218 GCA_964532215.1 uncultured Geminicoccaceae bacterium
TGGGACGTCGACGGCACCCTTGCGGAAACCGAGGAGATCCACCGCGAAGCCTTCAACCGGGCATTCTCGGACTTCGGTCTCGACTGGCACTGGAGCCGTGAACTCTACCGCGAGCTCCTCAAGGTGACTGGCGGCCGCGAGCGCATCCGCCACTACATCGAGCGCTTCCACCCCGGGTGCGCAGGCCGGATCGACGTGGCCGCGCTTCACCGCCACAAGACCGCACTCTACGGCCAGATGGCGCGCGGTGCGCTGCGGCTGCGCCCGGGCGTCGTGCGGCTGCTGCGGGAAGCGCATGGCGCCGGCCTGCGCCAGGCGATCGTGACGACGACGAGCCGCAGCAACGTCGAGACCCTGCTCGCTCCCCTCCTCCCCGACTGGCAGGAGATCTTCTCCGCCTTCGCCACCGGCGAGGATGTGCGCCGCAAGAAGCCGGCGCCGGATCTCTACCTGATCGCCCTCGAGCGGCTGCGGCTCGATCCCGGCGACTGCCTCGCGATCGAGGACAGTGCGCTCGGGCTCCGGGCCGCGCGTGGCGCCGGCGTGCCCGTCGTCATCACCTTCTCGAGCTATACCATGGGTGAGGATTTCACGGGTGCCCTCGCCGTACTCGACCATCTGGGCGAGCCCGGAACCCCCTGCCGGCGCCTCGACGGACCTCCGCCCGTGGCGGGATTCGTGACCCTCGAAGATCTGCTGCGCTGGCATGCGGAGCATCTCCAGCAAAGGTCGTGAGGCGGTTGACCGCGGGGCGCATGCCGCGATAGTGCGACGTCAGCGGTGAGGGGCGGCATGCGATTTCGCCATCGCCATCTGCTCGGCATCGAGCCGCTTTCCGCGGCGGAGATCGAACTCCTGCTCGATACCGCCGACTCCTACGTCGAGGTCAACCGGCGCAGCGACAAGAAGCTCACGCTCCTGCGCGGGCTCACGCAGATCAATCTCTTCTTCGAGAGTTCGACCCGCACGCGTACCTCCTTCGAGCTCGCAGGCAAGCGCCTCGGAGCCGACGTCGTCAACATGTCGGTCGCCACCTCGGCGATCAAGAAGGGCGAGACCCTCATCGACACGGCGATGACGCTGAATGCCATGCACCCCGACGTGCTCGTGGTGCGCCATCCCGACAGCGGCGCCGTCGCCCTGCTTGCCCGGCACGTCAACTGCTCGGTGATCAACGGCGGCGACGGCAGCCACGAGCATCCGACCCAGGCTCTTCTCGATGCCCTCACCATCCGCCGCCGCAAGGGACGCATCGCCGGGCTCCTGATCGCCATCTGCGGTGACATTCTCCACTCCCGCGTGGCCCGCTCGAACATCCTCCTGCTCACCCGGCTCGGCGCGCGGGTGCGCCTCGTCGGCCCGCCGACGCTGGTGCCGGCGGCGCTCAGCTCGTACGGCGTGGAGGTCGTCCACGACATGCGGCGCGGCCTCGAGGAGGCGGACATCGTCATGATGCTGCGCCTGCAGACGGAGCGCATGCAGGGAAGTTTCGTTCCTTCGCTGCGCGAGTATTTCGCCTTCTACGGTCTCACCCGCAGCAAGCTGGAGGCGGCGGCACCGGACGCCCTCATCATGCATCCGGGACCGATGAACCGGGGCGTGGAGATCGACGGCGTCGTCGCCGACGACATTCACCGCAGCGCCATCCTCGATCAGGTGGAGATGGGGGTCGCGGTGCGCATGGCCTGCCTCGACATCCTCACCCGCCCCCTGCGGGAGGCCGCCTGATGCGCCCATTTGCGATCGTCGGCTGCCGCCTTCTCGATCCCGCGACGGGCCGCGACGAGCCGGGAGGCGTGCTGATCGCCGAGGGGCGCATCCGCGATCTCGGCCCGCACATCCGCGCCGACGCGCTCTCCCCCGAGATCGCCGTCCTCGACGGCGGCGGCGCCTGCCTCGCCCCCGGGCTCGTGGACATGCGCGTCCGCCTGGGCGAGCCCGGCGCGGAACACAAGGAACGCATCGACAGCGCCCTCAGGGCGGCCGCCGCGGGGGGCGTGACGAGCCTGTGTTCGCTGCCCGACACCCGCCCGCCCATCGACGATCCGGCGATGCTCGAGTTCGTCGCCCGCAGGGCACGCAAGCTCAAGTCGGTGAAGGTCCATCCCTACGCTGCGCTCACCCGCGGCTGCGCCGGCGAGCAGCTCGCGGAAATGGGGCTGCTGTGCGAGGCCGGGGCGGTCGCATTCAGCGACGGCGACCGTGCCGTCGCCGACGCCCGGCTCATGCTGCGCGCGCTCAGCTATGCGACCGCCTTCGGCGCCCTCGTGGTGCAGCACCCGGAGGAGCCGCGGCTTGCCGAAGGCGGCGCCATGAACGACGGCGAGATGGCGCTCCGCCTCGGGCTTCCCGGCATCCCCCGGGCGGCAGAGATCGTCATCGTGGAACGCGACCTGCGGCTCGTGGAGATGACGGGGGCGCGCTACCACGTCGCCCATCTCTCCACCCGGGAGGCCGTCGAGGCCATCCGGCAGGCGAAGGACCGCGGGCTTGCGGTGAGCGCGGAGGTGAGCCCGCATCACCTCCTGCTGACCGAGCGCGAGGTCGCGGGCTACCGTACCTACGCCAAGGTGTCGCCGCCGCTGCGCACCGAAGAGGACCGCCAAGCCCTCCTCGAGGGGTTGCGCGACGGCACCATCGACGTCATCGCCAGCGATCACCATCCCCAGGATCAGGACAGCAAACGCCTTCCCTTCGCACAGGCCGCCTTCGGGGTGGTGGGAGTGGAGACCATGCTCTCCGCGGTTCTCGAGATCCACCACCGCGGCGAGATCGACCTGCTGCCGCTGCTCGCGCGCATGACGGTGAATCCCGCGGATCTGCTCGCGCTCGAGGCGGGTCGGCTGGCGGTCGGAAGGCCCGCAGATCTCGTGCTGTTCGATCTCGAGCGCCCCTTCGAGGTCACCGAGGAGGGCCTGCACTCGCTCTCGAAGAACACGGCCTTCGAGGGTCGGGTGTTCCGCGGCCGGGTGCTCCGCACCTTCGTCGATGGACGCCTGGTGTTCGCGCTCGAAGACCCGGCTGCGAAGTGAAGCTCCCATCACGGGCCGCAGCCCGCGAGCGGGCGCGGCGGCAGGCCGAGGTGGGCGTTGACCATGAAGCCGGCGAAGATGCGCGCGGGGAGTTCGCCGCCCGTAAGTCCGTTCATCGGGCGATCGTCGTCGCGCCCGACCCATACGCCGGTCACATAGTGCGCGGTGAAGCCGACGAACCAGGCGTCGCGGTAGTTCTGACTCGTGCCCGTCTTGCCCGCGGTCGGATGGCCGCCGGCGAAGGCGGCGCGCCTGCCGGTGCCGCGTCGTACCACCTCCTCGAGCACGCGCAGGAGTTGGCACAGCGGCCGCCTGGCGACCACCGGCGGACCCGGCCGTGGCGGTTCGATCGCGAAGAAGCCGCCCTGTCGATCGCGGATCGCCGCGACGAGGTGGGCGCGGACGGGGCGGCCGCCGTTCGCCAGGGTGGCGAAGAGCTCGACGAGATCGCGCAGCGTCGTCGCCCCGCTGCCGAGCGCGAGCGTGGGATCGTCCGGCAGGCCGCCCTCGTAACCGAGCCGCTGCGCAAGCTCCCTGATCCGCCAGCGCCCGATCCGCTCTGCAAGCCGCACCGTGGCGACATTGCGGCTGCGCACGAGCGCTTCCCTAAGCGAGATGAGACCCAGATAACGGCGGTCGATGTTGCGGGGACGGTAGCCTCCGGCCTCGAAGGGTGCATCGGCGATGAGCGCATCGAGCTTCGCGCCCGCCTCCAGAGCCGCGAGATAGACCACGGGTTTGAAGGCGGAGCCCGGCTGTCGCAGTGCGCGATATGCCCGGTTCCAGGAGGAGCGGGCGTAATCGACGCCGCCGACGAGCGCGCGCACGGCCCCGTCCGGCGTCATGGCGATCAGTGCGATCTGGTCGAAGCCGTAGCGCTCGCGGCTCTGCAGAGCCCGCTCCACCGCGAGCTCCGCGTAGAGCTGGAGCTTCGGATCGATGGTCAGATAGGCGACGAAGGGGCGATCGCCGACGACCGTCCGGTAGCGCTCACGGATTTCGGCGAGTGCGGCATCCCGGGCATAGAAGCGCCGCGGCGGCGGCCAGGCCCTGAAGCGCGGCCGGCAGCCGGCGCCGCGCCGCGCGCTGCGGGAGGCAACCCGTGCGGCTTTCCTCGCGCCATGGCGACGCAGAAGCAGCGCCCAGGCTTCGCGCGCGAGCTCCCGGCGTCGGGTCCTCGGGTTGCGGCGCGCGGGCGCCTTCAAGGTGCGCACGAGAAGCGCCGACTGCAAACCGGACAGACACTTCGCCCGCAGGCCGAAATAGCCCCGTGCGGCCGCCTCGACGCCATAGAGATCGTGGCCGAAATAGGCGCGGGTGAGGTAGAGCTCGAGCAGCTGGTCCTTGCCGAGCCTGCCATCGAGATAGAGGGCCAGAGGCAGCTCCTGCAGCTTGCGGGAGAGCGTCCGTGCGGGGTGAAGGTAGACGTTCTTCACGAGCTGCTGGGTAAGCGTGCTGCCGCCTCCTGCCTGGCCCCATCCGAGCCAGCCGAGGAACCCGCGCAGCATGCCCCGCGGATCGACACCGTAGTGCGCTTCGAAGCGCCGATCTTCGTCGAACTTCAGCAGGTCGATGAACTCCGCCGCGACATCCTCCTTCCGCACCGGCAACGGGAAGACGAGCGTGGCATCCCAGGGCTTCAGTTCGCTGATGCGCTTCTGGGCGACGAGGCTTGCGTGGCGCACGAACGCTTCCGTGCGCTCGGGCTCGGGCATCCGCGACCGGATCACCGCGAGCCCTGTCCCGGCGAGCCCGAGGGCGGACAGGAGCAGGAACGCGACCAGCCACCGCCACAGGCGGCGCCGGGTCCGGCGACGCGGCGGCGGAGGCGGATGTGCATCGGCGGTGCGGCAAGTCGGCTCCATCGCCGTGCAGGGCCGCTCCATCCCTTGCTGCGGCAGGCCGAAAGCTGCTTGCGGCTACTTGACCGCGAGCACCGGGCAGGGCGCGAGCTGGAGCAGCTTGTGGGAGACGCTGCCGAGCAGCAGCGCGCTCAGTTCGCCCAGCCCCCGCGTTCCCACCACGGCGAGGTCCACGTTGCGCCGCCGGATCTCGGCGAGCAGGGCATCGGCCGGCTCCCCCTCGAGGGGGACCTTCTCCACCTCGCCCGCACCCTTCTCACGCACCCGATACTCCGCATCGTTGAGGATCTTTTCGCCGAGCGCGGCGATGATCCGCATGTCCTGATCGGCCTCGCTCGGAAGGGAGATGTAGCTGGTGGGAACCACGCGCCCGCTCTCCGGTTCGACGAGGTGTTCGATTTCGGCCATGCGGCGCACCGGCTCGGGCAGACGGCGATAGACGAGAACATGCGCGATCAGCAGCCGAGCACCGTATTTCGCGGCAAGATCGCCGGCGAGATCGCTTGCCCGTCTCGCATGGTCGGAGCCATCCACGGCGAGGAGAATGCGCTCGAGCATCGCTGGCCTCCCTTTCGACCTCACGCACCCAGATAAGCACGAAGCCCCGGACGTACGCCAGCGGCAGGGTTGCCGGCAGGGCCGACGTTGCGGACGCCGGCGGCGGAGCGCTCAGCCGGTGTAGCCGAAGCGGCGCGGGAGCCAGAGGACGAGGTCCGGTACGAGCAGCATGATCAGCAGAGCGATCAGGAGCACGGCGAGAAACGGCCACAGTTCCCGGATCATGTCGCGCAGCGGAATGCCGGTCAGCCCGTTGATGACGAACAGCAGCACCCCGTAGGGTGGGGTGACGAGTCCGATCATGATGTTGACGGTGATCGTGACCCCGAAATGGACGGGATCGATGCCGAGGCTCGTGAGCGACGGCAGCACGAGCGGCACGAGCACGAGCAGCATCGTCGTCGCGTCGAGGAAGCATCCGAGGAGGAGGAACAGGGCGGCGACGATGAGGAGGAAAACGGTGGGCGAAAAGTTCTGCGCCGCCAGCCAGGCCGCGAGCTGGTTCGGGACCTGCTCGGCTGCGACGACGTAGTTGACGACGAAGGCGCCCGCGATGATCAGGGTCACCACGGCGCTCGACCTGGTACTCTCCACGAGGACGGCCAGGATCCCCCGCGGCGACAGCGCCCGGTAGCCGATGGTCGCGAGCAGCAGCGCATAGGCGGCGGCAATCGCCGCGGCCTCGGTCGGCGTGGTGATGCCGCCGTAGATGCAGCCCAGGAGGATGACGGGCAGGAGCAGCGCCGGGAACGCGCGAGCGGTGATGCGGGGAACGGCCGCAAGCGGTATCCCGGCTTCGGTGGGAAAGCGGCGGCGCCTTGCGATCACGGCCACGGCGGCCATCAGCGCCGCGGCCATGAGGAGGCCGGGAACGACGCCGCCGAGAAACAGATAGCCGACCGAGGTGTTGGATACGAGAGCATAGAGCACCATCGGGATCGACGGCGGGATGATGGGGCCGATGGTCGCCGAGGCGGCGGTGATCGCGGCGGCGAAGCCGGGCGTGTAACGGTTGTTCTCCCGCATCATGTCGATCATGAGCCGGCCGATGCCCGCCGCGTCGGCGATCGCCGAGCCGCTCATGCCGGAAAAGACGAGCGAGGCGAGGACGTTGACCTGGGCCAGTCCGCCCCGCACCCGGCCCACGAGGGCGAGGCAGAAATCGAGCAGGCGGCTGCTGATCGCCCCCGCGTTCATGACATTGGCGGCGAAGATGAACAGGGGCACCGCGAGCAGGACGAAGGTGTTGAAGAGACTGTTGAGCACCTGCTCGGCGGCGAGGGCGAGGTCCTGGTCCGTGTACCAGAGGTAGAACACGCCCGCGTTGATCATGGCCAGCCCGACGGGCATGCCGATGGCCCCGAAGACCAGAAAGGCCACGACCATGAGCAGGAACGCGGTGGACATCGCGGGCTTCAGTCCTCCGACCGGGGCCGCAGGAGAAGCCGCCAGACGTCCCGGGCCGAGCGCAGGATCACCGCGGCCATGAAGGCGAGGTAGATCGAGAACAGGAGATCGAAGCGGATGCCGAGCGTCCAGGTGCGGTCGATGCTCATGAACCGGATCCAGTCGTAGGTCGGCCATAGCGAGAGCAGAAACAGAGCCAGGGTGATCAGCGCGGCGAGACCTCCGAGCAGCCGGCCGAGCAGCGGCGGTGCGGCCCTGAGGACGAGATCGAAACGCACATGGTCCTTCTCGTCGAGCATGAAGCTGCAGGCCCAGAACACGAACCAGAGATAGGTGACGAGGCAGGCTTCCAGGGTCCAGCCGATCGGCGCGTTGAGGACATAGCGGCTGAACACCTGGAGCAGGAAGGACGCGAACATGAGAAGGAAGAGAAGGGCGCCGATGAGATCGGCGCCCTTCCGGAAACGCGAGAGGAGCCCGTGCATCGAGCGATCACTGGATGGCGTTGATCCGCTCGAGCAGCCCCTCGGGCCAGGTCTTGGCGTACTTGCTGTTGAGATAGCACTCCTGGACGTGCTTGCGGAACGCTTCACGGTCGGGCTCGGTGATCACCAGGCCCTGCTCCTTGAAGAACTCCACGAGCTTCTTCTCATCCCGGATACGGTTGTTGTTATTGAAGAACGCCGCAGCCTTGGCGGCCTCGCGGAAGACCTCCTTCTGCTCGTCGTTGAGCTTGGCCCAGGTCTTTCCGGAAATGGAAAGGAACACCGCGTCGACGAGATGGCCGGTGAGGACGATCTGCTTGGTGACCTCGTAGAACTTGGCCTTCTGGTCGGTGGGAAGGGGATTGTCCTGCC
Source organism: uncultured Geminicoccaceae bacterium (assembly GCA_964532215.1). Lineage (GTDB taxonomy): Bacteria > Pseudomonadota > Alphaproteobacteria > Geminicoccales > Geminicoccaceae > HRBIN39. Next base: position 23,091 of record CAZHHU010000031.1, read on the forward strand.
CGTCGATGGTTCCCGTCTTGAGCGCCAGGTAGACCTCGTTGAAGGCGAGCGGTGTCGGATTCGCGCCCAGGCACTTGCCGAGGAACTGCCAGGTTTCCGAACCGGGCATGCGCAGCTTGACCCCCGCGAGATCGGCGGGCGTCTTCACATCGCGGACCTCGCGCAGGTTGAGATGGCGCGTGCCGAGATAGGCCACCTGAAGGATCTCGATCCCCATTTTCTCGCGCACGAGCGCGTACATCTCCCTGCCGATGTCGCTCTCGAACACCTTGCGCTGATGTTCGGGGTCACGGATGATGTAGCCGGCGGTAAAGATCGACCATTCGGGAATCTGCTTGCTGATGTCCTGAGCCGAGATCATGGCCATGTCGAGATTGCCGCGCTGCATGGCGGCAGGCTCCGTACCCTGCTTGAACAGGGTGGCGTTGAGATGGATCTCGACGTCGAACTGGCCCGGCAGCGAGCGTTCCACGTAGTCCTTGAAGATGTACAGCATCTCGGCGTGCCAGTCGCCGGGCACGGCGGGCGTGGAAATCCGAATCTTCATCGGCGCGGCATGGGCGGCGAGCGCGAACGCGCCGGAGACGAGCGTGGTGAGAACCGCGCGGCCGAGGCCGCGTGCGAGAACGGTCATGGTTCGTATCCTCCCTGACCTGCCGTCGAGTCGCTTGCCCGCTGGAGGCGGCGCGATCATGCCAGCCGCTCTCGGGGGTGGCAAGTGCGCCCCACCGCGCACCCCCGGCCACGGCACACTCCGGTCCGCCGCTCGACCGGCTCACAGCAGCACGAGATCGTCGCGGTGTACGAGCTCGTCGCGGCCGCGCCAGCCGAGCACGGCCTCGATGTCCTCGGTACGGCGGCCGGCGATCCGCCGCGCGTCCTCGGCGTCGTAGGCGACGAGCCCCTTGGCGAATACCCGCCCCTCGGGATCGCGGATCGCCACCGCGTCGCCCTTCTCGAAGTTCCCTTCGATGCGCCGCACTCCTGCGGGCAGGAGGCTCGACCCCCGCCTGAGCGCCGCCACCGCTCCGGGATCGACGACGAGCGCGCCGCGCACTTCGAGGTGGGCCGCGATCCATCGCTTGCGGGCGCGTCTCGGCGTCGTGCGGGCGGGAAAGAGCGTGCAGCGGGCACCGGCGAGGATGCGCTCGAGAGGATGCATGTCGATACCCCTCGCGAGGACGACCGTCGTCCCCGCGTTGACGGCGATCTCGGCCGCTTCGAGCTTGCTGCGCATGCCGCCGGTGCCGGTCTCGCTCAGGGTGTCTCCGGCCATCGCCCGCAGCTCCGGGGTGAAGGCCTCCACCCGCGCGATGTGCTGCGCCTCGGGATGGCGCCGGGGATCCGCGCTGTAGAGGCCGTCCACATCCGAGAGCAGCACGAGCGTACCCGCGGACAGCATCACCGCCACCCGCGCCGACAGCCGATCGTTGTCGCCGAAGCGGATCTCGCTCGTCGCGACGGTGTCGTTCTCGTTGACGACGGGCACGACGCCGATCCGCAGCAGCGTCTCGATGGTCGCGCGCGCGTTGAGATAGCGCCGCCGCGCCTCGGTATCCTCGAGCGTGAGCAGGATCTGCGCGGTCTCGAGGCCGAAGTGGGCGAGGCTCTCGCGGTAGGCATGGGCGAGACGGATCTGCCCCACGGCGGCTGCCGCCTGCTTTTCCTCGAGACGGAGTTGAGCCCGGTTGAGGCGGAGCAGGCGTCGGCCGATGGCGATGGCCCCGGAGGTCACGACGAGCACCTGGCTTCCCTGCTGCCGGAGCCCTGCGAGATCCCCGGCGAGCGCCTCGAGCCAGCGGCGGCGGATGCGTCCGTCCGGCTCCACGAGCAGGCTGGAGCCGATCTTGACCACGATCCGTCTCGCCGCGAGGGCTTCGCGAACCTCCCTCACCTCTGCGCCCCGACCTCCTCGCGCGCGGCCCGAAGCTCCTGCACCCGCCGCGCGCAGCACGCCACGACCTCCTCCACCCCGGCCCCGGTCGCCGCCGAGATCGCGAACACCTGCCCCGCCGCTTCCGCCTCGAGGGCGGCCCGTCTCTCCCGGACCTCCTCGGCGGTGAGGAGATCGCACTTGTTGAGGCACAGGATCTCCGGCTTGCGCTCGAGCCCGGCCCCGTACAGCGCGAGCTCCCGCCGCACCGTGCGATAGGCCTCCACCACATCGGCGTGCGTGCCGTCGACGAGATGAAGCAGCAGGGCGCAGCGCTCGATGTGGCCGAGAAAGCGGTGTCCCAGTCCGGCGCCCCGGTGCGCCTCGGCGATGAGCCCGGGAATGTCCGCGACGACGAAGGAGATGTCGTCGCGGCGCACGGTGCCGAGATGAGGATGAAGGGTCGTGAAGGGGTATTCCGCCACCTTGGGCCGCGCCCGGCTCACCGCCCGCAGGAAGGTCGACTTGCCCGCATTGGGCAGGCCGACGAGGCCCACATCGGCGAGCAGCTTGAGTTTCAGCCAGATCCAGCGCCTTTCACCCGGCTCGCCCGGATCCGCCCGCCGCGGGGCGCGGTTGGTGGCGCTGCGGTAATGGGCATTGCCATGCCCGCCGCGGCCGCCCCGGGCGACGATCAGGCGCTGGCCGTCGGCCACGAGATCGGCGATGAGCGTGCGCCCGTCCTCGGCATACACCTGGGTTCCCGCCGGTACGTGCAGAACGATGTCCCGCCCCGAGCGGCCGGTGCGGTTCTTGCCCATGCCGTGACCGCCGCGACCGGCCCGGAAATGCTGCTTGTAGCGGAAGTCGATGAGGGTGTTGAGCGAGGCATCGGCCTCGAGGATGACGTGGCCGCCGCGTCCGCCGTCGCCGCCATCCGGCCCCCCTTTCGGCAGGAACCGCTCGCGGCGGAAGCTCACGCAGCCGTGGCCGCCGTCGCCGCCCTCCACCCAGATCTTGACCGAATCCACAAAGCGCATGGCAATGAAAAAGGGAAGGCCTCGGCCTTCCCCTCCTCTCCCGTCGGGATGGCGGCCGGGCCTATTCGGCGGCCGCAGCGGGCGGCACGACGTGGACGTAGGTCCGCCCGTAGCGGCGACGGAACTGCACCTGCCCCGGAACGAGCGCGAACAGGGTGAAGTCGCGGCCCATGCCGACGCCCTTTCCCGGATGGAACTTCGTCCCGCGCTGGCGGACGATGATGTTGCCGGGGATCACCTGCTGGCCGCCGAAGATCTTCACCCCGAGCCGCTTGCCGGGGGAGTCGCGACCGTTGCGCGAACTGCCGCCTGCCTTCTTGTGGGCCATGACGCTGTCCTCCGCTCACGCCCCGGGGGTGATGTCGGCGATCCGCACCACCGTCTGGAGCTGCCGGTGTCCCTTCTTGCGCCGGTAGTTCTTGCGCCGCTTCTTCTTGAAGACGATGATCTTGGGACCCTTGATCTGATCGAGCACCCGCGCCGTCACCCGGGCCCCCGCGACGCGCGGCCGACCGATTTGCACCTCCTCGCCGGCGCCGACCATGAGCACCTCGTCGAAGACGATCGTGCTGCCGACCTCGGCGTCGATCTTCTCGACGAACAGCACGTCGTCCTTCGCCACACGATACTGTTTGCCGCCGGTGCGGATCACTGCGTACATGGGTCTGCGCCGTGAGATGGACGGAACGGTGCCGGCGCGCATGGACCGGAGCGCCGGCGGGCGTGCGGAATATAGGCCCGCCGCGACTCCTGTCAACGCGCCCGGCCCGGGACGGCGGGGCGTCGTGCAAGTTGTGGTGGGCATCGCCGGCGAGCCTTGCCAAGGCGCGGCAGCTCGTCATATTGAGCTGCGCATGCCGCGGTAGCTCAGTCGGTAGAGCAGCGCATTCGTAATGCGCGGGTCGGGGGTTCGAGTCCCTCCCGCGGCACCACAGGTCGCTTCCGGTGCGTTTTCAAGTTTCCGGAAAGGCGCGTAACCCCCTGAAAACACTGGATACATGGGTTCGGATGGGTGCGCGAAGCACCCCTTGCATCCGCGTCGGTTGTTGGTACAAGCGTGGGTATACCAACACGCGCCGCGACCCGTACCAACAGGATGCGGTTCCGCCTCTCCGATGCCGCCCTGCGGGCGCTGAAGCCCCGCGACAGGCCCTACAAGGTCTCGGACGGGCATGGGCTGCATCTCCTCGTCACCCCGAACGGCTCCAGGCTCTGGCGCCTCGCCTACCGCTTCGGCGGCAGGCAGAAGCTTCTCGCCCTCGGGCGCTATCCCGAGGTCACGCTCGCCGAGGCGCGGGCGAAGGCCCTCGAGGCGCGGCGGCTGCTCGCCGCCGGCAGGGACCCCGCGGCGGTGCGCAGAGCCGAGAAGCTCATCCGCGCCCGGCATTTCCGGGAGGTGGCGGAGCGCTGGTTCGCCGAGCGCGTTGGTAGCCGGCGGGCGAGTACCAACACCGCCGTGCGCAAGCGGCTGGACGCCCACATCCTGCCGCTGCTCGGCGACCTGCCGGTGGCTGCGGTCGAGCCCGCCCATGTGCTCGAGCTCCTCGACCGCCTGCACGACCGGCCCGAGACGGCGCGGCGCTGCCGCATCATCGTCTCGCAGATCATGCGCTACGCCGTGGCCCGCGGCCTCGCGCCGCGCGATCCCGCGGCCGATGTCATGGACGCCCTGCCTGCGAAGGGGGAGCGGCCGCGCCCCGCGATCACGGACCGCCGCCGCTTCGGCGAGCTCCTGCGGGCGATCTGGGGATATGAGGGCTCGCCCGTCGTGCGCGCCGCCCTGCAGCTTCTCGCCTACACCTTCGTGCGGCCGGGTGAGCTGCGCGGCATGCGCTGGGCGGAGCTCGACGCTGCCGCCGCCGAATGGCGCATTCCCGCGGCCCGCATGAAGATGGGCGAGGAGCACGTCGTCCCCCTCGCCCCCCAGGTACTCGAAATCCTCGAGGCCCTGCGGCCGCTCACGGGCCACGGTGAGCTCGTGCTGCCGGGTATGCGGCCCGGAAGGCCCTTGTCCGAGAACACCCTGAACGCGGCCCTGCGCAGTCTCGGCTTCGGCAAGGACGAGATGACGGCGCACGGCTTCCGCGCCGCGGCCTCGACCATGCTCAACGAGCTCGGCTTTCCGGGCGACGTCATCGAACGCCAGCTCGCCCACGCGCCCCGCAACCGGGTGCGGGCGGTCTACAACCGCGCCGCGTATCTGGACGAGCGCCGGCGCATGATGCGCGCCTGGGCAGACCACGTCGACCAACTGCGGAAGGGATGATCACCGTGCACGAAAAGCACGAATCGAACCATGGCGAGCGCGAAGTCCCCGTTCGCGACCATCCCGTGTCCGAGGACGAGCGAGCCTTCGACGCCCTGCGGTGGCTCCGCATCATGAAGGACGTCAAGCGCGCAATGAAAAACGGCCATCTACCCAAAGAGACCGCGAAATTTCTCCTGGAGGTCGTGCGCGCGGGGCTTCTGGACGGCCGCATCCCCGTAAGCTGGTACTACCCGTCGGCTTTCCTGCTCAGAGCGATCCACCGAGCGAGCGAGGACGAGGCGAGCGAGGAATTCGCACGCGCCTGGGAGGAGCTCGAGGGGATCCGCGAGCCCGAAGACCGGCCCGTCAGAGAGTTCTTCGACGGGCTGCTCGAGGAGCTCCGCGAGGTGTTCGAGGACGAAGGGCTCCTGGGAGCGCGATGTGGCTGGTCAGCCGACGATGAGAAGATGCGGATAACCCCGATCGTTCGGCCTCGTGACATCGAGCCGAAGGTCCGCGCCGTCTTTTACGCGATGGCGCTCGAACATCTGAAGCTCCGCGATCCCAAGGGCTACGCCCAGCGCATGCAGAAACAGCTGAAGCTCGGCAGAGGCAACAGAGATTCCGCCAAACGCCAATGGCACAGGCTGCGCGGGAGATACGAGGCCGAGGCGAAGTGGCTGATCGCAGTCCTCGAGCGTGACTGGGGCCGGAGCCTGTTCCAGCGTTTCCACCTTTGCCGCCGGCTCGGCGGGCGCGACTGCTGGAAGCGCCTGCTCGAGGACCTCGAATTCGACAGCGACGACTGACCCCCTGACTCTTTTTCGCGAAACGAGTCAGCTTGGCAGCGACCGGTTCCGGTGAGATCTGACGGACGGCCACTTTTTTGGAAGACCGTCGAATGTCCCCGCACGGACCTCAGAACCCGGAACCGGGAACTTGCTCCATGACGCAACGCGACGATCGC
>CAZHHU010000032.1:0-19667 GCA_964532215.1 uncultured Geminicoccaceae bacterium
GCTGTGGAGCGAGATCGCAGCGATCGCCTGCCCGGTCGACCGCGTCGTCGCCCTCGAGCGCCCGGGCGGTGCCCGGGTCGTCTACCGCGCCTCGGAACTCGACGGACTGCCGCTCGCCTACGGAGTCGAGCACGGAGCCCTGCGCCGGGTACTGGCCGCAGCCTTCTCCCGGCGCCTCGGCCCGCGGTCCTACCGTCAGAGCCGCCTGCTCTCCTTCACCCGCGATCCCGAGGCGATCACCGCCCGCTTCGAGGATGGCGGGGAAATCCGCGCGCGTCTGCTCGTGGGTGCGGACGGCCGCGGCTCGGCGGTGCGCCGGCGAGCATGCATTCCCATCAGGCGCTGGGATTACGGACAGACGGCCCTCACCTTCGTGATCGAGCATGAATATCCGGCGCGCGGCACGATCCATGAGTTTCTGAGACCCGGCGGCCCGCTCGCCCTCCTTCCCCTCGCGAGCCACCGGAGCGGCGTCACCTGGGTCGTGCCCGCGGAGCGGGCACGGGAGCTCGCGATCCTGCCCGAAACTGCGCTGCTCGCGCGGCTCGCCCGGGAGACGGAAGGCGTCACGGGCCGGATGCGGCTTGCAAGCCCGGTCTCGGCATGGCCGCTATCCGCCCAGTATGCGTGGCGCCATGCGGTGCCGCGGGTGGTCCTCGTGGGGGATGCGGCGCACGGCGTCCATCCCATTCACGCCCAGGGCTTCAACATGGCGCTCGCCGACATCGACGTGCTCGTTCGCGAGCTCGCCCGGGGGCAGGGCGACCCGGGCGCGCCGGATGCGCTCCGCGCCTATGAGCGGGCGCGATCCGGAGCCAATCTCGCGCGCCTCTGGATGACCGATGCGCTCAACCGCATCTTCTCTTCGCACCTGCCGCTGCTGCAGCCGCTGAGGAGCGGTGCGATCGCGGCCCTCGACGTTCTGGCGCCGCTTCGCCGGCGGGCGATGTGGCACGGCATGGTCCTGCATGACCGCGCGGGCTGAGAGATGCTGCAGGAATCGGCCGGATCGCCCCGAGGCGGGGAACTCATCCGCTCGCTGCTCCCCACCCTGCCGGGGGAGCCCGGGGTCTACCGCATGCTCGGTGCGCGCGGGGAAGTTCTCTACGTCGGCAAGGCGAAATCGCTGCGTCGGCGGGTTGCCGCCTACGCCAGGCCGGAGAAGCTCACCACCCGGCTCCGGCGGATGGTCGCTCTCACCCGGGCGATGGAGTTCGTCGTCACCTCCAGCGAAGTCGAGGCGCTGCTGCTCGAGGCCAATCTCATCAAGCGGCACCGGCCGCCCTTCAACATCGTTCTGCGGGACGACAAGAGCTTCCCTTACATCGTCATCGATCACAACCATCCCTTCCCCTCGATCGGCAAGTATCGCGGTCCGCGGCGGCCGGGCTGCGAGTATTTCGGCCCCTTCGCCTCCGCGGGCGCGGTCACCGAGACGCTGAACGCGCTGCTCAAGGCGTTCCCGCTGCGGAACTGCCCCGACTCCGTGTTCGCGAACCGCACCCGCCCCTGCCTGCAGTATCAGATCAAGCGCTGTTCAGCGCCCTGCGTCGGGCGCATCTCGAAGGAGGCATACGCCGCGCTCGTGCAGGAGGCGCGCCTCTTCCTCTCCGGTCGCTCGGCCGAGGTCCGAAGGCGGCTTGCGGCCGAGATGGAGGAGGCGGCGGCACGGCTCGAGTTCGAACGCGCCGCGGTGCTGCGCGACCGCCTCAAGGCCCTCGCGCATGTGCAGAGCCGCCAGGGCATCAACGTGCGCAGGGTGCGGGATGCCGACGTCGTCGCCCTCGCCTGCGAGGGCGGCATGGCCTGCGTGCAGGTGTTCTTCTACCGGGACGGGCGCAACTACGGCAACCGCGCCTTCTTTCCGGCCCACGTCCAGGAGAGCCCGCCCGAGCGCGTGCTCGCGGCCTTTCTCGCCCAGTTCTATGCCGAGCGGCAGCCGCCGCGGCTCCTTCTCCTCTCCCACCGCCCCGAGGAGGTTCAGCTTCTCGCCGCTGCCCTGGGCGCGCGCAGCGGGCACCGCGTGGAGATCGCCGTGGCCGCCCGCGGCGAGCGTCGCCAGCTCGTCGAGATCGCCCTCGCCAACGCCCGCCAGGCCCTCGCCCGCAGGATGGCGGAGCGGGAACGCCAGGCCGATCTTCTCGCCGAGCTCGCCCGCCGCTTCGATCTTCCCGCCGTCCCGCGCCGCATCGAGATCTACGACAACAGCCACATCCAGGGGCGGAACCCGGTGGGCGCCTTCGTGGTGGCGACCGCGGAAGGTTTCGACCGCCGGAGCTACCGTACCTTCCGCATCCGCGATCGGGAGCGTGCGCCGGGCGATGACTACGCCATGCTGCGCGAGGTCCTGACGCGGCGCTTCCTGCGGCTCCTGCGCGAGCATCCGGAGCGGACGAGTCCGCCCTGGCCCGACCTCCTCCTCATCGACGGCGGCGCTGGCCAGCTCAGGGTCGCCTGCGACACCCTCGCTTCCCTGGGGATCGGAGACCTTCCGGTGATCGCCATGGCCAAGGGGCCGGAGCGCGACGCGGGCCGCGAACGGTTCTTCACCTCGCGCGACCCCCGCCCCCTGACACTGGACCCGCGAGATCCGGTTCTGTACCTTCTCCAGCGTATGCGCGACGAGGCGCACCGCTTCGTGCTGCAGGCGCACCGCGGGCGTCGCAGCCGGGGCCTCGGCCGTTCGGCGCTGGATGCCATTCCCGGCGTCGGCGCCGTGCGCAAGCGGGCGCTGCTGCATCATTTCGGCTCCGTGCGGGGAATCGAGGAGGCGGGATTGGCGGATCTCGAACGCGTGCCGGGAATAAGCAGGGCCGTCGCGCGTGCGATATACGAGCACTTTCACGAGCGGGGCTGAGGGAACGAGACGGCATGCTGACGTCGCTGCCCAATCTGCTCACCGTAAGCCGGGTGCTGCTGATCCCGGTGATCATCGCCTTCCTCTACCTCGACGGGCAGTGGGCGCGATACGCGGCCTGCCTGCTGTTCGTGCTCGCGGCGACGACGGACTACATGGACGGCTATCTCGCCCGCAGCTGGCAGATGCACTCGCCCTTCGGCCGCTGGCTCGATCCGGTGGCGGACAAGCTGCTGGTCGCCGCCACCGTGGTCCTGCTCGTCGGCTTCGACCGCGCGCCGCTGCTTCCGGCCCTCGTCATCGTGCTGCGCGAGATCATGGTCTCGGGCCTGCGCGAATACATGGCCGAGGTCAGCGTCGGCATGCCCGTGACGCCGCTCGCGAAGTGGAAGACGGCGGTGCAGATGACGGCGATCGGCTTTCTCATCGTCGGCGATGCCGGTCCCCCGTGGCTGCATCTCGAGGAGGTGGGCGCGGTGGGCCTGTGGATCGCGGCCGCGCTCACCCTCTATACGGGTGCGAGCTATCTCCGCGCGGGCGTCGGCCACATGCTGCGGGCGCCCGCGGCCGAGACCGCGAAGCCGAAACCGGTTCGTCCGCTCGAGAAGGTGGGCGCATGAAGATCCGCTACTTCGCCTGGCTGCGCCAGCGCACCGGTGTGGCCGAAGAGGAGATCGCCCTGCCCGAGGGGGTGCGCACGGTCGGCGAGCTCGCGCGCTGGCTCGGCGAACGTCACCCGCGCTTCGGCGAGGCCCTCGCCGCCCCTGGGGTCGTGCGCTTCGCCGTCAATCAGGAGTATGTGGAGGCCGATGCGCCCGTCGGCCCCGAAGACGAGGTCGCCTTCTTCCCACCGGTGACGGGAGGGTGACGTGATCCGCGTCCAGTCCGATCCCTTCGATCCCGCCCGCGAGCTCGCGTCCTTCTGCGCCGGGCGCAGCGACGTGGGCGGCATCGCGGTGTTCATCGGCCGGGTGCGCGCACAGGACGGCGGGACCCGGATTCTCGCCATGACCCTCGAACACTACCCCGGCATGACCGAGCGCAAGCTCGAGGAGATCGAGGCGGAAGCGCGTCGCCGCTGGCCACTGCACGACTGCCTCGTCGTCCACCGCTACGGCCGCATGCAGCCGGGGGAGCCGATCGTCCTCGTGGCGACCGCAGCCGACCATCGGCGGGATGCCATCGAGGCGATGAACTTCCTCATCGACTGGCTCAAGACCCGTGCGCCCTTCTGGAAGCTCGAGGAAACTCCCGAAGGTGCACGCTGGGTCGAGGCCCGGGCGAGCGACGATGCGGCGGCCGCGCGCTGGGAGCGCGCCGCGGCTGAGCCGGCATGAGACGTCCCGCCCGGACCGGGCCGGAAGGAGGAAAACCGGTGTTCATCCGCACCCTCGCTGCCGCCGCGGCCGCCGTCGCGATCGCGGGCTCGGCGGCGCGCGCCGACGAGATCCTCGATGCGCTGGCGCTCGCCCGAGAGTACTACGAGGAGGGGGATATCGGGGCGGCGACGGAGGAACTCCGCTTCGCCCTCGAAGCCCTGCAGGAGAAACTGGCGCAGGAACTCGCGGCGACCTTCCCCGAGCCGCCCGAAGGCTGGCAGGCGAAGCCGCCCGAAGTGCGGGCCGGGGCGGGCGGAATCGCGGGGGGCATCCAGATCCGCCGCGAATACCGGCAGGGGGCAGGCAACGGACGGGTCGTGGCCCAGCTCATGGTGGACAACCCCATCGTCCAGGGGCTCGCCGCCATGCTGGTGAACCCGCAGGTACTGCTCGCCCAGCCGGGCGCGCGGCGCATCCGCCTCGGTGGCCGCAGGAGCGCCGTCCTCGTCTTCGACGAGACGACCGGAGAAGGCCGGGTTCAGCTTCTCGCCGGCCGCGCTCTCGTGCAGCTCGAGGGATACGGTCTGCAGGATGCCGGGATTGTCGAGCGCCTGCTGAAAAGCTGGGATCTCGAGCGGATCAGGAAGCTCGTCCCGGCGGGATGACCCACGGAGGGAGCGCACAGATGGCCAAGGTTGCCTTCATCGGTCTCGGAGTCATGGGTTTTCCCATGGCGGGGCACCTCGTGCGCGCGGGGCACGAGGTCACGGTCTACAACCGCACCCGGGAGAAGGCGGAGCGCTGGCAGGCCACCTATGGGGGGCGGACCGCGGACAGCCCGCGGGCGGCCGCGGAAGGAGCCGAATTCGTCATGACCTGCGTCGGCCGCGACGAGGATCTGCGCGAGGTGGCCTATGGCGAGCGGGGAATCCTCGCCGGCCTCGGACGCGGCGCGGTGTTCGTCGATCACACGACCGCCTCGGCGGAAATCGCGCGCGAGCTCTTCGCCGCCTGTCGGGCGCGGGAGGCGAGCTTCCTCGACGCCCCCGTCTCCGGCGGTCAGTCGGGCGCCGAAAACGGCGTCCTCACGATCATGTGCGGCGGCGAGGAAGACGGCTTCGCGCGCGCCGAGCCGGTCATGCGCGCCTACGGCCGCACCGTCGTGCTCATGGGACCGGCGGGCTCGGGGCAGCTCACCAAGATGGTGAACCAGATCGCCATCGCGGGTCTCCTCCAGGGGCTGGCCGAGGCGGTGAACTTCGCCATGCGTGCCGGTCTCGACACCGACCGGGTGTACGAGGTCATCTCCAAGGGCGCGGCGCAGAGCTGGCAGATGGACAACCGCTGGCATACGATGGTGCGCGGCGAGTTCGCGTTCGGCTTCGCGGTGGACTGGATGCGCAAGGACCTCGCCATCGCGATCGCCGAAGCGCGGAGGAACGGCGCCCCGCTCCCCGTGACCGCGCTCGTCGACCAGTTCTACCGCATGGTGCAGCAGAAGGGAGGCAACCGCTTCGATACCTCGAGTCTGATCCTCAACCTCGTCGAAAAGTGAGGCGGATCGCGCTATGTTACGGAGATCCAGGAGCCGTCCGAAAAGGAGCCGGGCCGCCATTCTTTCTGGTACGAGGTCATCCATGCGCGCGCGCCGGGCGAAGTTCGCCATCGGTCAGATCGTGAGGCACCGCTTCTTCCCGTTCCGGGGGGTCATCTTCGACGTCGACCCCGAGTATGCCAACACCGAGGAGTGGTACCAGTCGATCCCGGAGGAGATCCGCCCCCGCCGCGATCAGCCGTTCTACCATCTCCTCGCGGAGAACGAGGACTCCTATTACATCGCCTACGTCTCGGAGCAGAACCTGCAGCCCGACACCAGCGGCGAGCCGATCGAGCATCCGCAGATCGGCGAGTTCTTCGCCGAGCTGCGCGACGGGATCTACATCCCGCGTTCGCGGCGCCACCACTGAGACTTCGCGAGAATCGGGGAGGCCCTGCATGAAGTTCTTCGTGGATACCGCCGATGTCGCGGAGATCGCCGACCTCGCGGCAACCGGTCTGCTCGACGGGGTGACGACGAATCCGAGTCTCGTCGCCCGCACCGGCCGGGACATGTTCGAGGTGCTCGCGGAGATCTGCGGCCTCGTGCCCGGCCCGGTGAGCGCCGAAGTGCTCGCCACCGATCTCGACGGCATGCTGCGGGAGGGGCATCGCCTCGCCGAGATCGCCCCCAATATCGCCGTCAAGGTTCCCCTCACCTGGGAAGGTCTCCAGGCCTGCCGGCGGCTCGTGCGCGAGGGCATCAGCGTCAACGTCACCCTCTGCTTCTCGCCCGGTCAGGCGCTGCTCGCGGCCAAGGCCGGCGCGACCTTCGTCTCGCCCTTCGTGGGCCGGCTCGACGACGTCGCCCACGACGGCATGGCCCTGATCGAGGACATCGTCACCATCTTCCGCAACTATCCCTCCTCGATCCGCACCGAGGTGCTCGTCGCCTCGGTGCGCACCGTACCGCACGTCATCGAGGCCGCCCGCATGGGCGCGGACATCGTGACCATGCCGCCGAAGGTGCTGCGCGCCCTGGCCTCCCATCCCCTGACCGACCGCGGTCTGGAGCTGTTCCTCGCCGATGCCGCAAAGAGCGGAGTGCGCATCGCATGAGGAGTGCATGGCTTGCGGCGTTGCTGCTGATCGCCGCGCCGCCCGCGGCCGCGGTGAGCGATCTCGATTCCCTGCTCGGGGGGCTCACCGCCGACGGCGGCAGAAAGGGCGGCATCGTGGTCCGGCAGGAGGTGACGAACGACGGGGAATACGGACGTCTCCGCATCACCCTGCTCCCCGAAGGGGATGCCAGGCTCGTCGCCGATCCGGGATCGAGCCTCGAGGTCCGCGGCGAGGGCGTGGAATGGATCGACGGTACGCGTGCGGAGGCGATCCGCCCCGACCGTGACTATTTCGACGGACCCGTCACCCTCGAACTTCCCTTCCGGCGCCGCGGCGAAGGCGGCCGCATCGAGGGGCGGATCGAATATCTGTGGTGCTTCGTCGGCACCCAGTGCTTCTTCGGGGAGAAAGCGATTCGGATCGAACTCGGAGCGCACCGCGGCGAGGGGTGAGCGGCGTCGTGCCGCGCGCGGCTCGACGCCCCCCGAGTTCGGGGCTAAACGGCGCGGCAAGCGGTCTTCGCGGGTGAAGACGGGTCGCAGTTGGGGGGAGCATCGTCATGAGCAAGGAGCTCGGCCATTTCATCGCCGGCCGGCGCGTCGCCGGCGAAAGCGGTCGTTTCGGGCCGATCTGGAATCCCGCCACCGGCGAGCAGACGGGGAGGGTGGCCTTCGCGAGCGCGGATGAGGTGGACCGCGCCGTCCAGGCGGCGAAGAAGGCGCAGCCGGCCTGGGCGGCTCTGCCCATCATCCGGCGCACGCGGGTGATGTTCCGCTACAAGCAGCTCATCGAACAGAACCTGGACCGCATCGCCCGCGCGATCACCGAGGAGCACGGCAAGACCCTCGAGGACTCGAAGGGATCCGTGATCCGCGGCCTCGAAGTGGTGGAGTTCGCCTGCGGGGCGCCGCATCTGCTCAAGGGCGAATTCAGCCACCAGGTGGGGACCGGCGTCGATCTCGTCTCGCAGCGGTTTCCACTCGGCGTCTGCGCGGGCATCACGCCATTCAACTTCCCCGCCATGATTCCGCTCTGGATGGCGCCGCTCGCCCTCGTCTGCGGCAACGGTTTCGTCCTCAAGCCCTCGGAAAAGACGCCCTCGGCCCCATTGATCCTCGCCGAGCTCGCACTCGAAGCGGGGGTGCCGGAAGGTCTCTTCAATGTCGTCAACGGAGATCGGGAGGCGGTGGACGCGATCCTCGCCCATCCCGACATCGCCGCGGTGAGCTTCGTCGGCTCGACGCCGGTGGCCGAGCATGTCTGGCGCACCGCAACCGCGCACGGCAAGCGGGTTCAGGCCCTGGGCGGGGCGAAGAACCACATGGTGATCATGCCCGATGCCGATCTCGATCAGGCCGTCGACGCCCTCTTCGGCGCGGGCTACGGATCCGCCGGTGAACGCTGCATGGCGGTCTCGGTGGCGGTCCCCATCGGCGAGAAGACCGCCGACGCCCTGGTGGAGCGCCTCGCCCCGAGGGTGCGCCAGCTTCGGATCGGGCCGGGGCTCGAGCCGGGCGTGGAGATGGGACCGCTCGTAACCCGCGAGCATCGCGAGCGGGTGCTGCGATACATCGACCTCGGCATCGAGGAGGGCGCGGAGCTCGTCGTCGACGGACGCGGCTTCCGCATGCAGGGATATGAGAACGGCTTCTTCCTCGGCGGATGCCTGTTCGACCGGGTGACGCCGGAGATGCGCATCTATCGGGAGGAGATCTTCGGCCCCGTGCTCTCGATCGTGCGCATGCCCGACCTCGAACACGCCCTCGAGATCATCAACGATCACGAATACGGCAACGGCGTCGCCATCTTCACCCGCGACGGCGGCGTCGCGCGTCAGTTCGCGAACGCGGTCCGCATCGGCATGGTCGGCATCAACGTGCCCATCCCGGTACCCGTCGCCTACCACAGCTTCGGCGGCTGGAAACGGTCGCTGTTCGGGGACCATCACGCCCACGGCCTGGAAGGCATCCGCTTCTACTCGAGGCTCAAGGCGATCACCGTGCGCTGGCCGGAAAAGCCGCTCGGGCCCGAGTTCGTGATCCCGACACTGGGCTGAACGGCGTTCCGCAAACGGGGAGGCTTCGGTGACAAATCCGCTCGCGAGTCTGTGGCGGCAGGGGCGGCGTACGCGCAACGGCTGGCTTTCGATCCCGAGCCCCCTGGTCGCCGAGATCATGGCCCGCGCCGGCTGGGACAGCATCACCGTCGACATGCAGCACGGCATGCTCGGCTTCGATCAGCTCCTGCCCGTGCTCCAGGCCATGAGCGCTACGCCGGTGGTGCCGATCGTGCGCGTACCGTGGCGCGAGCCCGGCATCTGCATGAAGGTGCTCGATGCCGGTGCGCTCGGCATCATCTGTCCCATGGTCAACAACCGCGAGGAAGCCGCGGAGCTCGTCTCCTTCTGCCGCTATCCGCCGGACGGCGTGCGCAGCTTCGGGCCGACGCGGGCAGCGCTCGTCCACGGCGGGACGTACGCGCGCACGGCCAACGACACGGTGCTCGTGCTCGCCATGATCGAGACCGCACCCGCCGTCGAGCAGCTCGAGGAGATCGTCACCACGCCCGGCCTCGATGGCGTCTATGTGGGACCGGCGGATCTCTCCCTCTCGCTCGGCTTCGGCCATGGTTTCGACCACGAGGACGAGGCGCGCCTCGCGGTCATCCGCCGCATCGTCGAAACCGCCCGGGCCCACGGCCGCTTCGCCGGCATCCACTGCGGCACCCCGGCCTATGCCAGGCGCATGTGGGAGCTCGGCTTCCACTTCATAAGCCTGCAGACCGACGCCCGGCTGCTCGCCGCGAAGTGCGCGGAAGTGCTCGCCGCGCTCGACCCGCAGGGGCCGCCTGCGGGCGCTTCTTCCGAGAGCGTCTACTAGCGCGGGAGAGGGCCATGGGCACGATCGGCGTCGGCATCATCGGCAGCGGCTTCATGGGCCGCAGCCACATGCTGGCCTTCACCATCGCCCCGCGCATCTTTCCGCTTGCCCTCGAACCGAGGCTCGTCGCGCTCGCCGACTCCTCCTTCGACAAGGCGCAGCGCATGGCACGGCAGTTCGGCTTCGCCCGTGCCTCGAGAGACTGGCGGGAGCTCGTGCGGGATCCCGAGGTGGAGCTCGTGTCCATCACCACCCCCAACCATCTCCACCGCCCCATGGCCCTCGAGGCCATCGCCGCCGGCAAGCACGTGTACTGCGAGAAGCCGCTCGCCGCCACCGCCCGCGAGGCGGAGGAAATGGCGGAAGCCGCGCGACGGGCGGGCGTCGTCACCGCGGTGGGCTTCAACTACCAGCAGAACCCCATCGTCCGCGTCGCGCAGGACATCATCCGCTGCGGCGAGATCGGCGAAATATGGTCGTTTAGGGGCATCCACGCCGAAGACTACATGAGCGATCCGGAGCGGCCGTGGGACTGGCGCATGGATCCGGCGGGCGCACCGGGTGTGGTGGGCGACCTCGGCAGCCACATCGTCTCCATGGCGCGTTTCCTGCTCGGTGAGATCGTGGAACTTGCGGCGGATGCGGCGACGGTGATCCGCGAACGCCCGCGGGCACCGGGCAGTCGGGAGCGGGTGCCGGTCGAGGTGCCGGACGAGTTCCGGGCCCTTCTGCGCTTCGAGAGCGGTGCGCTGGGCACGGTGGAAGCGAGCTGGATCGCCACCGGCCGCAAGATGTATCACGCCTTCGAAGTCACCGGGTCGAAAGGGGCGATCGCGATCAACCTCGAGCGCATGAACGAGATGCGCCTCTATCTCCGGAAGGGCCTGGGTCCCGGACGCGAGGGCTTCGTCGAGATTCCCACCGGGCCCGAGCATCCCGACTACGGCGCCTTCATCCCCGCGCCCGCCCACCAGCTCGGCTACAACGAGATCAAGGCCATCGAGGTCCGGCGGCTGCTCGAAGCGCTTGCGGGCGGACCGCGTTTTCACCCGGATTTCGACGATGCGGTGAAGACCCACCGGGTGCTCGATGCGATCATGCTCTCCGCCGGCGAGCGCCGCTGGGTGCGGATCGCGGACGTCTCCTGACGGCAGGGCCGCAGCTCCGCCGCAGTCGACATCAGATCCCGAGCTCGGTCAGCGCGATCGACAGGCTTTCCACGAGCCGCGCCATGAAGCCGAAGTCCAGGGTGTCGATGGTATCGCTGGGCTGATGATAGTGCGGGTTGCGGTAGAAGGCGGTGTCGGTGACCATGACGGCCGGGATGCCGGCGTCCCAGAACGGCGCGTGGTCGGAGAGACGGACATCGGGCAGGAGCCAGCCGCGAAACGGCACCACCAGCCACTCCGCGGGAAGATCCGGGTTGCTGCGGAAGGCCTCGAGGATGCGCCGGGCGAAGCGACGCGAGCGCATGTCGGCGATGATGCCGATGAAATCGCCCCGCTGCGGATAGCCGAGCCATCCAAGCAGGAGCGGATAGCGTTGCCTCGGCGCCGTGTAGCCCACCATCTCGAGGATCACCGCTCCCCGCACGCGATGGCGGTCGCGGCCGAGCGCGCGCACGAAGACGCGGCTTCCCTGGCGCAGGGTCATGTGCACGGGCGGCTCTTCGAGGGTGAAGGCCGCGAAACATATGGGAATCCGGGATTCCGCGAAGCGGCCCGCGAGCTCGAGCAGGACGGCGACGGCGCTCGCATTGTCATCGGCGCCGGGGCTCGTGGCGACGCTGTCGTAGTGGGCCCCCACGAGCCAGTAACGGCCCCCGGGCGCCACGCCGGGCGTCCAGGCGAGGAGGTTCGCGACCTCGATGCCCTCGAACGCGAAGCGCTGCCGCTCGATCCGCAGCCCGAAGCCGCGAAGGGTCTCCTCGATGTACGCCGCCGCCCGTTCGAGGCTATTGCCGAGAAATGGTGCCCGCGGCCCGATCTCGACCGCGAGCGCATGGACGTGACGCCGGAGCGCCTGCTCGAGCGGGAACGGCCGCGGCGACATCAGCCGGTTCCCGGCCCCCAGACGTCGGAAAGGAGGTAGCCGGAAGGAAACGGGTCGTCCGGATCGAGGGCGATTTCCTCGCGACCGTAGATCCAGCCCCGGCCGGCGATGCGGGGGCGCACCGCGATCCGTCCCGCGACGTCGGCCCGCTCCATGATATGCGCCTCGAAGCGGCTGCCGATGATGGAGTGGAAGACCACCGGCCGGCCGATCTCGATCTCGCCGCGGGTCCACATGGCGGCAAGCCGCGCCGAGGAGCCGGTGCCGCAGGGGGAGCGGTCGACCCGCCCCGGGGGCATGATGGTCGCGTTCACGAGGCCGCGCTCATCGCGACCGCAGAACATGAGATAGGCGAGGCCGCGGACTGCCGGCCGTTCGGGATGAGCGGGGGTGATGCAGCGCTGGGCTTCGGCGAGGATGCGCATGCCGAGCTCGACGAGACGGCGCGCCGAAGCGGGCTCGATGGCAAGGCCGAGCGGTCCGGGATCGACGAGGGCGTAGAAGACGCCGCCGAAGGCAACATCCAGGCGCACATCGCCGACTCCGGGCACCGGGATGACGACGTCCTCCGCCTCGAGCCAGCTCTCCGGCATTGCGAGCTCGACGCGCGCACACCGCCCGTCCCGACAGTGCGCACGCACGCGGACGAGACCGGCTGCGGTATCGAGGACCAGTTCGCTCACCGGCTCGCGCATCGGCACCATGCCCGTCTCGAGCAGCACGGTGGCGACGCAGATCGCGTTCGAACCCGACATCGCATGGCAGCGGTCGGGCTGCATCACGATGAAGCCCGCGTCGGCCTCGGGAACGGTGGGCGGCAGGAGGAGATTGACCGAGGCCTGCGGCTGGCCGCGCGGCTCGAAGACGCACAGACGCCGCAGGCTGTCGTCGACCTGCTCGAGATGGACGAGCTTGTCGAGCATCGTCCGGCCGGGAACATCCAGCAGCCCGCCGACGACCACCTTGCCGATCTCTCCCTCGGCATGGGCGCAGATCATGGAAAGCCAACGTCGGCTGCGCATCGCGTCCTCACTCCGGCCGTGCTTCCCGGCTCCATTCCTCGAACGTCCGCCGCCGCAGCGCGAAGATGTCGCCGGTGCGGCAGTAGAGATTGCCGCACAGGCGCCCGATGGGGCGGTAGCGGCCGTAATCGATGCGCAGGGTCTCGGGGTCGAGCAGGCCCTCGCGCACGTGGACAGCGAGGATTTCGCCGATCACGAGCTCGCGCTCGAGACCGATGCGAAGCAGCGTGAAGCTCCGGCACTCGAGTGCGGCCGGAGCCTCGCGGATGCGCCCCGGGGTCACCCTGCGGCTCGGTTCGAGATGCAGGCCGGCGGCGTCGAGCTCGCTCACCTCGGCGGGGAAATCCACCGCGCAGACGTTCATCGCCTCGGCGATCGCCTCGTCCACGAGGTTGACGACGAACTCGCCGGTGAGATCGATGTTGCGGCCCGTGTCCTTGGGGGTGCCGGGCGCCTTGCGCTGGATGCCGAGCACGAGCAGCGGCGGGTCCTGCGAGAAGACGTTGAAGAAGCTGTAGGGAGCCGCGTTCACCACCCCTTCGGGCCCGCAGCTCGTGACCAGCGCGATGGGCCGGGGCACGACGAGCGCGGTGAGCAGCTTGTAGCGCGAGCGCACGTCCACTGTGGCGAGATCGAACTCCATGCCTGTCCTCCGCTTCGCCCCGGGGCGGCCGCCCGCGCACCCTAGCGCCGCCGCCGGGAGCCGTTAACCTCGACGTAACCCGGCACCGACAAACTGTCCAAGAATGGCGGCTGAGGTGCGCGCGCGTGCAGGAACAGGCTCCCCTGATCGGCCGGGTCGCGATGGTTTCCGGCGCGAACGTGACGTTCGAGTTCCTCGACGAGCCGGGGCGGATCCCCATGCGCGACCTCTCTCCCGGTGCGCTTCTCAGTCTCGACGCCGGAGACATCGTCGCCGTGGGCGTGCTCCACGCCCTGCGCCGCGGCCGGCGCCGTGACGACCGGCCGGCCGGAGAGCTGCAGCTTCTCGGTCATTTCGAGGATACGCCCGACGGCCTCCGCTTCCGCCGCGGCGTCGCGCGTGCCCCGGGCCTCGACGTGCCCGTGCGGCTGGCATCGCGTGAAGAGGAGGCGTCCGTCTATCACCCTCGAGGCGGGAGAGCGATCGAGATCGGCCGGGTACGCGGGCGGCTCGGCACCCCGGCGTGCCTTCTGCTCGACGAACTGCTCGGCAAGCACTTCGCCATCCTCGGCAGTACGGGCTCCGGCAAGTCGAGTGCGGTTGCGGTGATTCTCGACGCCCTTGTGGGCGCCTGTCCCCATGCCAGCGTGCTCCTTCTCGATCCGCATGACGAATACCCCGCGGCATTCGGGGACCGTGCGCTGTGTCTGAGCGTCGACGATCTCGAGCTGCCCTACTGGCTCCTCACCTTCGAGGAGCTCGCGGCGATTCTCGCCCCGGGCAGCGATGAGCGGGTCTACGCCGAACGCGCCATCCTCAGGCAGGCCCTGCTCGAAGCGCGGCGGCGTTCCTGCGAGGATGCGGCGGCGACGCTGCAGCTCACCGTCGATACCCCGGTGCCTTTCCGGATCTCGCTGCTGGAGCGCATCCTGAACGATGCCATGGGCGCGCTCGACAAGCCGGAGGGCACGGCGCCGTACCGTCATCTCCTGGCCCGCCTCACGGCGGTGCGCAACGATCCGCGGTACCGTTTCCTGTTTCCGCCTCTTGCCGTTCGCGACAATCTCGCCGCGATCCTGGGCCGGCTCCTGCGCGTCCCGGCCGAGGGACGCCCCATCACCGTGCTCGACATGTCCGGCATGGCGACCGAGATCGTCGATGTGGTCGTCTCGAGCCTCGCGCGCCTCGTGTTCGAATACGGGCTGTGGTCCGATCGCCGCACGCGGCGTCCCATCCTCTTCGTCTGCGAGGAAGCGCACCGCTACGTGCCCGCGGATCCCGGCCTCGGCTTCGAGCCCAGCCGGCGCGCCATCGACCGCCTCGCCAAGGAGGGGCGCAAATACGGCATCGCCCTCGGCCTCGTGAGCCAGCGCCCGGCGGAGCTCTCTCCTTCGGCGGTTTCCCAGTGCGGCACCATCATCGCCCTGCGCATGAGCAACGAACGCGACCAGCAGTTCGTCGAACGGGCGCTGCCCGATGGTTCCGGCTGGATGGTGCGCATGCTTCCGGCGCTCGGCACCGGTGAGGCGCTCGTGGTCGGCCAGGGCGCGCCCGTTCCCATGCCGGTGCGCTTCCGTCGGCTGCCGCCGGAACGTCAGCCGGCGAGCGCCACGCCACGCTTCTCCAGCGTCTGGAGCGAGCCGCTGGCCGATCCGACGGCGCTCGAAGACGTCGTCGCCCGCTGGCGGCGCCAGTCCCGCTGAGGCCCGCCGCGGCGGGCCGCCCTTGCCGCTCCCCGCCCTTTCACCTAAACCCCTTCGCGGTTGCGAAAAAGCCGCCTCGCCGCAGGACTCCGCATGCTCGAGAAGACCTACAGACCGCAGGAGGTCGAGACGCGCATCTACGAGGCCTGGGAGCGCTCGGGCGCGTTTGCGCCGCGTCCCCGGCCCGGGGCCGTGCCCTACTGCATCATGATGCCGCCACCGAACGTGACGGGCAGCCTCCACATGGGCCACGCCCTCACCTTTACCATCCAGGACACCCTCATCCGCTTCCACCGCATGCGCGGCCGCGAGGTCCTGTGGCAGCCGGGAACCGATCACGCCGGCATCGCCACCCAGATGATCGTCGAGCGCAAGCTCGCGGCCGAGGGACGGGATCGGCGGCAGATGGGTCGGGAGGCGTTTCTCGCCGAGGTGTGGAAGTGGAAGGAGCAGTCGGGCGGCCAGATCATCCGCCAGCTGCGGCGCCTCGGCGCTTCCGCCGACTGGTCGCGCGAGCGCTTCACCCTCGATCCCGGGCTCTCGCGCGCGGTGCTGCGCGCCTTCGTCACCCTCTACAAGGAAGGGCTGATCTACAAGGACAAGCGGCTCGTCAACTGGGACTGCAGCCTCAAGACGGCGCTCTCGGACCTCGAGGTCCAGCAGGTCGAGGTGCGGGGACATCTCTGGCATGTGCGCTATCCGATCGAGGGTGAGCCCGGGCGGTACATCACCGTGGCCACCACGCGGCCCGAAACCATGCTCGGGGATACGGGCATCGCCGTTCATCCCGGGGACGAGCGCTACCGCGATCTCATCGGCCGGCACGCCATCCTCCCGCTCGTCGGACGCCGGCTGCCGATCGTCGCCGACGAGGCGGTCGATCCGGAGTTCGGCACCGGCGCGGTCAAGATCACGCCGGCGCACGACTTCGCCGATTTCGAGATCGGCCGCCGCCACGGGCTCGAGCTCGTGCGCGTGCTCGACGAAGAAGGCCGGATCAACGAGAACGCACCCGAGGCCTACCGCGGCCTCGACCGCTTCGAGGCGCGCCGGCGCATCGTCGCCGATCTCGAGGCAGAGGGGCTGCTCGAGAAGGTCGAGCCTCATGTCCACATGGTCCCGCACGGCGACCGTTCGCACACGCCGCTCGAGCCGTTGCTTACCGACCAGTGGTACGTGAACGCGGAGGTGCTCGCGCGCCCGGCGATCGAGGCGGTGGAAAGCGGCCTCACCCGCTTCGTGCCCAGGCAGTGGGAGAACACCTACTTCGAGTGGATGCGGAACATTCAGCCCTGGTGCATCTCGCGGCAGCTGTGGTGGGGCCATCGCATTCCGGCCTGGTACGGGCCGGACGGCACCGTCTTCGTCGAGGAGACGGAGGAGGAGGCGCGCGCAGCGGCCCGCGCCCACTACGGCGAGGAGGTGCCGCTCGAGCGCGATCCGGACGTGCTCGATACCTGGTTCTCCTCGGCGCTCTGGCCCTTCTCCACCCTCGGCTGGCCCGAGCGGACGCCCGAACTCGAGCGCTACTATCCCACCGACGTGCTCGTCACCGGCTTCGACATCATCTTCTTCTGGGTCGCGCGGATGATGATGATGGGCCTCCACTTCATGGAGGACGTTCCCTTCCGGGAAGTCTACATCCACGGCCTGGTGCGCGACGAGCGCGGGCAGAAGATGTCGAAGACGAAGGGGAACGTCGTCGATCCGCTCGAGCTCATCGAGACCTACGGCGCCGATGCGCTGCGCTATGCGATCCTCGCGAGCACCGCCCAGGGACGTGACATCAAGTTCGGCCCTTCCCGCGTCGAGGGGTACCGCAACTTCGTGACCAAGCTCTGGAACGCCGCGCGCTTTCTCGCCCTGCACGAGCTGCGCGAGGATCCGGACTTCGCCCCCGCGCGGCTTGGCATCACCCTCAACCGCTGGATCGTCGGCGAGACCGCGAAGACCGCGCGTTCCGTAACCCGGGCGCTCGAGACCTACCGCTTCAACGAGGCGGCGCTCGGCCTCTATCACTTCATCTGGGACACCTTCTGCGACTGGTGGATCGAGCTCGCGAAGCCGCTCCTCACCGGGCAGGACGGGAGCGCGCGTGAGGAGACCCGCAGCACCGGAGCCTGGGTGCTGAGGCAGATGCTCCATCTTCTCCACCCGCTCGCGCCCTTCGTGAGCGAGGAGCTGTGGCTGCGGCTCTACGGGGCTCCCGGCGGGATGCTCATCGAGGCGCCCTGGCCCGAGCTCGGCGATGAGCTCGAGGATGCGGCCGCGGCGGCGGAGATGGAGTGGCTCATCCGCCTGATCTCGGCGATCCGTTCGGCGCGCACCGAGCTCCATGTCCCCACCGCGGCAAGGCTCGTGCTCCATCAGCAGGGAGCGGATGCGACGACTCTCGAGCGGCTGCGCCGCCACGAGGAGGCCATCCTCCGCCTCGCGCGCCTCGAGCGCATCGCGTACGAGGACCAGCCGCCCGCCCGGCATTCGATCGTCGCCGTCGTCGACGGGGTGACCTACAGCCTTCCCGTCGGCGAGGTCGTCGATCTCGCCCGCGAGCGCGCGCGCCTCGAGAAGGAGCTCGGGCGCATCGCCCAGGAGATCGCGCGCATCGACGCCAAGCTCGCGAACGAGAATTTCGTGCGGCGGGCGCCGGTGGAGGTGGTCGAGCTGCAGCGGGAACGCCGGGAGGAGGCGGAGCGCACGAAAGCCCGGCTCGAGCAGGCGCTCGCCCGGATCGCGTGAGGTCTCCATGGACAGCGTCTTCGCCCCGCAAGAACACGGCCGGCCGCTGCGGATTCTCGAGCGGACCGCCTGGCCGTCATGGTGGGCGGAGCTGCCGGATCCCGCGCGCGGCTGGCTTGCGGCGGTCCTCGGGGGCAGCGAGCCTCAGAGCGGACAGCCGTATGCCTATCCCGACCGCGACGGGCTCCCGGCCGCGGTCGCCGTCTTCGATCGCCCGCCCGGGATCTGGGATCTCGCGGCCCTGCGCGGTCGCCTGCCGCCGCTTGACTGGAGTCCGCAAGATCACAGCGGTCTCGTCGACACCGACGATCTCGCCCTCGGCTGGGCGCTCGACTCCTACCGCTTCACGGCAGGCCGCCGCCCGGACGGCGAACGCCATCCCCGCATCTGCGTCCGTCCCTCGAAGCGGGTGCGGCTGCTTGCGGACGCCATCTTCCTCGCCCGCGATCTCGTGAACACACCAGCGAACCGCATGGGACCGGACGAGCTCGAGGCCGCGGCTGCCGACCTCGCTTCGCGCTTCGGTGCGACATTGCAGGTGCTGCGCGGCGAGGAGCTCCTGCGTGCGAACTATCCCGCCATCCATGCCGTCGGCCGGGCGAGTGCGCGCGAGCCGCGCCTGCTCGACCTCCGCTGGGGCGAGGAGGGCCTGCTCCGGCTCACCCTCGTCGGCAAGGGCGTGTGTTTCGATACCGGCGGTCTCGACCTCAAGCCGGCGCACGCCATGGCGCTCATGAAGAAGGACATGGGCGGCGCGGCCGTGGCTCTGGGCCTCGCGCGCGCGGTGATGGCCGCCGAACTGCCCCTGCGCCTGCGCGTTCTCATCCCGGCGGTGGAGAACGCCGTCTCGGGATCCGCGTTCCGCCCCGGCGACGTGCTGGAAACCCGCAGCGGCCTCACCGTCGAGATCGGCAACACCGACGCGGAGGGCCGCCTCGTGCTCGCCGATGCCCTCACCGAGGCGGGTGCGGAACGGCCGGCACTCCTCATCGATCTCGCAACCCTGACGGGCGCCGCACGCATCGCTCTGGGTCCGGACCTCCCGGCGCTTTTCACGCCGGAAGACGCACTCGCCCGGCAACTCGTCGAGCTCGGTGCGCGGCTCGACGAGCCTCTCTGGCAGCTCCCCCTGCACGCTCCCTATGCGCGCTACCTCGAAAGCCGCATCGCCGATCTCGACAACGCCGGACGCAGCCGCCATGCGGGCGCGATCACGGCGGCGCTGTTCCTGCGGCGTTTCGTGGAGGAGGGCCAGCTCTGGGCCCATCTCGACATCTATGCCTGGAACGAGGAGGACCGGCCGGGAAGGCCCCGCGGCGGCGAAGCGAGTGCGCTCAGACCGCTGTTCGCCTGGATCGAGAAGCGCTTCGGGCAGCGGCCGGAGGGCGGCGAATGAGGGCGCGGCGGGCACCCTCGGCGAAGGAGGATTATCGCTATTTCCGCCCCGTCAGCACCCGCTGGCACGACAACGACATCTACGGCCATGTGAACAACGTCGTCTATTACGCTTTCTTCGACACCGTCATCAACGCCTATCTCATCGAGGCCGGAGGTCTCGATCCCTGGCGCGACCGCGTCGTCGGCTTCTGCGTCGAGAGCGGCTGCCGCTACCTGCGGCCGATCAGCTTCCCGCGCCCGATCGTGGCCGGGCTCAGGGTGGGCCACATCGGCAATTCCAGCGTCCGCTACGAAGTGGGCATCTTCGAAGGCGACGCGGCTCTGGCGAGCGCCGAAGGGTATTTCGTCCACGTCTTCGTCGATCGCGATCGCGCGCGCCCGGTTCCCGTCCCGGACC
>CAZHHU010000032.1:19767-28307 GCA_964532215.1 uncultured Geminicoccaceae bacterium
GCCCTGGATGCGACCGCCGACGGTGAAGATCGTGGTCGCCGAGGCACCGAGAAGTGCGAGCGCGGCGGGCACCACGGGCGTGCAGCAGAGAAGGCTCGGCAGCAGTGAAAGCACGATCGAGACGGCGCCGGAGCCCTGCGTCTTCAGCGACGCCGCCTGACGGAACCCGTATGCGGAAAAGGTGAGCGAAAGCGCCACCAGCGCCGACAGCAGAAGGGCGAAGAGGCCGAGCGTTGGCGTGAGGAAGCGGAGCGAGATCCAGCCCATGCGTCCGCCGGTATAGGCGGCCGGCAGCGCCACCGCATAAAATGCGAGAAAGCCCGCGAACAGCAGGCCGAACAGAAGCCTGTAGCCTCGCCTCGCGAACACGAGGCGCATGGCGTCGGTTACATGGGATACGCGCCCCAGCACGGCGTCAGCTCCCGGCGGCAAACGCGGCGATGCGATCGAAGGTCACGTTCGGCGCCGTATCCACATGGCGCAATATCCCGTTTGCGTCGATGAGCCAGTAGATATCGGGATAGCCCTGCACATCATAGGCGAGGCTCGTCTCGAGGTCCGCATCGCCCCACAGCCAGCCGGCCCGGTCCAGCAGCGAGGGGGCCCATCTGGCCGCAAAATCGCGGATCTCCGGCCCCTCATAGCCCAGATTGTTATAGAGCCTGAGCGTCACCACCACGAGCCCACCGGTCTCGAGCTCCCGGGCGCGCGCGGCGAGGATCTTCGCCGACGCCTGGCAGGTGGGGCACCAGGTGGCGATCAGCCACAGCATGACGGGCCTGCCCCGCAGGGCGCTGAGCCGCCGCTCCTTGCCGTCGATGTCCGTGAAAACAACTTCGGGCGCCGGCTGGCCGACCTTGGCCTGCGGCACCTCCTGCGCCGCTGCGGCAGCCGCAGCTGCGACAAGCGGGCTCAAGAAGAGTCCCGCGGCCAGCCCGACCGCTCCGAGATCGCGCCTCGTCAACGTTCTCACTGCGCACCCTCCCGAAATCCTCCATGCCCAGCGGACGATAGATGTGCGCGCGCGTCCGGCCAGCCGCCTCACGGCGCCGTGAACAGTCGACCGGGCCGCTGTGCCGCGCTGTGGTGCCGTGATCTCCGGCCGCGCTGTCCATCTTCGCTGACAGAGACTAAGTTGTGACCTGAGAGGGCCCGCCCTGGCCGCACAGACAGGAGAAATCCGTGGAGCAGCGTACGCGCATTCGCATCAATCTCGCTCAGCGGGAAGTGGAGATCGAAGGAAGCGAGAGCTTCGTGCGCGGCTATGAGCGCCGCATCGAGAGCCTGCTCGAGCGTCTGCTTGCGCAGGCTGCGGCGCAGCCGGCGGCAGCCCCGCCCGATGCGACCTCCTCTTCTCCGCTCGGAAGCTTCGGCGAATTCATCCACCATCTGCCGAGCCGTGCCACCGAGGTCGACAAGATGCTCGCGGCCGGCTTCTGGGTCCAGCAGGGCAATCCCGACCGCAGCTTCTCCACCGCGGAGGCGAGCCGCCGGCTCGCCGAGCACGGCATCAAGATCGGCAATCCCTCTCAGTGCGTGCGCCAGGCGATGCAGGCAAAGCGCGCCTTCAGCGTGCAGAAGGGCCGTTATCGCGTCGCCCAGCGCGGCCAGGAGCATCTGCGGCGGCTCATGGGCGCGGTGATCCCCGCCCCGCCGGGAGGCGACGTTTCGCCGTGAGCGTGTCTCAGTCGCGGCGGTGGTAGGCCCGGAACCAGCGGGCGAAGCGCTCGAGCCCCTCCTCGAGGCGCGTGCGCGGCGCGAAGCCGAGATCGCGGCGCGCCTCCTCGATATCGGCGAAGGTTTCCACCACCTCGCCGGGCTGCATGGGCGCAAGACGCCGTTCGGCGCGCCGGCCCAGGGCCCGCTCGAGCAGATCGACGAAGGTCGTGAGCTCGACCGGCCTGTGGTTGCCGAGATTGTAGATCCGATGCGGGATGCCGTCGTCGCGCACCGGATCATGCCCGGCGGCGGCGAGCACGCCCGCCACCACATCGTCGATATAGGTGAAGTCCCGGCGCATGCGGCCGTGGTTGAAGAGGGTGATGGGCTCGCCGCGCAGGATCCTGAGCGCGAAACTGTAATACGCCATGTCGGGCCGTCCCCAGGGGCCGTAGACGGTGAAGAAGCGCAGCCCGATCTGCGGCAGGCCATAGAGACGGGCATAGCTCTCGCTCAGGAGCTCGTCGGCCCGCTTGGTGGCGGCGTAGAGCGACACCGGTGCGTCCACCCGATCCCCCTCGGCGAAGGGCACCTTGCGATTGGCGCCGTATACCGAGCTCGAGCTCGCATAGACGAGCCGGCGCAGGCGCGGCAGGCCGCTGCGGCAGAGCTCGAGCACGACCATGTGGCCCACGAGATTGCTTTCCACATAGGCGAAGGGGTTCTCGAGCGAGTAACGCACGCCGGCCTGAGCCGCGAGATGGATCACGATCTCGATCTCCCCACCCAGGCGGCGGGCGAGCTCCATCATCGCCTCGCGGTCGGCGATGTCGAGGCGGTGGAAGGAAAACCCGCTCGAGGCGGCGAGCTCGGCAAGACGGGCCTCCTTGAGGGCGGGGTCGTAGTAGGGGTTCAGATTGTCGACCCCGATGACCCGCTCGCCGCGTGCGAGCAGGGCCCGGGCCACATGCATTCCGATGAAACCGGCCGCGCCGGTGAGCAGGACCGCCATGTCTCCGGAGCTCCTCGATGGGCGGGAGGGATGCCCGTTACCGCACGACGAGCTTGACCCGGCGTCCGGCCTCGAGCCGCGCCCCGTCCCGCAGTCGGTTCAATACGAGAAACTGAGCACGCGGCAATCGTCTCACCGCCATGCGCCGCACCAGGCTGTGCAGATCCTCTCCCGCCCCTACCCGATGGATGCGCAGCCGGAGCGGGCGCAGACGCGCCGCCTCCGCGGGCGCGAGCAGGCGGAAACCGTCGAGGATCGCCTCGAGCCGTCGCAGGTCCGCCCCGTTCAGACGCGGGGCTGCGTAGGCAAAGCGGTACAGGGTGTCTCCCCCGCCTGCGATCACGGCGAACAGGAATTCGTAGGGGCGACCGTTGACGGTACCGCGGCCCCGGGCCCAGGCGGCGGCATAGCCATGTGCGGTCCGCCAGCGCCGGAATGCGGTAAGGGCCCGCGAGCGGATCCAGCGCTGGGCGATATGGGCTTCCAGGGACACGCCCCCCGTCCGCCCGAGATCGAACAGGAGGAGGCGACCGCGGGGCCCGAAGGCGCGCACCGCGCGCGGCGTGTTCTCGAGGCGGAAGTCCTCCGGGACCTCGAAGCGGAAGCGCAGGTCGGGATGGACGAAGGTGTTGCCTTCGACCCATCCATGGC
The DNA here is from genome assembly GCA_964532215.1 of uncultured Geminicoccaceae bacterium. Classification (GTDB taxonomy): domain Bacteria; phylum Pseudomonadota; class Alphaproteobacteria; order Geminicoccales; family Geminicoccaceae; genus HRBIN39. Next base: position 23,090 of record CAZHHU010000032.1, read on the forward strand.
GCCGGCTGTCGCCGAAGACCATGCCGTCGATGGCGTCGAGCAGCGCGTCACGTTCCCGGCGGCCGGACTTCGCGAGCGCGCGCGCCCTATCTGCGGCCTCGCGGATGCGCGCTCGCGTGCGTGGATGGCTTCGAAGCCAGCTCGGGATCTCCTCCGCCCGGCCGCCGCGAAGCTTGCGCTCGAGCCGCTCCCAGGCTTCGAGACCGTCGAGGAAACTGGCCATCGCCATCGGATCATAGCCGGCACGTGCGAGATAGCGCACGCCGAGTTCGTCCGCTTCGAGCTCCTGTTCGCGCGAATAGCCCTGCACGTAGGCCACCGCGGCAAGGCCCCCGAGCTCCTGGGCGAGGCGGGCACCCTCACGCCCGCCCAGGACCCCGCCCAGGATGGTGACCGCGAAGGCGCCGAGCTGGGCCTGCATCGCCCGCGTGTAGCGCTGCGCCGCATGACGCGCGGCGATGTGCCCGATCTCATGGGCGATCACGCCGGCGAGTTCCGCTTCATCCTCCACAAGCGCGAGCAGCCCGCGCGTCACATAGACGTAGCCGCCCGGAAGCGCGAAGGCGTTGACCTTCGGACTGTCGATCAGGGTGAAGGTGTATTCGAGCCCCGGTCGATCCGACCGCGCCGCGATGCGCGCGCCCACCCGACGCAGATAGGCGGCGAGGCGCGCATCCTCGTAGGCGCCTCCGAAGGCACGCAGCGCCCGGGGATGCTCACGGCGCCCGATGCGGAGCTCGTCTTCCGGCGACAGGACCGTGTATTCGATCTCGCCCGTGGCAGGGTTGCGCACCGCCGCGCAGGCGGCGAGGAGAAGGATCGGGAGCGCAAGCGGGAGAACGCGCAAGATCCGGAAGCAGCTCACGGCAGGAGCTCGATCGAGGCGGGATCATCGAGCTCCATCATCGGTCCCCCGGCGGCGAAAATCCACCCCCGCAGGCGGAGCCGCCGGCCGACCAGCGCCTCGAGCGCAAATCCCCGCCGCTTCCAGGCCCGCACGACCGGCCGTCGCACGCGCAGCGTGAAGTCGCGCCGCCGGTCGACCCCGAAGTTGAGATAGCAGAAGACGCGACCGCAGCCCGTCTCGCGTGCGACGCCCTCGACGAGGACGAAACGGAAATGGGTGGCCTGAAGCGAGGCTGCCGGCACGGGACCGGCCAGCCCTTCCCTCCAGATGCCCACCCCGGCCGTACGCGCGGCCTGTTCGGCCGCGAGCAGGCGCTCGCGAAGCGGGACCGCAAGCCCCGCGGGATCGACGACCGCGAGCCCTTCGCGCACCCAGATCTCCTGCAGCCAGGTGCCATCCGCGGCATGCAGCTGGACCCGAAGCCGCCCATGGCGATCGCGCAGGGGTCGCTCGGGCCGGATCTCGAAGGGGGCAGCCCGGAGCATGTACGCGAGCTGCCTGCGCACCCGCGCGCGCCAGCGCAGCTCGGAGGGATCCGGATCCAGCGCGAGACGGAAGCGCACGCCCACCGGGCGGAGCCGTTCGCCGCTTCGGGTGGTGATGGTGAAATCCTCCTCGACCGCACGGAGCCTGTAGCTCCCGGCCGCAAGCGGAACGGGGGTGAGCAGCACAAGAAGTGCGAGCGCCGCGATGCCCGCCCGGCCGTGACCCACGGCTGGCCGTCTTCTTGCCTCACCGCACAGGCCGCGCTGTAACAGGTGCGGCCAAGGGGAGCGAAGCATGGGACGCGGATGGCAGCAGGCCCGCGCGTTCATCCTCGCACTGCTGGTCGGGGGATCGTTCCTGCCCCGGCAGGCGGCGGCGCTCGAGCGGATCGTCTTCGGCATCAACTGGGTGGCGGAAGCGGAGTACGGCGGCTTCTACCAGGCCCTGGCGACGGGCGCCTATGCGCGTCGCGGCCTCGCGGTCACCATCCGGCAGGGCGGCCCGCAGGTCAACCACACGCAGCTTCTCGTCGCGGGACGCATCGATCTCGGCCTCGCCGACAACATGCTGCTCCAGTTCAACCTGACCGCGAGGGACATTCCCGTCGTCGCGATTGCGGCCTTCTTCCAGAAGGCGCCGCAGGCCCTGCTCGCGCATCCCGACGCCGGGGTGCGGAGCTTCGAGGATCTCCGCGACAAGATCATTCTCGTCGCCACCGAGGATCGCCTCACCTGGTGGCAGTGGCTCAAGCATCTCTACGGGCTGCGGGACGAGCAGATCCGCCCCTATACCTTCAATCCGGCTCCGTTCCTCGCCGACAAGCGCGTGGTCATGCAGGCCTATGTCACGGCGGAGCCCTTCGTCATCGAGCGCGAGGCCGGATTCCGGCCGGTCGTCCTCATGCTCGCCGATGCCGGCTACGATACCTATGCGAACATCCTGCAGGTGCGGCGGGACTTTCTCGAGCGGCACCGGCACGAGGTGGAGGCTTTCGTCGAGGCCTCGATCGAGGGATGGTACGACTACCTGTATGGTGACCCCGAGCCCGCGCACGAACTCATCAAGCAAGCCAATCCGGACATGACGGACGCGCTCCTCGCCTATTCGCGCAGCAAGCTGCGCGAATACGGCATCGTCGATTCCGGCGACGCCCTCACGCTCGGCATCGGCGCGATGACCGATGCCCGCTGGCAGAGCTTCTTCGGGAAGGCCGTAGAGTGGGGCCTCGTACCGGCCGCGCTCTCCCTCGAGAAGGCGTACACGCTCGCCTTCGTCAACCGGGGCCACGGCCTCGATCTCAAGCGCCGGCTCATCGCCCGCTGATGCGGTGGCCCCAGATCACCCCGCCGTGAAGCTGTTCGAACTCGACGGCCTGAGCAAGATCTTCGCCGGGCGGGTCGCGCTCGAAGGTTTTTCGCTGGCGCTCGAAGCCGGTGCCTTCGTGAGCCTGCTCGGCCCGTCGGGCTGCGGCAAGACGACGGCGCTGCGCCTCATCGCCGGGCTCGAGGCACCGACGGCGGGGCGGATCGTTCGCCGCGTGGATCCCGCGCGCGGGGAGATCGCTTTCGTTTTCCAGGACCCCACCCTCATGCCCTGGGCGACGGTGGCGCGCAACGTGCGGCTGCCCCTGGCCCTGCGCCGCACGCCCCGCGCCGAGGCGGATCAGGCGGTGGCACGCGCTCTCGCCCTCGTGGGACTGTCCGAATTCGCACAGGCCTATCCGCGTGAGCTTTCCGGGGGCATGCGCATGCGCGTCTCCCTCGCCCGCGCTCTCGTCACCCGCCCGAAACTCATGCTGCTCGATGAACCCTTCGCCGCGCTCGACGAGATCACCCGCTTCCGCCTCGACGACGAGCTCCTGCGGGCACGGGAGCGCGAGGGCTGGGCCGCGGTGTTCGTCACCCACAGCATCTTCGAGAGCGTCTATCTCTCGGAGCGGGTATATGTGATGACCCCGCGTCCCGGTCGCATCTTCGCCGCCCTCGAAATCCCCGAGCCCTATCCGCGCAGCCCCGAATTCCGCACCTCGCCGCGCTATGCCGCGCTCTGCGGGCGCGTCGCCGAGGCGCTGCGTGCCGCCGCGGAGGCCGACGGCTGATGCACGAGCGCTACCTGCGGGTGCTTCTCCCGGCCTCCCTCGCCCTCGGTCTGCTTGCCGCCTGGGAGGTGATCGTCCGGGTCGAGGGCATCCCGCCCTACATCCTGCCCGGACCGCTCGCCATCCTCGCCGCCCTCTGGCGCGACTGGCCCGTCCTCCTGCCCGCCCTGCTCGTCACCCTCGAGATCACCGCGGTCGCCCTTCTCGCAGCCGCCCTCGGCGGGGCCGGACTCGCGATCCTCTTCGCCCTCTCGCGAACCCTCGAGCTCGGCCTTCTCCCCTTCGCGGTGGCCCTTCAGGTCGTGCCCGTGGTCTCGATCGCGCCGGTCATCCTCGTCTATGTGGAGGAGGTGAGCCTGGCGCTCGTCCTCTGCGCCTGGCTCGTGGCCTTCTTTCCCGTCCTCTCGAACACGCTGCTCGGGCTGCGAAGGGTCGATCCCCACCTGCGGGATCTCTTCATCCTCTACGGTGCGACACGCCTGCAGCGTCTTCTGCACCTCGAGCTTCCCTCGGCCCTGCCCCATTTCATGGCCGGGCTCCGCATCTCGGGCGGGCTCGCCCTCGTCGGCGCCGTCGTCGCCGAATTCGCCGCCGGCACCTCCGGTGCACGCGCCGGGCTCGCCTTCCGGCTGCTGGAGGCCGGCTGGCGCCTCGAGATCCCGCGCATGTTCGCAGCCCTGCTGCTGCTCGCGCTCACAGGGGTCACGATCTATCTCCTCCTCGCGCTGCTCGAGCGCCTTCTTCTCGGCCGGTGGCACCGGGGTGCCCGCATGGCGGAGTGAGCGCCGGCTTAGGCGCGCGTGACACTGGACCGCGCCCGGATTTGCCGGTAAGCGGGAAATTGGCGAGGGGTCGCCGGGCGTCATATTCGTCTATTCGAGAGTCGAGCGAGGCCATGCCCCTTCTCGAAGCGCTGTTCGGACTCGCCGCGCTTGGTGGCGGCTATGCCCTGGCGGTGGAGCCGCGGCGTCTGCTCCTGCAGCGGCATCGCATTCCCTGGCCGGCGTGGCGGACCGAAACGCGCAGCCTGCGGATCGCCGTGATCTCGGACATCCATGCCGCCTGGCCGCACATGACCGAACGCCGGATCCGGAGCATCGTCGCGCGGGTCCTGCGGTCGAGACCCCAGCTCGTGCTCCTCGCTGGAGACTTCATGAGCACCGAGACCCTGGGGGCCATTCCGCTGCCGCCGGAGCGGACCGCCCGGGCGCTCGCCGCACTCGCCCGTCATGTGCCGACCTTTGCCGTGCTCGGCAATCACGACTGGGACTTCGACCCCGAGCGCGTGGCGCGTGCGCTCGAGGACCGGGGCATTGCGGTGCTGCGCAACGCCCACCGCGGCCTGCGCTTCGGGGGCGCGGATCTCGTCCTCGCCGGGGTGGACGATGCCGTGAGCCGGAAGGACGATCTCGATCTCGCCCTGCTCGGCACCCTGCCCGAGGAGCCGGTGCTGCTGCTGAGCCACACGCCCGACATCCATCCCCGCGCGCCCGGGCAGGTGCGCCTCGTCGTAGCCGGCCATACCCACGGCGGCCAGATCTGCCTTCCCTGGGTCGGCCCGCTCGTCACCATGAGCGCCCTCCCCCGCCGCCAGGCGCACGGCCTGCACCGCGTCGGCGATCGCTACCTGTTCGTCAGTGCGGGCGTGGGAACCACGGGCATTCCCGCACGCTTCGCCCGCCCGCCGGAGATCGGCCTGCTCGAGCTCGTGCCCGTCGAGGAGCGGG
>CAZHHU010000033.1:0-24376 GCA_964532215.1 uncultured Geminicoccaceae bacterium
GGGATCGAGGGTGCGCTTGAGCGCTTTCATGGTCGCGATCGCCGGCTGCGGCCGCACGAGCGGGAGGTAGGGCTTCTTGATCGTGCCGATGCCGTGTTCGGCCGAGATCGTACCCCCGAATTCGGCAACCGTGCGGTACACGAGATCCTCGACTTCCGCGCCCGTGACGCCGGGCGGAAGGTCCGTCACCACATGGAGGTTGCCGTCTCCCACATGACCGAAGAGCACGGCCCGGATGCCGGCGAATCTCTTCTCGAGCCGCGCGAGGCAGGCGTCGGCGAAGCGCTGCATCCGCTCGACCTCGAGGCCGAGGTCGAAATTCACATGGCGGCCGAGGATGCGCGGGAATTCCGCCACCGCATCGCGTATCGCCCAGAGATCGCGGACATCGCGCGCCGAGCGCGCGACCACCGCGTCGCCGATGCCCCCCGCTTCGAGCAGTGCCTCGAGCAGGTCGAGAAACCGTCCCTCGTCCCGCTCCGCCTCGTATCCCTGGGCCTCGAGGAGCAGGTAGACGCCGTGGCCGGGCCGGAGCGGGAGGCGGAGCTCCGGCACCTGTGTCGCCATCAGCTCGTAGTAGTTGGGCCACATCACCTCGAAGGCCGAAAGCAGGCCTCCGAGCTCGCGGCGGGCGCGCCTCAGGAGCGCGATCACCGCCTCGAAGTCGCGCAGTCCGCAGAAGGCCGCGGCCGTCGTCAGCGGCCGCGGCTGCAGGCGCAGCACCGCGCGGGTGATGATGCCGAGCGTCCCCTCGCAGCCGATGAAGAGCTGCTTGAGGTCGAAGCCGGCGTTGTTCTTGACGAGCTTGTTGAGCCCCGTGAGCAGGGTGCCGTCCGCGAGCGCCACCTCCAGCCCGAGGGTCAGATCACGCGCCATGCCGTAGCGGATGACCTTGGTGCCGCCGGCATTGGTGGCGAGATTGCCGCCGATCTGGCAGGAGCCCCGGGCGCCGAGATCGAGGGGAAGGAACAGCTCTGCTTCGGCGGCGACGCGCTGCGCCTCCTCGAGCACGGTGCCGGCGCGCACCGTCATCGTGCCGCAGGCGCCGTCCACCTCCTCCACGCCGGCAAGCCGCTCGAGCGCGAGCACCGCACAGCCCGGCGAGGGCCGCGCGCCACCGGCAAGGCCCGTGCGTCCGCCCTGCGGCACGACCGCAAGGCGGTGTCGATTGCAGATCGCGAGGGCGCGAGCAACTTCCCTCGGCTCGCGCGGTCTGAGCAGAGCCGCCGGGCGCACCGGGTCGAGCCCCGCCCAGTCGTTCCAGTACCGCTCGGGTATCGCGGAAAGGGTGACGACCTCGCCCCCGAGTTCCGCTTCGAGCTCTCTGAGCGCCGCGTCCATGCCCGCTTCCGCCGATCTGCGGGGCGCAATGGCACCCCTGCCGCCAGCCCGCAAGAGGCGTCAGGCAGCGCGGCGGATATGCAGGCGGTTCCAGACCGACACGAGCGCGTCGACGAGTCGGTCCATCTCCTCATCCCCATGCAGCGGCCCCGGGGTGATGCGCAGCCGTTCGGTGCCGCGCGGCACGGTGGGGAAGTTGATGGGCTGGATGTAGATGCCGAACTCGTCCATGAGCATGTCGGAGGCGGCCTTGCACTGGACGGGATCGCCCACGAGCACCGGGACGATGTGGGTCACCGAGGGCAGCATGGGGATGCCGACCTCCGCGAGCCGCGCCTTGAGGCGGGCGGCGCGTTCCTGATGCCGGGCGCGCAGCCGCTGCCCTTCCTCGCCCATGAGGATGCGCACCGAGGCGAGGGCGCCGCCGACCGTCGCCGGCGTGAGCGAGGTGGTGAAGATGAAGCCGGGGGCATAGGAGCGGATGGCGTCCACGACCGCGGCTCTGCCCGCGATGTAGCCGCCCATGCAGCCATAGGCTTTGGCGAGCGTGCCCTGGATGACGTCGATGCGGTCCATGAGGCCGAGCTTTTCCGCCACCCCGGCACCGTGCGCGCCGTACATGCCCACGGCGTGCACCTCGTCGAGATAGGTCATGGCCCCATAGCGCTCGGCGAGCTCGACGATCTCGGCGATGGGGCCGAAATCGCCGTCCATGGAGTAGACGCTCTCGAAGACGATGAGCTTGGGCCGCTCGCGCGGCTCCGCGGCGAGGAGGCGTTCCAGATCATCGAGATCGTTGTGCCGGAAGATCTTCTTCTCACAGCGCGAGCTGCGCACGCCGGCGATCATCGAGGCGTGATTGAGCTCGTCCGAGAATATGACGCAGTTCGGCAGGAGCTTCGCGATGGTGCTGATCGACGCCTCGTTCGCGACATAGCCGGAGGTGAAGAGGAGCGCCGCCTCCTTGCGGTGCAGCCGCGCAAGCTCGCGCTCCAGCAGCACATGGAGATGGGTGGTGCCGGAGATGTTGCGCGTGCCTCCCGCACCCGCGCCGTAGCTCTCGAGCGCTTCACGCGCCGCCGCGAGCACCTGCGGGTGCTGCCCCATGCCGAGGTAGTCGTTGGAGCACCATACGGTGACCTCGCGCACCTCCTCGCCGCGGTAGCTGCGCGCACGGGGAAAGCGCCCCACCTGTCGCGCGAGGTCGGCGAAGACGCGATAGCGTCCCTCGGCTCGGAGCCGATCGATCGCTTCCTCGAAGATCCTGGTGTAGGGCATGTTCCGCCTCCTGGCCTCGGACCGCGTTCCCCGGACGCGAGCATCGCGGCTACATATCTCTTTGAACATGACGCCGGACAAGAACCGGGCGCGAGGCTGCGGCAGGCGCCGATGGTCGCATGGGAGGAACAGGAACCTCGTATCGGGGAGATGATTCCATGGCCGATCGCCACGACGTCGAGGTCGTCATCGTGGGCGCCGGTGCCGCAGGCATCGCCGCCGCCCGCGAGCTCCGGGCGAGGGGGCACAGCTTCCGTCTCCTGGAGGCGCGCGAACGCATCGGCGGGCGGTTGTGGACCGATGCCGTCACCCTCGGTCTCCCCTTCGATCTCGGCGGTTCGTGGATCCACGCGGCAGACCGCGGCAATCCCTGGAGCGACATCGCCCTCGCCCTGGGCGCCCGGTTCTGTGTGGATCCGAGGCGCCGCTTCATCTCCCGCGGGGGGCACCCCGATGGCGAGGCGGGAACGGCTCTGGGTGAAGCCATCGCACGCGCGGTGGCAGCGCTCGAAGAGGGTGCCGCGCGCATCCCGGGCGCGAGTCTTGCCGATCTCCTGCCGCAGGAAGGGCCCTTCGCCGCCACCGTGCGCGCATTGCTCGGGGTCTGGATCACGGGCGCGGAGCCGGAGGAGGTCGATGCCCGGGACTGGATCGCCACCGAAAGCGGAGAGGACTGGATCCCGGCCGAAGGCCACGGCGCGCTGCTCCAGCGGATCGCCGAGGGCGTTCCGGTTCATCTCGGCTGCGCGGTAGAGCGGCTCGTGGTCGCTTCGGATCATGTGCGCGTGGAGACGGATGAAGGCAGTTTCCGGGCCGCCTATGCGATCCTCACCGCCTCCACGGAGCTGCTGAGACGGGGCCGGCCGCAGATCCGTCCCCACTGGCCGGCCGAAGTCGAGGCGGCGCTCGCCTCGCTGCCGCTCGGGCAGTCGGAGAAGATCGGCCTGCGCTTCGACGGCGATCCCTTCGGGCTCGGGGACAACTGGTTCCTCTATCCGTCGTCGGGTACGGGCGATCTGCTCTATCTGATGCGGCCCTGCGGTCTCGATCTCGCCTGGGCGTTCGCCGGCGGCGCCCGCGCCCGCGAGATCGCGGCGATGGAGGAGCGGGAGGTTCACGCGCTGGTGAAGGAGGATCTCGCCCGCCAGGCCGGCGGTGCGGTCGCCCGACGCCTGCGGCGGACCGTTCACAGCCGGTGGAGCACCGACTACTGGGCGCTCGGTGCCTACAGTTATGCCATCCCCGGGGGGCAGGCGGCCCGCGGCGTGTTGCGCCGCCCCATCTTCGGGCGGCTCTATCTCGCGGGCGAGGCGAGCGCTCCCCCCGGCTGGCAGGCGACCGCCGCCGGCGCCTATCTGGCCGGCCGCCGGGCCGCGTGCGCGATCAGTCAGCTCCTCTCCGGCTGGCGTGGAGGACTGTGATGGGCGCGCAGGTCGCGGGGTCGAGCCCCCCGCCGTCGCCGGTGCAGCGGGAACGCGAGGCCCCCATTCTCGAGCTGCGGGGCATCGTGAAGCTCTTCCACCGTGCGCTCGATCTCTCCGAGCGGCTCGCCAATCTCCTCGGAGCCGGCTACCGGCCTATCACCGTGCGTGCCGTCGATGGCGTCGATCTGGCGATCGGCGAGGGGGAGGTGCTCGGCCTCGTCGGGGAATCCGGCTGCGGCAAGTCGACCCTCGGACGCATCGTGGCCGGCGTGCTGCCGCCGACCCGGGGCGATGTCCGCTTTCGCGGCCGCAGCCTCGTGGACGATCGCGGCCGGCTGCAGCGGAACCTCGCCCTCAGGATCCAGATGATCTTCCAGGATCCCTTCGCCTCCCTCAACCCGCGTCTCAGGATCCGCGAGATCATCGGCGAAGCGCCGCGCTACCACGGTCTCGTGAGCCGGGCAGAGCTCGCCCCCCGGCTCGACGAGCTCATGCGTCAGGTGGGGCTGGATCCCTCCTATCTCGACCGTTACCCGCACCAGTTCTCGGGCGGACAGCGCCAGCGCATCGGCATCGCCCGGGCGCTCGCGGTCGAGCCCGAATTCCTGGTCTGCGACGAGGCCGTGGCGGCGCTGGATGTCTCGATTCAGGCCCAGATCCTCAATCTCTTCATGGAGCTGCGGGAGCGCCTCGGACTCACCTACCTCTTCATCAGCCACGATCTCGGTGTGGTCGAGCACATCTCGGACCGGATCGCGATCATGTATCTCGGGCGGATCGTGGAGCTCGCGCCCACCGAGCGCCTCTGCCGCGAGCCGGCGCATCCCTATACCCGCGCGCTGCTCGCCGATGTCCCGCGGCTTGCGCTCGGCAAGCGCCGCTTCGAGCCCATCCGCGGCGAGATCCCCTCGCCCGCCGATCCACCGCCCGGCTGTGCCTTCCATCCCCGTTGTCCGCTCGCCTTCGCCCGCTGCCGCGAAGCGCGCCCCGAGCTGCGCGAGATCGCACCCGGCCACTGGTGCGCCTGCCACCTTCACGATCGCGGTTGAAGCGCGCTTCGGGACTCGCCCGGGGCATGGCGGCGACCATATGTGGATGCGGCAGTCTTGCGCTCGGGCGATGTCGACCATTCCGGACCTGCTGGCGCCGTTCTACCTGACCCCACTCGGGCCCTGTCCCTATCTCGCCGGCAGGCGCGAGCGCCGCATCGTCGCGCGTCTCGACGAGCTCGCGCCGGAAGCCTTCGACCTTCTGACCTGGGCGGGTTTCCGGCGCGCGCAGCGTTACCTGTACAAGCCCGTATGCCCGGAGTGCCGCGCCTGCATCTCGGTCCGCATCCCGGTCGCGCGCTTCCAGTGGAGTCGCAACTGGCGCAAGGTGCTTGCCCGCAACCGTGACCTGCGTGCGCGGGAGCTCCCCGCCCGGGCCCGCGAGGAGCATTATGCCCTGTTCACCCGCTATCTCGGGATCCGGCATCCCGAGGGCGGCATGACGGGAATGAGCTTCGAGGAGTATCGGGAGATGGTGGAGGAGGCGGCGCCACACACCTGCCTCGTCGAATTCCGGGACGGCAAGGGCAGGCTGTGGGCGGTCAGTCTCACCGACCGCGTCGAGAGCGGTCTCTCCGGTGTCTACAAGTTCTACGAGCCCGAGGCGCCGCGTCGTTCGCTCGGAAGTCTGGTCGTGCTCTGGCACGTGCAGCGCGCGCAGCAGCTGGGCCTGCCCTATGTCTATCTCGGCTACTGGATCGCGGACTGCCACAAGATGGCGTACAAGAGCCGCTTCCGTCCGCTGGAGCGGCTCGACGGCGACCGCTGGGTGCCGTTCGCCGACACCCCGGACGCCCGGCCCACGCCCGGGGCGCGACTTCCGCGCGCTTGATTTCCGGACACGGCTCGCAGAGGCTGGCCGCGACTCCGGCCGGGCGTGGCTTCCGGCCGTCGCATCACCCGCATCACCCAGCGGAGGAGGCCATGACACTCAAGCGTCGCGATTTCGTAAAGACCACGACCGCGGGACTGGCGCTCGCGGCGGGCAGTGCGAGCTTCCCGAAGCCCGCGATCTCGCAGGGCAAGCTCAAGTGGCGCATGGTCACGACCTGGCCCAAGAACTTCCCCGGCCTCGGCACCGGGGCCAATCTGCTCGCCGAGCTCATCGGCAGGATGTCGGACGGCCGCCTCGAGGTCGAGGTCTACGGGGCCGGTGAGATCGTCCCCGCCTTCGAGAGCATGGACGCGGTCTCGGGCGGCACCGTCGAGATGGGGCATGGCGCGCCCTACTACTGGAAGGGCAAGGTGCCGGCGTCGCAGTTCATCGCTTCGCTCCCCTTCGGGCTCACGGCGCAGGAGCAGAACGCCTGGTTCTACTACGGCGGGGGTCAGGAGCTCGCGGACGAGGTCTACGCCCAGATGAACGCCAAGTTCTTCCCCTCGGGCAATACCGGCGTTCAGATGGGCGGCTGGTTCAACAAGGAGATCCACAGCCTCAAGGACTACGAGGGCCTCAAGATGCGCATTCCCGGCCTCGGCGGCGAAGTCGTCAAGGCCGCGGGCGGCGTGGTCGTCAATCTCCCCGGCGGCGAGATCATGCCGGCGCTCGAATCGGGCTCGATCGACGCCACCGAATGGGTGGGTCCGTACAACGACCTCGCCTTCGGCTTCTACAAGGTGGCCAAGTACTACTACTATCCCGGCTGGCACGAGCCGGCGACGGTGCTCGACTGCTTCATCAACCTCGACGCCTGGAACGCGCTGCCCGACGATCTCAAGGCCATCATCGAGGCCGCGAACCGGGCGGTGAACGTCACCGTGCTGTCGGAGTTCCAGGCCCGCAACAACGACAGCCTCGACCAGCTCATCAAGAAGCACGGGGTCGTTCTGAAGCGCTTTCCGGACGAGGTGCTGAACGGTCTCGGCAGGCTCGCGGGCGAGGTGCTGACCGAGCTCGCGAACCAGGACCCGCTCTCGCGCAAGGTGTTCGACAGCATTCTCGAGTTCCGGCGCAAGGCGATCTCCTGGGCGAAGGTCTCCGAGCAGTCGTACATGACGGCGCGGCTTCTGCCCTTCGAATACGCGAAGCCCAGCGCCGGCTGAGACATAGATGCCCCGGGCCGCCGGGCCCGGGGCGGCTTCGATCACGCTTCGCGTGTGGACTCCGGCCGCGGCGTTCAGCCGAAGAGGATCTTCGGCAGCCAGGTGGCGAGCTTGGGAAAGGCGGCGGTGATGCCGAGGCCCACGAGCTGGAGCAGCACGAACGGGACGATGCCGCGGTAGATGTCCACGGTGGAGACCTCGGGCGGGGCGACGCCCCTCAGATAGAACAGGGCGAAGCCGAAGGGCGGGGTGAGGAAGCTCGTCTGCAGGTTGATGCCGATCATCACTCCGAGCCAGACGGGATCGAGACCGAGCATGATGAGGGGCGGGCCGACGATGGGGACGACCACGAAGACGATCTCGATGAAATCGAGGAAGAAGCCCAGAAGGAACATCACGCCCATGACGAGGAGCATGGCACCGAAAGCCCCGCCGGGCATCTGATGGAGGATCTCGGTGACCAGCTTCTCGCCGCCGAAGCCCCGGAAGGTGAGCGAGAAGATCGAGGCGCCGAGCAGGATCACGAACACCATGGAGCTGATCTTGGTCGTCTCCTGGACGACCTCCCGCAGCATGGGAAGGTCGAGCCGGCGGCGCGCGGCCGCGAGCAGGAGCGCACCGACGCTGCCGATGGCGGCCGATTCGGTGGGGGTCGCGAGGCCGATCAGGATCGAGCCGAGCACGGCGACGATGAGCGCGCCCGCGGGGAGCAGCGCCACGAGCACCCGCCGGGGCAGGTCCCCGGGACGCTCTCCCTGCCCCACGAGCGAAGGTGCAGCTTCGGGCCGCAGGAGGGCGACCAGGGCTTCGTAGCCGAGATAGAGGGCGACGAGGACGAGCCCCGGCAGCATGGCGCCGGCGAAGAGATCGACGACCGAGACCGGCTCCGGTGCGAAATTCCCGAGCGCGAGCTGGGCCTGGGTGTTGGCGCCCTGCAGGATGTCGCCGAGGATCACGAGCACGATCGATGGCGGAATGATCTGACCCAGTGTTCCCGAAGCGCAGATGGTCCCGCAGGCGAGCCCCTTGTCGTAGCCCGCCTTGAGCATGGCGGGGAGGCTGAGGAGCCCCATGGTCACCACCGCCGCCCCCACGATGCCCGTCGAGGCCGCGAGCAGCATGCCGACGATGGTCACCGAATAGGCGAGGCCGCCCCGCAGCCGGCCGAACAGGAGACCCATGGTCTCGAGGAGCTGCTCGGCAAGCTTGGAGCGCTCGAGCACCACCCCCATGAAGACGAACAGTGGGACGGCGACGAGCACCTCATTGACCATGACGCCGAAGTAGCGCGACGGCAGCCCGCCGAGCAGCCGCAGATCGAAGAGGTCGAACCAGGAACCCAGGAAGGCGAAGGCGAGGGCGGTACCACCGAGGGTGAAGGCGACCGGATAGCCGAGCAGCAGCACGCCGCAGACGACGGCGAACATGAGGAGGCTCAGATATTCCGCCTCCACCTCAGACCTCGGCCGCTTCCTCTTGGACAAAGGCCTCCTCGCGCCCGCGCAGGGCGAGCCAGGCCCGCGCAGCGAGGGACAGGCCCTGAAGGCCGACGAGCAGGCAGAACAGCAGGATCACGCTCTTGAGCAGAAAGAGGCCCGGAAGCCCGCCGGCCTCGCGCGATTCTTCGAGCTTGCTCCAGGACTCGATGACGTAGGGAAGGCTCCAGTAGAAGACGGCCGCGACCATGGGCAGCAGCAGCAACAGGGAGCCGAGCAGGTCCACCCACGCCTTGTAGCGCAGACGGGCGGGCCGGTAGACGACGTCGACCCGCACATGGCCATTGTGCAGCAGCGTGTAGCCGGCACCGAGCATGAACAGGATGCCGTGCATCCACACGTAGGCCTCCTGGATCCAGACGAGGCCCCAGTTGAAGCCATAGCGCATGACCGCGACGAAGAAGGTCACGAGCACCATCGCCAGGGCGAGCCAGGAGACCGTGCGCCCGACCCGCTCGTTGAGGGCGTCGACGGCGCGCGCGAAACGCTCGAGCTTGTCCATCCCGGATCCGTAGACTATTGCGGCCGCGCGACGCGGGCCGGCGCCGTCTTACACGGCGCTCGCGGGCTTGGCTAGGGCGGCGCCACGACGGGGGAGGAGACGATGGCGGAAGGGTTCAGGGCACTGGTCGTCGATCGCGAGGACGGGCGTACCGTATGGCGCTTCGAAGAGCTGCCCCGCGATCGCCTTCCCGAAGGGGATGTGCTCGTCGAGGTCGCATACTCTTCGCTCAACTACAAGGACGCGCTCGCGATCACCGGCGCCGGCAAGATCCTCCGCAGCTTTCCCTTCGTGCCGGGGATCGATCTCGCCGGTCGCGTGCGCGAATCCGCGGATCCCCGCTACCGCCCGGGTGACCCGGTGGTGCTTACGGGCTGCGGCGTCGGGGAGAAGCACTGGGGCGGTCTCGCGGAGCTCGCGCGGGTGCAGGGAGACTGGCTCGTGCCGTTGCCCGCGGGTCTGTCGCTGCGGGACGCCATGGCCATCGGCACCGCGGGCCTTACCGCCATGCTGTGCGTGATGGCGCTGGAGGAACAGAAGGTGACCCCGGACAAGGGCGAGGTGCTCGTGACCGGAGCGGCTGGCGGTGTGGGCTCGGTGGCCCTCGCCCTGCTCAAGAAGGCGGGATTCCGGGCCGTCGCGCTCACCGGCCGGCGCGAGCTCGAGGACTATCTCAAGGGACTCGGAGCCGCCGAGGTGATGGACCGCCGGGAGCTCGGCGAACCCTCGCCGGCCCCGCTCGCGTCCCAGCGCTGGGCGGGTGGAATCGATACCGTAGGCGGCGTCGTGCTCGCCAATCTCCTGAAGGCGGTTCGCTACCGCGGCGCGGTCGCGGCCTGCGGGCTTGCGGGCGGGGTGGAGCTGCACACGACGGTCTTCCCCTTCATCCTCCGCGGCATCCGGCTGATCGGCATCGATTCGGTCTACGCACCGCGCGAGGAGCGCCTCGCCGCCTGGCAGCGCCTCGCCTCGGATCTCTCGCGCGAGATACTGGACCGCATCACCACCGTGGTTCCCTTCGATGAGGCGCCGAAGCTTGCCGGCGAGTTTCTCAAGGGGGCGATCCGCGGCCGCGTGGTGGTCGCGATCGGAGGGGATGGGGAACCCGCGGCGGGTTGAGGATCGACGCGCGTCGCGGCGGGCCTACTCTTCGTCCCACTCGGGTGCGAGGCCTTCGAGGTCGACGATGCGCCCCTGCGGGCTCCCGAGCCGGGCGATCTCTTCCATTTCCTCGTCGCTGAGCCGGAAGTCCCAGATCTGGAAGTTGCTGCGGATGTGTTCGGGCCGGGCCGAGCGGGGAATGGCGACGACGCTTTCCTGTTGCAGCAGCCAGCGCAGGGCCACCTGGCCGGGATCCTTGCCGTAGCGGGCGCCGATCCGTTTCAGCACCTCGCTTTCGAACACCCGCCCGCGGGCGAGAGGACAGTAGGCGGTGAGCGCGATCCCGGCTTCGCGGCAGGCACGGAGCAGGCTGCGCTGGCTCAGGAAAGGATGATATTCCACCTGGTCGGTGACGATGGGGGCGGGCGAGAGACGGACCGCCTCGCGCAGCAGGCGCACGGGAAAGTTGCTCACTCCGATGTGGCGGGCGAGGCCGCGGCTTCGCACCTCGTTGAGCGCCTCGATGGTCTCGGCGAGCGGCACGGCCGGATTGGGCCAGTGCAGGAGGACGAGATCCACGGGTTCGAAGCCGAGCCGGGCGACGCTCTCCTCGACCGAGCGCTGGAGCTCGCCGGCGCGGAAGCGACCGGGCCAGACCTTGGTTACGAGGAAGATCTCCTCGCGGGGCACGCCGCTTGCGCGGATGGCGGCGCCGACCTCGCCCTCGTTGTCGTACATCTGGGCGGTGTCGATGTGGCGGTAGCCCACCTCGAGCGCGATCTCGACCATGCGGCAGGCGAGCGCACCGCGAAGCTCCCAGGTGCCGAATCCGAGTGCCGGAATGCGGGCGCCGCCGGCCTGGACGTATTCCATTTTCGCTCTCCCGGCCTTTCGCCTCTCCTCCCGGTCGCGGGCCGCGGCGGGGCGAGCTCCATGTTAAGCCTTTTTTCACGTCTCGCGTCTAGAACCTTGCCTGCCGAGCCGTGAGATCGTCGAGCCGCAAGGCGTGCGGTCTCGTCACTCGGCTTCCGTCCTCCCTGACGTCGTCCTGCCTCCACAGCTCGGCCGCCGGCGCTCCGGCGGCCCTTTTTTCACTTCGCCCCTACTGTCCCACCCACAGCACCCGCGCGAGCCAGGCGACCTGTTCGAGCTCATAGGGGCACTCGCGGCTCTCCTCATCGAAGCTGCGCAGGGTCACGCGGGCGACGGTGCGCCGCTCAAGGAGCCCGGCGACGAGGCGGCCATCGCGCAGACAGAGGAGGACGCGATCGCCGCGACGGACGCTGCTGTTGGGCGAGACCACGAGGAGGTCGCCGGAGCGGTAGCAGGGCAGGGCGAGATCGTGGTCGAGTTCGAGGATGTAGCTGTCGGGATCCTCGATGAGCGGGAACTCCATCTCCTCCCAGGCGCCGCCTCGGGGGAAGCCGGCGGGATCGAGATCCTCGAGCGGGCGCAGCTCGCCGAGGCGGATCGCCTTGAGGCGCTGGCTCGGTGCCGCCGCGCTCTTAGCCGTCTCGTCGATGAGGGCGACGAATTCGCGGAAGCTCGTTCCGGTCGCGTCGAGGATCTTGGCGAGGCTCTCGGTGCTCGGCCAGCGCTTCTTGCCCTCGCGGGTGACGCGCTTGCTCTTGTTGAAGGTGGTGGGGTCGAGGCCGGCCCTGCGTGCGAGGGCCGACGGCGACATCCCGTGCAGCTCGGCCAAGCGGTCGATGCCCCTCCAGATCTCCTCGTGGGTCAACATCAGGACCATCCTCCCTGTTCAACGCCGCACCGGGCATATCCTAGGAACATCTTCTTGACACATGCGGCGGCCACGGCAAGGATCCCTTCCCGAAAAGCGCGCGGATCAGAAGCATGTGCTCCCGTACCCCCCTGGTGCCGCGGCTGCAAATCCTCGTCGTGTTCGAGGACCGCCCCGACGGCCTGTGGCTGCGCTGGCTGCGGCCGGGTTTTCGCCACTGCTTTTGCCTGCTGCGCAGCGAACGCGGCTGGATCCTCTGCGACAGCCGGGGCGACGGCTTCGATATCTTGCCCGCTCCCGACTGCGGTGTCGAGCCGCTGGCGCGCAGCTACGCCCGGCTCGGGGGGCGGGTGCTGGGGCTGAGCCGGCGGCCGCGCCGCCCGCCGTTTCCGCTCGCGCCCTTTACCTGCGTCGAGCTCGTCAAACGCGTGCTCGGTCTGCGCGCCCCGTGGCTCGTGACACCCTATGCGCTCTATCGCCATCTGCTGCGGCAGCCGGAATGCCTGCTGCGGGCGGCCGCCGCTTGACAGAGGCGGTAGGATCATATACCTATCCATCAGCCAGACATCCTAAATGGAGCAGCCGCATGCGCGCCACGGCGCCCATCGCGATCGAAAAAGCCTATCTCGCCGCCCGCAGGCGAAGACGTCCCTGGGAGCCCCTGTGGCGCGAGTGCTTCGCCTATGCCGCCCCGGTACGCGGTGGCGGTCTCGGAGGCGAGTTCGCGCCCGCCAACCGGGCGAGCGACGAGCTCTTCGACGGCACCGCGCCGGACGCCGTGGAGCAGCTCGCGGCGAGTCTCCTCGCCGAGCTCGCGCCTCCGGGATCGCGCTGGTTCGAGCTCGTCCCGGGAGCGGCTCTCGAATCCCAACAGCGCGAGCTCGTCGCACCGGAGCTCGAGCGGGCGACGCGATCCCTGCACAGCCACTTCGAGCGCTCGAACTTCGCCGTCGAGCTCCACCAGAGCTTTCTCGATCTCGTCACCGTGGGCACGGCGACGCTCCAGTTCCAGGAAGCGCCGCCCGGGGCGGAATCGGCGTTCCGCTTCGTCGCCGTGCCCGCCGCCGAGATGTCCGTGCTCGGCGATGCCGACGGGCGCATCGTCCACCACTTCCGCACCACCTTCACCGCCCTCGACACCATCCGCGAGCGCTTTCCCGACGCCGTGCTGCCCGAGACGCTCAAGCGGCGGCTCGACGAGGATGCCGCGGCACAGGTCGAGCTCGTCGAAGCCGCTCTCGGCGAGCCCGGCGGCTGCCGCTATCTCGCCTTTCTTCCCTCGCGCGCCGCCGGCTGCAGCCATCCCGTGGTGCTGCGGGAGGGATGGTTCGAACGGTCCCCCTTCGTGACCTTCCGCTGGATCAAGGCGGCCGGCGAGCTCTACGGGCGCTCGCCGGTGATGACGGCGCTTCCCGACATCAAGACGGCGAACAAGGTCGTGGAGCTCATTCTCAAGAACGCCTCGATCGCCGTCACCGGGATCTGGCTCGCGGAGGACGACGGGGTCCTCAACCCGGCGAACATCGATCTCACGCCGGGAAGCATCATTCCCAAGGCCCCGGGCTCGTCGGGCCTCGTGCCGCTGCAGGCGCCCGGCCGCTTCGACGTCTCCGAGCTCGTGCTCGCCGATCTGCGTGCGCGCATCCGTCATACCCTTCTCGTCGACAAGCTGGGGCCCGTGGACGGCCCGCGCATGACCGCGACCGAGGTCATGGAGCGCAGCGCCGAAACGGCGAGAATCCTCGGCGCCGTCTACGGCCGGCTGCGCGGCGAGCTCCTCGCACCGCTGGTGCAGCGGGCGGCGGCCATCCTCCGCCGTCGCGGCGAGATCGCCGAACTCTCCCTCGATGGCCGCGTCGCGGACATCGCCTGGCGGATGCCGCTCGCCCGCCTGCAGGCGCGCGAGGAGGTGCGCAACGTGCTCATGTGGCTCAACGCCGTGCGCGAGCTCGGGCCCGAGGCGCAAGCCCTCGCCGACGTCCCGAGAGCGGTGCGCTGGCTCGCCGACGCCCTCGGGGTGCCGGCCGAGCTTCTGCGCGAGACGCAGCCTCTCGCCGCCTCGCTGCTCGCAGCCCTGGAGAGGGGCGATGACGCGTAGGGCGCGCCGCGGCGGATGGAGCTGGCTTCTCGCCGCGGAAGGCGAGGGCAACCGGAGCAACGAGCTCGCCGAGTGCTTCGCGAGCTGCTTCTCGACACCGGCCGGCCGCCGCGTGCTCGAGTATCTGCGCCGGGCCTTTCTCAGCCGTCGTGTCCCCCCCACCGCGCCCGACGCCGTGCTCCGTCACGTCGAGGGGCAGCGCAGCGTCGTCGCCCACATTCACTCCCTGGTCGAGCAGGGACTGGCCGCACGCCGCAACTGAGGATCGATCATGAACCAGGATATCCGCAGCGAAACAGATCTGTCGCCGGCATCCGAGCCCGCCGGGGTGACGGCCGGCGTGTCGCCCGACGGCGCACCGGAGGCCGGGACTCCCGCCGCCGCGCCGGAGGCGGACACGCCCGCCACTTCCGATGAGCGCCGGAGCGTTCCCGAACGCCCGGAATATGTTCCGGAAAAGTTCTGGGACGCCGAGAAGGGCGAACCGCGTCTCGAAGCGCTGCTCAAGTCCTACCGCGAGCTCGAGCGCAAGCTCGGGCGCATGGTGGCGCTTCCGGAAGGGGAGGAGGATGCGGAGGGCCGGGCGCGGCTCCTGCGTGCCCTCGGCTGGCCCGAGCGCCCGGAGGATTACGAGATCGAACCGCCGCACCCGCTGCTCGAGCGGGATCCGGAACTCGAGCGCCGGCTGCATGAAGCCGGCTTCACCCGCAAGCAGGCGCAGCTCGTCTACGATCTTGCGGCCGAGCGCCTGCTCCCCGCGGTCGCCGATGCCGTCGCCGCGGTCGAGGCGGAGCGCGAGCGCGAACGGCTCGTGCAGCACTTCGGCGGTGAAGAGGCCTTCGCGCGCATCGCCCATCAGATCGCGAAATGGGCCGAGGCGCATCTCGAGCCCGAGGTCTACGAGGCCCTCGCGAGCTCCTATCACGGCGTGCTCGCCCTGCGCGAGATGATGAAGGCGGCCGAGCCCGAACTCGTCGGCGAGGCCGGGGCGGGCGCCATGAGCGTGAGCGAGGAGGAGCTGCACGAGTTGATGCGGGATCCGCGCTACTGGCGCGATCACGATCCCGAAATCGTGGCGCGCGTTACCGAGGGCTTCAGGCAGCTCTACGGCGAGTGACGCGCGTCCGCGGCGGACAACCGCCCGGCGGCCCGCCACCCGAGCCGGCGACGATCGGCCCCCGCAGGGACAACCGCATCGGCGCCAAGCGGTGAAACCTTCAAGCGAGAGAACGGCTCATCATGACGACGACCATCGATCAAGCGTTCGTCAAGCAGTTCGAGCGCGAAGTCCACGAGGCCTATCAGCGCCAGGGCTCGAAGCTGCGCCCCACCGTTCGCGTCAAGAACGGCGTGCGGGGCAGCTCGACCGTGTTCCAGAAGGTCGGCAAGGGCGCGGCCTCGACCAAGGCCCGCCACGGCATGGTGCCGGTCATGAACGTCGACTTCAGCACCGTCGAGGTGTTCCTCGTCGACTATTATGCCGGTGAGTGGGTGGACAAGCTCGACGAGCTCAAGACGAACATCGACGAGCGGCAGGTGCTCGCCAATGCCGGCGCCTTCGCCCTCGGCCGCAAGACCGACGAGCTCATCATCGAGGCCCTCGATTCCACCCCCAATCTCGCCGGCACCGACACCACGGGGCTCACCAAGGAGAAGGTGCTCGAGGCCTTCGAGCTGCTCGGCAGCAACGACGTTCCGGACGACGGCCAGCGCTATGCGGTGATCGGCTGGAAGCAGTGGTCGGAACTCCTCAACCTGCCCGAGTTCGCGAATGCCGAGTTCGTCGGCGACGATCAGCTGCCCTGGCGCGGCACCCAGGCCAAGTACTGGCTCGGCACGCTGTGGATCCCCCATTCGGGTCTGCCGATCACGGGCGGGGTGCGGAGCTGCTTCTGGTACCACCGCAGCGCCGTCGGCCACGCCATCGGTCAGGATGTGGTGACCGACATCACCTGGCACGGCGACCGCGCCGCGTACTTCATCTCCAACATGATGTCCCAGGGCGCCGGCATCATCGATGCCGACGGCGTCGTCAAGATGCCCTGTCTGGAGGCGTGATCATGGCCTACGATCCCAAGAACCTGAGTGCGATCTCCTACGCCAACGGCTTCACGCTCTGGCACTACCGCACCACCGATCTGCCCGCGGACATCGACAACGCCGGTTACTTCAACGAGGCCGCCAAGATGCTGCGGGAGGGTGACTTCATCTTCGTCAACGCCGGCCTCGACAGCGCGCCGTCGCATGGCGTGTTCGTCGTCATGTCCGTAAGCGGCGGTACGGTCGACGTCTCCAACATCACGAGCTTCGGCTCCGTGAACACCGACTGAGATCCGGGCGGGGCCCGCGCGGGCCCCGCCCCGTTCCCGCCACCGCGCCCGAGGTCGCGCCCGCGCCCGAACCCCCGCCCGCGGACCAGTAGCCATGTACACCGATGTGAGCATTTGTTCCAAAGCGCTCGTCAAGCTCGGCATTCCGCCGATCGCGTCCTTCGACGAACCGAGGGCGGAGGCCGAGGTCGCAGGAGAGCTCTATCCCACCGTCCGCGACACCCTGCTCGCCGCCTATCCGTGGTCCTTCACCATCGCCCAGGCCGATCTCCTGCGCGACGACAGCGCCCAGCCGGCCGATTTCCGTTACGCCTTCTTCCTTCCCGCCGATCTCCTGCGCAGCATCTCCGCCGGCACCGGCGGCAGCGGCCGCGGCCTCGTCTTCCGCATCCGCGGCGATCGCCTCGTGACCGATGCGCCCTCCGTCACCCTGACCTACCAGCGGCGGGTTCCGGAGGCCGAATTCCCGGTCTTCTTCGTCAACGCGCTGGTCGCGCGTCTCGCGGCGGAATTCGCCATTCCCCTGACCGAGGCCACCGCGCGCAGCGAGGCGCTGCAGCGACTTGCAGCGGCCGAGTTCCGCCTCGCCCGCCTGCTCGACAGCCAGCAGGCGACGCCGCTGCGGGTCGAGGACTTCACCCTCATCCGGGCGCGCCGCTCATGACCCGCTTCGTCCGCACCCAGACGAGCTTCGCCGCCGGCGAGCTCGACCCCCTTCTCGCCGGCCGCCTCGACCTCCGCGCCCAGCAGGAGGGCGCCGCGCGCCTGCGCAACCTGTTCCCCATGGCCACGGGCGGGCTGCGGCGGCGGCCGGGGCTGCGCTTCGTCGCCGAGGTCGCGGGTGCCCGCCGGCTCATCGGATTTTCGAGCAGCGCCGGCGATCTCCTGCTCGCGCTCGCGCCGGATCGCATCGAGCTGTTCGCGCAGGAGGTCGCCGTCGCCTCCCTGCCTGCCGCGGTCTGGACCGCAGAACAGCTCGGGGAGCTGTCCTGGACCGTGTTCGGGGAGGAGCTGCTGCTGTGCCACCCCGATGTCGAGCCGCGCCGCCTTCGACGCGACGTGAGCGGAGCCTGGGTGCTCGAGACATGGGAGTTCGACCGCCAGGACCCGGACAATCCCCTCTCGGCACCGCGGCTGCCCTACGCCCGTTTCGCGCCGGCCGATGTGCGCCTCGAACTCCTCAACCTGCGCACGGACCCCGGTGATCCCTCGCTGCGGCTCGTGGATCTGCGTGCGAGCGCGCCCGTCTTCACCACCGCCCATCTCGCGGCCTGGCTCGCGGTCGAGGGACGTTACATCCAGATCACCAACATCACGAGCGACTTCGAGGCCGAGGGCGCGAGCTACGACGATCTTTCCGGGATCAGCGTCACCCGCGACTGGAGGGAACAGGCCTTCGGCCCGGTCCGCGGCTGGCCGGCGGTGGTGGCGGTCCACCAGAACCGCCTCGTGATCGGCGGCAGCCGCGACCTTCCCGATCACGTCTGGCTCTCCCGCTCGGGACGGCCGTTCGATTTCGACCCCGGCAGCGGCCTCGACGACGAGGCCATCGCCTTCCGTCTCGCGAGCGGCGAGCGCCATGTCATCCGCGGGCTGCACTCCGGTCGCCGCCTGCAGCTGTTCACCACCGCCGGCGAATGGGTGGTCGAAGGTCGGCCCCTCACGCCCACGAACATCGAGGTCGTCCAGCATACGACGGTGGGCTCGCCGGCCGCGCCGCGCATTCGCCCGGTGGAGGTGGACGGCGCGACGCTGTTCGTCGGTGCGAGCGGCCGGGAAGTGCGCGAATTCGTCTATGTGGACAGCGCCCAGGCGTGGCAGGCCGCGGACATCGCGCTCCTTGCCGGGCATCTCGTGAGCGACCCGCGCGATCTCGCATTCGACGGCCGACGCCGCCAGCTCCTTCTCCTGCGCGGCGATGGAAGCCTCGCGAGCTGCACCATCGACCGCAACAGCAATGTCGTCGCCTGGGCGCTGCAGACCACCGAAGGGGCCTTCCGGGCGATCGAGGTGTTCGCCGGCGAAAGCTGGGTGCTCGTCGAGCGCGACGGGACGACGTCGCTCGAGCGCTTCGACGACGGCTTCGCCGTGGACCGCGCCGAGCTGCGCACGAATGCGACCCCGACCACCACATGGACGGGGCTCGATGCCTTCGTCGGCAAGCGGGTGGCGGTATGGGCCGATGGCGAGCTGGTCGGCATCGACGAGCTCCAGAGCGGAACGCTGCTGCTCGCCGCGCCGGCATCCGAGCTCGTCATCGGCCTCCCCTACACGCATGAGATCGTGCCCCTGTCCGCGCTGGCGGGAAGCTCCGGGATCGCGCCCGATGCACGCTATCGACCCGTGCGCCTGTCCTTCCGGGTGGCGGATGTGTCGGCGCTCACCTGCGATCTCGGGCAGGGGCCGGCACAGGTAGCGCTGCCGCAGGTCCCCTACTCGGGCGACGTTTCGCTGCGGCTTCTCGGCTGGCGGCGAGGGGGCGAGCCGGTGTGGCGGATCGTGCAGGAGCACCCCTCTCCCTTCGTCCTTCTGGCTGCAACCCTAGAGATGAAGGTGAACCGGTAATGGGCGGAATCGGAACCCTGGCCCGTCTCGGGCTCAATCTCGCGCTTCAGAGCGAAGCCCAGCGGCGGGCGAACCGGCGCCTCCGCAAGGAGGAGAAGGATCGCAGGCGCGAGATCGTGGCGCGGCTTGAGCGCGAACGGCAGCGAAGCGCCGAGGAACTCAGGCGGAGACTCGCCGCCGAGCGGGCCCGCGCCGGGGCCGCCGGCGTCGCCAGCGGCGCATCCTTCGATGCCGTGCTCCGCGGCCTCGAGCGGCAGAGCCGAAGCCGCCTCGCCGAGACCGAAGGCCGCCTCGCCGCCGATCTCGAGGCCGTCGACGAGCTCTTCCGCAGGCGCAGGCGACGCAATCTGCTCGCGCGCAGCGAACGCCTGCTCGGCCTCGGCCGCGATCTGTTCTCCCGGGGGCGGGCTTCCAGGCGGAGCCTCCTCGGCTGAACCGGCATGGCCCGGGACGGCGCCCGCCCCTATGGGGACCTCGAGGCGGTCTGCGGCTTCCTCGCGGAACAGCCGGCCGGCTTCGAGGGCTTCGATCTCTCCGGGCTCGGCCGTTTTCGCCAGTTCGTCCACATCTGGAACCTGATCCAGAATCAGCGGACGCCGGCGCTGCACCGGCGCATCGCCGACTGGCTCGAAGGGCGCTGGCGCGCGGGCGAGCGGCGCCTGCTGCTCATGGTCTTCCGCAACGCCGGCAAGTCCACGCTCGTCGGCCTGTTCTGCGCCTGGCTTCTGAGCCGCAATCCGTCCCTCAGGATCCTCGTCATCTCCGCCGAGCAGGGGCTTGCCGTGCGCATGACGCGCAATGTCCGGCGCATCATCGAGCGCCACCCCATGACCGTGCATCTGCGCCCTTCATCGCCGGGATCCTGGGCCCAGGACCAGTTCACGGTGCGCCGTGCGGTCGATCTGCGGGATCCGTCGCTGGTTGCGCGCGGACTCGGCGGCAACATCACCGGTGCTCGGGCCGACGTCATCATCTGCGATGACGTCGAGGTGCCGAACACCTGCGATACCGCCGGCAAGCGCGCCGAGCTGCGGGCGCGCCTCGGCGAGCTGCCCTTCGTGCTCTGCCCCGGCGGCACGATCCTCTATATCGGTACGCCGCACCACTACCACACCATCTACGCGGCCGAGCCACGGCCCGAATTCGGCGAGGAGCGGCCGTTTCTCGACGGATATGCGCGGCTCGTGCTGCCGATCCGCGACGCAGCGGGCCGGAGCCTGTGGCCGGAGCGGTTTCCCGAGGAGGAGATCGAACGGATCGCGCGCGAGAGCGGGCCGCTCGCCTTCAGGAGCCAGATGATGCTGGAGCCCGCGCCGCTGCACGAGCTCCGTCTCGATCCCGACAGCCTCGTGCCCTACGAGGCGGAGATCGAGCTCCTCGAGGCGAACCGCACGCTCCGGCTTTCGATCGGCGGCATCCGCATGGTCTCCGCGAGCTGCTTCTGGGATCCGGCCTTCGGGCGGCCGGAGAAGGGCGATTCGAGTGTGGTGGCGGTGGTGTTCGCCGATGCCGAGGGCAACTACTACCTCCACGATCTCCGCTATCTCGACAGCAGCCCCGCGCGTGCGGAGGAGGACGAGGCGACCGTCATGTGCCGACAGGTCGCGGACTTTCTCGAGCGGAACGCCGTCCCCCACATCGCCGTCGAGAGCAACGGTCTCGGTCGTTTTCTCCCCGCCATCCTGAGGCGGGAGCTCAGCGCGCGGCGCCTCGCGGTCGCGGTCGAGGAGCACCACAGCACGATTCCGAAGGACCGGCGCATCCTCGAGAGCTTCGATCCCCTCCTCGCCGCCCGGCGGCTGCGCGTGCACCGGCGCGTGCTGCGCACCCCGTTCGTCGCCGAGATGCGGGACTTCCGGCCCGGTGGCGGCGGTCGCGACGACGCGCTCGACGCGGTCGCCGCCTGTCTCGCCCGCGAGCCCGTGCGCATCGGCAGCGCGCGCCCCCTCGCGCGCCGCGACTGGCGACCGCAGGCGGCTCCGTTCCGCGCCCGCACCGTGCTCGACCGCTGAGGGCGCCTCCTCGCCTGGCGTCAGTCCTCGTCAGGCGGGCAGAGGTGGTCGAAGGTGCGACGTGCGACCTCCTGCATGGAGCGCAGGAAGCGCTCGAGCGCCTCGAAGCTTTCGAGCGGGAGCTCCGCCACCACCCGGTTCGCCGCGCGCAGCAGCGCGTCCCGTTGCCCCGGAGAGGCCTCCCTGGAGGTGAAGCCGGGAAGCGTGGACAGGCGGAGTACCGCCTGGAGGGCGTGCTGGAGGTCGAGCGCGACGGTGAGCTCCCGCGCGAGGGGGCCATCGAGCAGCCCGACCTTGCCGGCGCGGCAGAGGACTTCGCGCGTGCGCGTCGCGCGGATCTCGGGATGCCGCCAGGCATGGGCCAGCTGAAGATACTGGGCGGTGAACTCCAGGTCCACGAGGCCGCCACGCACATGCTTGAGATTCCAGGGATTGTCCGAGCCGTGCTCGCGGAAGATGCGCTCCCGCATGGCGCGCACCTCGCGGGCGAGCCGCACGGGATCCCGCTCACGGCACACCAGCCGTTCGATGACCTGTGCGATCCTTTCCACGAGCCCGGGCTCGCCTGCCACGGGGCGCGCCCGGGTGAGCGCCTGCTGCTCCCAGGTCTCGGCCGTATTTTCGTGATAGCTCGTGAAATTGCGCAGGCTGCAGGCCACCGGGCCGACATTGCCCGAGGGCCGCAGCCGCATGTCGATCTCGAACAGGCGGCCCTGGGCGGTGCGCGCGGTGAGCGCGCTCACGAGCCGCTGGCTCAGCCGCGCGTAATAGGTGCCGGCGGCAAGCGGCTGCGGACCGTCGGAGCGGGCATCTTCCGGCGCGTCGTATATGAACACGAGGTCGAGATCGGAGCCGATCGTGAGCTCGCAACTGCCGAGCTTGCCCATGCCGACGATGGCATAGCTGCCGCCCGGGATGCGGCCGTGGGTCCGCTCGAGCCAGCTCCGGCTGTGGGGCAGCAGCGCGCGCAGCACGACTTCGGCGATGGCGGTGAGACAGGCCTGGGCGGCGCGGACGTCGCTCACGCCGAGCAGCACGTGGAGCCCGGCCTGGAACTGGCGTCCCTGCGCCCAGCGGCGGCAGATGTCGAGCACGTCCTCGAGCCCGCGGGCGTCTTCGAGCAGGCGCTCGAGCTCCCGGGCGAGCGCTTGCGGCCCCGGCAGAGCGGCGAAGAAGTCGGGGGCGAGCATGGCCTCGAAGAGCGCCGTGTTCGCACTCAGATGGCGCGCGAGCTTCGGTGCCGCCCCCATGAGATCGGCGAGCAGGGTGAGGAGGCGGGGATGGGCGTGGAGGAGGGAGAAGATCTGCACGCCCGCGGGCAGGCCGGAGACGAATTCGTCGAACAGCCGGAAGGCCTCATCCACGTCTGGCTGACGGCGCAGCGATTCGAGGATCGCCGGCGTGAGTTCGGTCAGCAGCTCGCGCGCGCGGGCGCTTCGCGTGGCGCGGATGTGCCCGTGATGCCAGGTGCGGATGCGGGCCGCCACCGCCTGGGGGTCGCGAAAGCCGATCTCCCGCAGCGTCTCCAGGGTCTCGGGGTCGTCCTCGGTCCCCGTGAAGACGAGCCGCCTGCCGAGACCGAGATCGGACTCCTTCTCGAACAGGGCGGCATAGTGGCGCTCCACGGTTTCGAGCGCGGCGCGCAGATCACGCGCGAGCGCGTCCGCATCCGCGTAGCCGGCGAATTGCGCGAAGCGCGCGAACTCCTTCGGATTTGCGGGAAGGCGCTGGGTCTGGCGGTCGGCGACCATCTGCAGGCGGTGTTCGAGGGCGCGCAGAAAGAGGTAGGCGCGATCGAGCTCGTCGCGCACCTCCGACCGGATCCAGCCGCCCGCGGCGAGGCGCGCGAGGGCGTCGCGGGTGCGGCGGGTGCGCAGCTCGGGATGCCGGCCGCCGAGGATGAGCTGCTGGGTCTGGACGAAGAATTCGATCTCGCGGATGCCGCCACGGCCGACCTTGAGATCGTGGCCGAGCACCTGGATGTCGGCGAAACCGCGGTGGGCGTGGATCTGCCGCTTGATCGCGTGGATGTCGCGGACGGCGGCGAAGTCGAGATACTTGCGCCATACGTAGGGCGAGAGGGTGCGGAGAAAGCGTTCCGCGGCCTCGATGTCGGCGGCGCAGGGACGCGCCTTGATGTAGGCGGCCCGCTCCCAGTTCTGGCCGTGCCGTTCGTAGTAGAGTTCCGCCGCCTGGGTCGAGATGGCGAGCGGATGACCGGGAAGATGGGGGCGGAGGCGGAGATCGGTGCGGAAGACGAAACCGTCGGAGGTCTTCTGCTCGAGCAGGTAGACGAGCGAGCGGGCGAAGCGCACGGCAAGCGCCATGGGCGCCTCGCGCCCGCGGTAGGGCATGGTCTCCTCGTCGAAGAGGACGATGAGATCGATGTCGGAGGAGTAGTTGAGCTCGAGGGCCCCGAGCTTGCCCATGGCGAGCACGACCACGCCGCTCCGCCACCCGGCCCGCTCGGGATCGGCGAGCTCGAGCTCGCCGCGGCGTGCGGCCTCACCCAGCAGGTGCTGCGCCGCGCGGTCGACGCAGATGTCGGCGAAGCGCGAGAGCGTCGTGCACACCTCCTCGAGGTCCCATGCTCCCGACAGGTCCGCGAGGGCCACGAGCAGGGCCATGCGTCGGCGCGTACGCCTGAGACCGGCGAGCAGGCGGGCGCGGTCGGAAACGTCCACTTCGCGGGCCTCGGCGAGGAGGCGCGCCCGGGTGCGCGCCCAGCCCTCAAGGCGCAGCTCGGCGAGCAGCTTCGGTTCGGCGAGCAGGCACTGGGTGAGAAACGGGCTCGAGCCGAGGATCCCCTCGATGACCGCCGGGCCTGGCTGTTCGAGCCAGCTCGCGGCCGCTTCGCGCTGCCATCCGGCGGGCAGGAGCTCGAGACGGCGCAGCAGCGCCTCGCGGTTCTGCCGCAGCCGGTCCCTGTCCGCGGCAAGCGGTGCTGCGAGCCGATCGGGGAAGCGCACGCCATGTTCTCCGTAACGCACGGCAGCTTGGGTGGCGCGGCCCCGAAGGTCAATGCCCGCCGGCCTCGGCATCGAACTCGGCCGCGCCGCCCGGGTAGATGACGGTGCCATCCGGGGTCACGACCGCCGCCGGGTCCATGCGCGCCGGCTCGCTGCGGCAGGGATCGAGGATGTGGATGACCGCGACGCCGCGGGCGAGCAGGTGATCGCTCACGATGCGGCGGTGACAGCGGAAGGGAAGGGCTTCGGCGCACATGATCGCGGTCGGATGCTCGCGGGCGAGCGCGAGAAGGCGCTCGAGGCCGCGGCGAAACGGCGGCGTGAGCGCATAATCGGCATAGTTGCGGAAGCCCTCGACGCGCCAGTGGGTGTTCGGCGACGGCCGGCCCAGCCGCTGCCGGCCGCGGCGGCCCCCGAGCTCGGGCAT
>CAZHHU010000033.1:24476-26582 GCA_964532215.1 uncultured Geminicoccaceae bacterium
GAGCGGAGTGATCGTCGGTGTCGGGCCGGGTCTCGGGGCCGCGCTTGCGCGCCGCTTCGCCCAGGGTGGCGTGCGGCTTCTGCTCGCCGCGCGGGAGATCGGCCGGCTCGAGCGGCTCTGTGCGGAAACCGGGGCCGAGGCGCTCTCCTGCGATGCCACGGACGTGACCCTCGTGGAATCCCTCTTCCGCTCCGTCGACGCCCGCTTCGGCACGCTCGATCTTTGCATCTACAACGCCGGGCTGCGCCTGCGCGGGCCGTTCACCGAGCTCACCCCCGAAAGCGCGCAGCAGGCCTTCGCGGTCAATGCCTACGGCGCCTTTCTCGTGGCCCGCGAGGCGGCGCGCCGGATGGTGCCCCGCGGCCGTGGCTGCCTGCTGTTCACGGGAGCGACGGCGGGACTCAAGGGCTTCGCCGGGAGCGCGCCCTTCGCCATGGGCAAGTTCGCGCTCAGGGGCCTTGCCCAGAGTCTCGCCCGTGAGCTCCACCCCAAGGGGGTGCATGTCGCCCACATCGTCATCGACGGAGTGATCCGCCGTCCCGGGCAGACGGAGGCGGGCGAAGCTGCGGAGCGGCTGCTCGAGCCCGAGGCCATCGCCGAAACCTTCTGGCACGTCGCGAACCAGCCCCGCAGTTCGTGGACGGACGAGCTCGTGCTGCGGCCCTGGAGCGAGCCCTTCTGAAGTTCAGATCCAGCCTGCGAGTTCACGCCGGGCGAGCTCCTCGAGCAGGGCGATGTGATCCTCCCCGTCGTTGAGACAGGGGATGTAGGTGAAGGCCTCGCCGCCCGCCGCGACGAAGCGGTCGCGGCCGGAGATCGCGATCTCCTCGAGGGTCTCGAGGCAGTCGGCGGCGAAGGCGGGCGAGATCACGGCGATGCGTCGGATGCCGCGCTGCGGCAGCTCCTCGAGCGTCTCATCGAGATAGGGCTTGAGCCATTCCTCCGAACCGAAGCGGCTCTGAAAGCAGACGAGAATGCGCTCCTCGGGCCAACCGAGGGCGCGTCGGAGCTGCTCGCTCGTGACGAGACACTGGTGGTAGTATGGATCGCCCTCTTCGACCGAGCGCGCGGGCATGCCATGATAGGAGGTGAGGAGGAGCTGCGGTTCGAAGTCGAGGCGGGCGAGGTGGTCGGTGACGCGGCGCGCGAGCGCGGCGATGTAGCCCGGATGATCGAAGTAGGGAGGAAGGGTGCGCACCGCCGGCTGCCACTTCATCCCCTGAAGCGCCCCGAAAAGCCGGTCATAGGCGGTGGCGGTACTCGCGGCGGCGTACTGGGGGTAGAGGGCCATCGCGAGAATGCGACGGCAGCCTCGCGCCGTCATGGCGGCGAGGACGTCCGGGATCGACGGGCGTCCGTAGCGCATCGCCCAGTCGACGGTGATCCCGGGCGCGATCGCGGCGAGCCTCTGTTGGAGCTTCTCGGCCTGGTTTCGGGTGTAGGTCTTGAGCGGCCCCTCGTCGCGCTCGCGGTTCCAGATCTCGCGATACGCCCGCCCCGAAGTGAAGGGACGCCGCGTGAGGATGACGAGCTGCAGAAGAGGCTGCCAGAGCCAGGGCGAGTAGTCGATGACGCGGCGATCGGAGAGGAACTCGCTGAGATAGCGGCGCATCGACCAGTAGTCGGTGGCATCGGGCGTGCCGAGATTGATGAGCAGCACCCCCACGCCCTCGCCCCGGCGCGGCTCCGCGCGGACTCCCTCTTGCGCAAGGCTCGCCGTCTGCTCCATCGCCCGCTCCTCCGCTCTGGGGGGAGGTAACAGGCCGCCCGCCACCGGCAAGATGGGCGCGCTTCCTCAGCCTCCGGCGTGCGCCGCGAGCCGGTCGCGGTCGCGGATGAAGATCGTCGACTTGCCGCTCAGCGCGATCAGGCCGCGGCGGCGGAACTGCGACAGGGTGCGGCTTACGGTCTCGATGGTGAGCCCGAGAAAGTCCGCCATGTCGGTCCGGGTCATGGGCAGATCGAGGCGTCCGCCGTCCGCGCCGCCGAGCCGCGTCTCGAGCTTGAGAAGGAAGCTTGCGACCCGCTCCGCGGCCGTCTTGCGTCCGAGAAGCAGCATCTGTTCCTGGGCGGCCGCAAGCTCACTCGTGGCCCGCGAGAGCAGAT
>CAZHHU010000034.1:0-1199 GCA_964532215.1 uncultured Geminicoccaceae bacterium
ACGCGCACGCCGGGAAGCCCGGGCAGTTCCACGAGCCCGAACGCCCGTCCGACACGCCGGGTAAGCCCGAGATGGCCGGCAAGCCAGGTCACCGTTCCGTTCGTGCCGAGGCGCAGGCGGGGATCCCCGTCGGCGAGCTCGAGGGCCCCCTCCACCGTGCCGAGCCGTCCCTGGTAGCTCGCGCGGACATCGAGCGGCCTCGGATCCTCCCCGAGCTCCGTCGCGATGCGGTAATCGAGGCCGAGATCGCTCGCACCCCGCCCCTGCCGGAACTGTAGCCGGGCGCGCGTGCGGCGGTCGCTCGCTTCCACGCCGCCGGAGACGGTGCGCTGGCCCTCGAGGGGAAGCGCGTAGTGCAGAGTGACGGCGAAATCCTCGTCGGGTTCGAACAGGCGGGCCCCGCTCAGAATCAGCGATCCCGGTCCCAGGGGTACGCTCAGACTGAGACTCGCGCTCAGGCTGTCGGCCGCATCCTCGCGCTCCTGGTGGAGCAGCGAGAGGCCGAGACGGCCGAAGCCCGCGAGGTCGAAGCCGAGGCTCGCTTCGTCGACGCGGCGAAGCGATTCCTCCTCGCCGAACTGGCGGAAGTCCGGGCTCGTGTAGCGTGTGCGCAGCGAAAGGTCGAACCTGCGCCCGAGATATTCGTAGCCGATCTGGGCGAGCAGGCCCGTTCCCGCGTCCTCGTCCCGGCTCACCCCGAGGCCGCCGAAGAGGACACCCCAGCTGCCGATACGCAGCGTTCCCCCGGCGGCGAGGCTCGCCCGACCCGGCTCGAGCTCGCCGTGCACCTCGCCGGTCGCCCAGTCGGTGAAGCCGTAGCGATGGGTCAGCGAAAGAAACGGATCTCCGTAGTCGAAGCTCCGCGCGCCGTACTGCTCGCGCAGGAAGCCGGTTTCATATGAGAAGTCATGGAGCCCGCGGCGCAGCAGACGCGGGGAGACATAGTAGGATTGCGTGATGAGCCGTTCGCGGCCGAGCAGGTCGCGGATGCGCAGCTGCACCTCGCCGGCGCCGGTGACCACGGGCACGTTCGGGATCGAGAAGGGTCCGGGCGGCACCTCGCCGCTCATGCGCTCGATGTTGTCGACGACGAGCTCGACCACCGACTGCTGTTCCGCGAGCCCGCCGATGACGGGCAGCGGAAAGGTCACGAAGCGGGGATCGGTCGCGAAATTGGTCCCGTACTGGATGCCGAAGAA
>CAZHHU010000034.1:1299-9332 GCA_964532215.1 uncultured Geminicoccaceae bacterium
GCGCTCGAGGACGAAGGGCTCGAAGGCCGCAGGCGGCACCTCGAGCGCGAGCAGGAGCTCGGTGGCGTCGAAATGGGCGCGCAGGCCCTCCACGGCATCGAGGGGATAGAAGGGCATGCCCTGGAAGGTGAGAACGGCCGAGCGCCGGGCGCGCAGGCGCCATTTGCGGAGCTCCTCCAGCGGCACCGCGAAGCGGCCCGTCTCCGGATCACGGATGACGTAGGCGCCCTCGGCGATCCGGGCGCCGTTGATCTCCACCGAGACGAGCCACTCCTGCCACCTTTCGCCTTCGCGGAGCGGAACCTCGAGCGGATCACGCCGCGGGGTGAGCCGCGGGCGGGAGGAGGGCGCGGCCCTGAGCGGCGCCGGGTCCACGGGCGCGGGGGTGGCTTCGCGGCTCGCGGCCGCAGCTCTGGCCGGCGGCTGCGAGCCGGCCTGCGGTTCCTCCATGGGCACGGGATCCACCCGTGCCGGAGGCAGGGCTACGACCGGAGTGACAAGCGGGTCCGCAGCCGCGAGCAGGAGGTCGGGGACGAAACGGCGCGCATGATCCGGCTTACGGGAGCGGATGCGGGGCGGCGATGCCGGGTTGCTCTCGACCGGAGCTTCGGCCCGGTGCAGCGGCATCCGCTGCTGCCGCTTCGAGAGCGCGGACGGACTGCCAGCCGCCTGCGGGGGGGGGCTCCATGAGGCCCCGGACGGTCTGGACGATCACGCCGGCAAGGGCGAGGAAGAGCGCGGCGCGGCTAATCCTCCTCGACCAGGAGTCTGGCACGGGATGGGCCCTGCTGGGTCTCGACCACGAGTTCAACCGCTCCGCCCGCGAAACCCGGATCGCGCACGCGCCAGGCGCGTCGCTCGCCGGGAAGCAGGTAGCCGGCCGTATTCTTGAGGGTGACGACGCGCCCGGAACCCGCGATGAGGCGCACCACGCCGAGGCGGACATGGGCGCTGCCCCGGTTTTCCGCTTCGACGTGCAGCACGCGATCGCTGCGGCGGGCACGCCAGTGAAGCTCGGGTCTCGCCGCCGCGGGTCGGGCGAATACCGGCAGGCTGAGGCGCAGCGAAAAGCGAACGCCCTCGTCAGTTCCAGGCCGGGCTTCGGCAACCTCGGTCAGAAGAAGCCGGTAACTGCGTTCGACATCGCGGGGAAACCCCTCCCGCAGGCCGACCCGCACGGTCTGCCGGCTGCCGGGCGCGATACGGAATACGGGGGGGACCGCGAGCAGATCCCGGGTCGGCTCGAGCACGTCCTTGGGGCTGCTGGCAGTCCAGCGGAACGTCTCGGCCTGGACGAGCACGCTCTGCTCTCCCTCATTGCGCACCGTGACGGCACCGATCCTTGCGTCCTCGCGCAGTTCGATGCGGGTCGGGGCGACCGCGAGCGAGGCGGCCGTGGCCGAGGCTGGCACAAGGAGCAGCAGGAGTCCCAGGAGGGGGCGCACCACGGTCATGGGGCCGACGGCCTCAGAAGGTAACGGTGATGTTCACGATGTCCGTGTAGGTGCCCGGGGTGACGTTCTGACCCCCGGGGATGCGACCGAAAACCTCGAGCACGGCGTTGTCGACGAGGATCTGGCCCTGGTAGGCGTTGTTTCCCTGCCCCCAGATCTGGGTGCGGGAAGGATCACGGTAGAGCTGGTACTGCAGTCGCGCGGACCCGTTGGCCATCTTGCGATCCGCGACCGAACCGTACTGCCCTCCGTCGAGCTCGATGGTCACGGTTCCGGCACAGTTCGTCAGGGTGATCTGGGTGACGCCGTCGAGGTCATCCACCTGGCCCGCGATGTAGGTGCCGAAGTCGAGGGTGCCGCCACTCACGGAGCAGCCCGACTGCACGGTCGCGGTCACCGTGAGCTGGGCCGTATCCGTTCCGGCCTCCACAGGGCTGGTGGTGAAGGCGAGGGCTGCGATTGCGAACAGCGGTGCGATGGCCGCGCGCATCGTCCTGCTCTCCGTCGCCGTCGTTGGCGGATTTCAACCATAGCGGTCATATCTTGCGATCTGTTAACCATCAAGGGAGAAAATCATCTTCCCGGAGGGTGCGGCAGCCGCGTAGCGGCCGATCTCGGCAAACAGGCGTTCGGGATCGACCGGTTTGCCCAGGCAGCTGTCCATCCCCGCGGCGAGATAGCGATTCCGGTCGGCACGGAGCACGTCGGCCGTGACCGCGATCACCGGGATGCGAGCTTTCGCCGGATCCGGCAGGGCACGGATGCGCCGCACCGTCTCGACGCCGTCGAGTTCCGGCATCTGGACGTCCAGCAGGACGAGATCGAAGGGTTCCGCCTCGAGCGCCTCGAGCGCCCGGGCGCCGTTTTCGACGCAGTGGACCGTGTGCCCGGCGCGCTCCAGAAGCACCGTGAGGAGGCGGGCGTTCAGGGGATTGTCATCGGCGACCAGGATGCGGAGTTTGCGGGACGCCCGCTCGGCGAGATCGTGGGCGGTGAGAAGCCGGTCGGGACGACCGCTGCGCAGGCGCAACAGGCAGGCATGCAGGGTTTCGGCAGGTGCCGGCGCCGCGAGGAAGGCATCATAGCCCGCGCGCCAGGCATCCCCGGCCTCGCCGCGAAGCCCGAGCACCGCGAGCAGCACGAGCCGCATCGGGGCCAAGGCGGGCTCGCGCCTGATGGCGCGGGCGAATGCTCCCGGTTCCAGATCCTCGAGCTCGCTGGTGACGAGCGCCACGTCGAAGAGCGTGCCGCGTGCGGCCGCAGCGCGCAGTCGCGCGAGAGCGGCCGATCCACTGGTCGCGGTCGCGACGCTCATGCCCCAGCGCGCGGCGAGTCTTCGCAGGCGCTGGCGTTCGCGGGCGTCGAAGCCCACGAGCAGCAACCGTCGTCCATTCAGGTCGGACTCGCTGTCGACCTCTTCCGCGAGCGGCGGGGCGGCGCGCAGGGGAATGCGCAGCTCCGCGCAGGTGCCTTTGCCGACGCGGCTTTCGAGGCGCAGATCGCCTCCCATTGCGCGTGCGAGCTGTCGGGCGATGACGAGCCCGAGACCGCTGCCCGGGGCTCTGCGGCGGGCCTCGCCCACCCCCCTCTCCCAAGGGGTGAACAGGCGGACGAGGTCGGCGGGCCGGATGCCGAGCCCGGTATCGCGGACGCAGATGCGCAGCCACTTGTGCTCTGCATCCACCTCGAGCCGGATGCCCCCACGTTCGGTGTATTTGAGCGCGTTGCTGAGAAGGTTGGTGACGATCTGTCGCAGGCGGGCGGGATCGCCGAGAAGTTCGTCCGGCAGCCCCTCGGCCTGTCGCACCTCGAAGGTGAGGCCCCGCTCGCGAGCGCGCAGCGCGAATGGGGCCGTGAGCCGGTCGAGGAATATGCGGAGCGAGAAGCGGGTCTCGGCGAGCTCGATGCGCCCGCTCTCGAGCCGGGCGAGATCGAGCAGATCGTTGACCAGAGTGAGAAGGCCGTCTGCGGCCGTGAGCACCGCATCGAGATATTCGCGCTGTTCGGGGGCCAGCGGCGTCTGCGCGAGAAGCCGGCCCATGCCGAGGACAGCATTGAGCGGCTCGCGCATCTCATGGCTCACGAGGGCGAGCAACCTGTCGCCGCCGTGCACGGCGGGCTGGGGCGTCCGACAACCCGACAGGCGTCGGCGACGGCTTCGGCGAAGCGCACGGGAGCGGTGCGGGTGGTGCAGGGGCATGGCTGGATCCGCTGATGGCCGTGTTTTCTACTGCAAGTAGATATCGGCGTCCAGCCAGTGACGTGACGCGAGGGCCTTGAGATGCGGAATATATTCCTTTATGCTCACCGGGCACGGCTGCGCGCGAAGCGGCCGTGCCCAAGACGGACCCTCGTGGAGCTGTCAGATGGAAAAAAGAGAAGGGGCCAAAGCCCCGTCAAAGCGCACTCCCATCGACTGGGACGATGCCGCCCGCCTGCTCGCCGTCGGCCTGACCCCGGTCGAGGTCGCCCAGCTCGTGGGCACGACGCCGGGTCGGATCAATGCGCGAATCAAGCGGGTGCGCTCCTTTCGCGAGGCCATCGAGCAGCACCGCAGCGCCGGCCGCGCCAGCCCGCGAGAGGCTTATGAGCGTTTCTGCAAGCTCGTCTACGCCCATCTCGAGCGCCAGGTCCGTAGTGGCAATCTCAAGGTCCTGATGTGGATCGCCGATCGCATGAAACTCGTCCGTCCGCCCGACGTCGACGCTCCCGAGCTCGAATTGCAGCGTCTGCTCCGCACGCTTTCCGAGGAGCAGCGCGCCGAGATCCGGGCGCTCGGCGAAGAGTGAATTCCGGAGTTCGGGCCGGGGAAGCGATGGCTTCCCCGGCCCATCTCTGCTCAGCGACCGGTCTCGATCAGAAGCTCCAGTTCCGGGGGGTGATACAGGACCGGACCGTGCTCGAACTTAACGTAGCTGTAGCCGGACACGTCGATGCCCGCAGCGGTGCGGTGCGCCCCCACGCGTCCGCGTGCGATCACGGGGCGATCACTGCGCAGGATGATGCTGGGGAGGCGCGAATCATTGAACAGCACGACCTCCCCGGCTTCATCGGGAAGCAGGTCGGTGAGCTCGAGTCGGGTGAGAAGCGGCGCCGCCTCCGCCCCGTCCTCCTGCCGTCCGGTCGCGTCCGCGGCGGGCCCCGATGCTCGTGCCGCGGCGGCCTCGCCGTCCCGTTCCCGTCGTTCCGGACCCATCATCGGCTGCCTTCCTCGTCGATATTGTTCCGCCGTCGCCGGCATTGTCGTTAACCACATCGCAGCGGCGAGCTTACGCTGGCGGCACGCGGGCGCAAGGCGCGGGGTCGGCCGGGGAGTACGCCTTGCCTTCGAAAGCGGTGCACGAAGTACGTTGCTACGCGGCACGCGGGCTGCGACGCATACCTTCGGGCAGGCGTCGGAAGCAAAGCCGGCTCAGGTCGCTGGGCACCCAGCCCGGCGCTTCGACGACGAGAATCTCAGCGGCGATGGGCGCGAAATCGGCCCGGAAGTGAACCGAACTCTTGAGCACGAGGATGCGCTCGCGCTCGGGCGTGACGCCGAGATGGTGGAAGATGGCGCGATCCGCCGCCTGCAGACGGCGCGTCGAGACGAGAATCTTCACTCCCGGCGCGGCCACCGGCGCGAGCAGGGCCATGGGGCCGAGATCCATGCGGTTGCCCCGGTACATGGGCCCGGTGGCGACGAAGCGCCCGTCGCCGAGCGCGAGTACGCGGAAGTCCGCGACGAGCGGCGTCACACCGGGCGGACCGTGGTGACCGCCGAGCGCGAACTGCTCGAGAACGCCGCCGGCTCCGACCTCCGCTGCCCGGGCCGCCGCCGCGCCGTCTGCGAGGAGGGCGAGCGCGACACCTTCCGCCCGCACGCGCACGAGGTCCTTGAGGATGTCCGTGCTGTCCGACGTTCCGCCGCCGCCCGGATTGTCCTGGACGTCGGCCAGCACGATCGGGCGTGCAGCGCGATGATCGAGCGCCCGTCGCACCGCCTCGGCCGGTGACCAGCTCCGCCCGGCGAAATGGGGCTCGGCGGCCCGCAAACGCTCGGTGAGCAGCCGGCCCGCCGCCGCCACCGCCTCCGGGTCTCGGCCGTATGCGAGCACCGACGGCCCGGTGGCGTGGCTGTCCGCGAGCGGAAACCCCATGCAGATGGAAGCCCGGACCCCGTACCTCCGCTCCACGGTCTCGAGTTCGCCGTAGAGACTGCGTGCCGGCTCGATGTCCGTGCTCTGCCAGGGCAGCGGCACGAGATAGTCGATCTTCTCGTGGAAGCGATGGAACCGTCCGCCTGCCAGCAACTCCTCGAGCAGCGGCAGACAGCCTGCGCCCGTGGCCGCAAGATCGACGTGGGGGTAGGTGCGGTAGGCGCAGAAGGCGTCCGCATGCGCGAGCATGCGCTCGGAAACGTTTGCGTGGAGGTCGAGCGCGCAGACGATCGGCAGTTGCGGATACCGGGCACGGATGCGTGCGAGCAGCTCGCCCTCGCCGTCGTCGAGGTGCTCGGTCACCATCGCCCCGTGAAGGTCGAGGAACAGCGCATCCACGGGCATGGCCCGTGCAAGCGCGTCGAGCATCATCGCGGCGAGACGCTCATAGGCATCCGCAGTGACCGGCCCCGAGGGACAGGCGTTGGCCCACAGTAGGGGAAACAGCTCGTGGCCGGCCGCCTGCGCGGCATCGATGAAGCCTGCAACCGCGAGGTTCGCGCCGGCGGTATGGGTGAAGATGGCCTCCCCCAGCGAGAGGGGCGGCCATCCGTCCGCCTCCTCGAAGCGGGCGAAGCTGGCGGGCTGAGGCGCGAAGCTGTTCGTCTCGTGGTGGAGACCGCCGATCGCGATGCGCGCCATGACCCCCTTTCGCTCCGCTTCAGTCCTCGGCCCGGCGGGCGAGTTCCGCGAGCCAGGGCGGGTGCTGGAAGCTCGCCCAGTGGATTTCCGGCGTGTAGTAACGAAGCCCTTCCGGCATGGGGCGGCTGCGGAGGGTCTCGAGATCGAGGTGGCGATAGGACGGTTCGTCGCTCGCCCAGCCGAGGCTCATGAAACCGCCGATGTAGGTGGGCACCGCACAGAGGTAGAAGGAGACATCGGCGAATCCGGCACGCCGCTTGTGGCGCTGGGTGTCGATGAGCTCCTGCTTCTCGATCGCCGGGTTTCCGGTCTGGGTCACGAGAATGCCGCCCGGTGCCAGACGGGCCCGGCAGCTGCGGTAGAAGGATTCCGTGAACAGCACGGCGCCGGGCCCCTGGGGGTCGGTGGAATCGACGATGATGACGTCGAACTTCGGCCCCTCCTCGGCCATGTAGCGGGCGGCGTCGGCGACCACGAGCTCGTAGCGGGGGTCGTCGAAGGCGCCGCCGCTCAGCTCCGGAAAGTACTTGCGGCAGAACTCGATGACCCGGGGATCGATTTCCACCTGGGTGACACGCTCCACCGAGGGATGCCGGCATACCTCGCGCAGGGTGCCGCCGTCGCCGCCGCCCACGACGCACACCCGGCGCGCCCGGCCGTGCGCCCGGATCGGCACATGGGCGAGCATCTCGTGGTAGACGAATTCATCCTCGGTGGTGAGCTGGAGGGCGCCATCGAGCACGAGCACCCGTCCCCAGTCCTCGTGCTCGAACACCACGATCTCCTGCAGGCCCGTGTTCGCGTGGTAGAGAACCTCGCGCACGAGCATCGTCTGCCGCCAGCGCGGGTGAAGCGTTTCCGTGTACCACAGCATCAGAACACCCCGCGCAGCTGCTCGTTCACGGTCATGCGCCGCGGCCGGAAGGCCTCGCGCAGCAGCCGGATGGTCTCATGCGGCCTTGCCGCCCCGCACATGAAGACGTCGAACGCGGCATAGCTGCGCTCGGGCCAGGTGTGCACGGAGATGTGGCTTTCCGCCAGCACGGCCACCCCGGAGATGCCGCCGTTGGGCGAGAAGCGGTGGAGATGGATGTGCAGCAGCGTCGCACCTGCGGCCTCGACGCAGCGGCGCAGCACCTCCTCCATGTAGGCGGCGTCGTCCAGGCGTTCCGCCTCCCACAGATCGAGGATGAGATGCGTGCCCGCAAACCGCAGGCCGTGGCGCTCGACGAAGAAGTCCTTGCGCGCTTCCTCTTCGGGACGGCTGCCTTCGGTGGTGAAGGCCGCTTCAGAAACCTCGGCTCGGGTGTCCAGCACCTCCGCTTCGGCTTCCATCCCGATTTGGACGAGAGAGTCGACCATCGCTCCCCTCCTTGAACCGGAAATGGAAGTGAAGGGCCGGCCGTGGGGCCGGAACCGGCGGTTCCGCGGGCGGGAGCCCGAAGGCTTATTAAGGGCTCTTGCAGCGCGGCCCGGTGTGGGTCGTGACTGCCGATCGCATCCCGCCCCTTCGAACGACAAAACGCACCCCTCGCCCGGGCGAGGCAAGTGCGTCCGGCCGCTCGCGCGGCTTTGCTGCCGGAGATTTAGCGACCTCTCCGCGAAATGCAAGCACGCCCGAAGGCCGCAGGTCGCGTCATTCTGGTGCCGGCGGAGGGAGTCGAACCCCCAACCCCCCGCTTACAAGGCGGGTGCTCTGCCGGTTGAGCTACGCCGGCCCCGAGAGCAACCTAGGAAG
>CAZHHU010000034.1:9432-11896 GCA_964532215.1 uncultured Geminicoccaceae bacterium
TCCGCCTCGTCGACCCGCTCGATCGCCGCGACCTCGCGCGCCAGGCGTTCGAGCGCCGCCTTGTACATCATGCGCTCGCTGTAGGACTGTTCGGTATCGTCCTTGCGGTAGAGCTCGCGCACGACCTGGGCGATCGCCACCGGATCGCCGGAGTTGATCTTGGCCTCGTATTCCTGCGCCCGGCGGCTCCACATGATGTTGCGGCGCGGCCGGATGCGCGACTTCAGCGTATCCAGAGCGGACTGGATCTTCTCGCGTGAGCTCAGCTTGCGCATGCCCGAACGCGGCGCCTTCTCCACCGGCACGCGAAGGGTGAGGCGCTCGCTCTCGAAGCGCACGACGTACATCTCGAGCTCGATGCCCGCGATGACGTCCCGCTCCACACCGATGACCCGCCCGACCCCGTGCGAGGGGTAGACCACGTAATCACCGGCGCTGAAGGTCAGTCTGTTCGACATGTTCTTGTTCTCCAACGTCCGCTCCTTGAGGTCGTCCTCCTGCAGCGGGCACGACGATCCCGGAGCCGGCACATCATTCCCTGCCGGTCCGATCAGGCCCGCGATGTCGCACGTCTCCACTGCGCAGTTTTCCGGACGAAACCGATCCGGGCGCCGACGACCACTCCCGATCGGCGTTGCAAAGTTATCACAAATTTGCGTGATCTTCCAGTAGGTTTGTGCAGCGCAGGAAGGCGCGGGGCCGTTGTCCTAGGCCGCTCCGGCCGCCTGCCTGCGGAGGAGCTGGAGGAGATGTTCGCGCGCCGGCGGCGGCGCCCGCCCTGTCGGATCGAACAGGTGCCGACGGAGGAAGAAGCCGGTGAGCCGCAATCCCTCGACGATGTCCTCCGGCTCGGCGACGCCGGCGCCGCACAGGAATGCCGGCAGCTTGAGCAGACGCGGCGCCCAGGGGCCGGCCGCGTCGCGGCACACGGCGCGGCCGCTTTTCGGCGATACATAGGCGAGCTCGTCGCTGCGCCCGGTCACGGCGCAGCGCCCGAGATCCAATCCGAATCCGAGCTCTTCCAGCAGCAGGAGCTCGAAGCGCACGTATCGCTCCGGCCAGTCGGGCTCGCGCGCGGCGAGCCGCTCGAGCAGATGGAGGAGCGCAGCGTAGAGCCGCGGATGGGGATCCCGCTCCGCGAGCCCGGCCTCGATCAGACCGCAGGCGGCCGCCACCGCGCTGAGCGCGGACGGATCGTCGAGCACGGTGACCGCAAACAGGCGCAGCGGCTCAAGGGAATAGAGCCCGAGATGTTCCGGAAGACGCGCCCGCCAGCTGCAGGCGAGACGGTTTCCCACCTGCAGCAGCGGGCGCCGGCGGCGTCCGGTACCGCCCTTGACGAGGCCGGCATGGCGACCGTGCTCGTAGGTGAACAGAGTGACGACCGCATCCCGCTCACCGAAGCGCCTCGCCGTGAGCAGCACCCCCTCGTCCCGCCACTCCATCGCTCAGCCCGGAAATTCGAGACCCATTTCGGTATAGCGCTCCGGCTCCTCCTGCCAGCGCCCGCGCACCTTCACGAAAAGAAAGAGATGCACCCGCTTGCCGAAGATGCGCTCGAGCTCCCGGCGCGCCCGTTCCCCGATGGCCCGGATCTGCCGTCCCCCCTTGCCGAGGACGATGGCCTTCTGGCTCTCCCGCAGCACGTAGATCGTCTGGTCGATGCGGATCTCCCGCTGATCCGGGCTCTCGGCGAAGTTCTCCGTCTCCACGGTGATGGAATAGGGAAGCTCCTGCTGGAGCTGCAGGAAGATCTGCTCGCGGGTGATCTCCGCCGCGAGCGCCCGCGCCGAGAGGTCCGAGATCTGGTCCTCGGGAAACAGCCAGGGACCCTCGGGCATGCGTTCGGCGACGGCCCGCAGCAGATCCTCGGTGCCGTCCCCGGTCTGCGCCGAGACGAGCCAGGTGGCCTCGAAGGAGAGCCTCCGGTTCGCTTCCGCGATGAGCGGCAGCAGCTCCTGGCGGCGTCGGACGAGGTCGATCTTGTTGAGCACGAGAAAGCGGGGCGTCCGACTGTTGCGCAGGCCCTCGAAGACGGTCTCGGTGGCGCGGTCGATTCCCCGCTGCGCGTCCACGACCACGAGCACGAGATCGCAGTCCTGGGCGGCGCTCCAGGCGGCGCGCACCATGGCCCGCTCGAGGCGCTTGCCGGGCCTCGGAGCGAAGATGCCGGGGGTGTCCACGAACATGATCTGCGTCGGCCCGCGGATCGTGATGCCGATGATGCGGCGGCGCGTCGTCTGAACCTTGGGGGAGACGATCGACACCTTGTGGCCGACGAGCCGGTTGAGCAGCGTCGACTTGCCGACATTGGGCGCGCCGAGAATGGCCACGAAGCCGGCTCTCGTGCTTTCCCGGGCGATGTTTGCCGCCTCCTTCGTCATGCCATGCCTCGCAGGCGCCCGAGCATCCTGCGCGCCGCCGCCTGCTCGGCCGCCCGCTTGTTCGGTCCCTCGCCGACGGC
>CAZHHU010000034.1:11996-16293 GCA_964532215.1 uncultured Geminicoccaceae bacterium
TCCTGCGCGCCGCCGCCTGCTCGGCCGCCCGCTTGTTCGGTCCCTCGCCGACGGCGGGCTCGAGCCCGGCAAGCTGCACCTCGATCCGAAAGCGCGGCGCATGCGCCGGTCCCTCCATGCCCTTGAGCCGGTACTCGGGAAGCGGCAGACCCCTTCCCTGAGCCCATTCCTGGAGCTCGGTCTTGGCATCACGCGGCGGCCAGGTGAGGGCGCGCACCCGTTCCTCCCAGTACCGTCGCACGAAGCGCTCCGCAGCCTCGAGCCCGCCGTCGAGAAAGATGGCACCGATCACCGCCTCGAGACAGTCCGCGAGGATGCCCGGATGGTCGCGGCCACCCGTTTCCTCCTCACCCCGGGAGAGCCGGATCCATCGCCCGAGGGCGATCTCACGCGCCACCTCGGCGAGCACGTCCCGGCTTGCGAGATGGCCAAGCCTGCGTCCCAGTGCACCCTCGGGATCTCTCGGGTAGTGCGCGAAGAGGAGCCGTGCGATCACGAGGCCGAGGACGCGATCGCCCAGAAATTCGAGCCGTTCGTTGCTGCGCAGCCGGCGCCCCCGGCCACCTGCAAGGCTCGCGTGGGTGAGCGCTTCCCGGAGCAGTTCCGGTGCGTGGAAACGATAGCCGAGGACCTCTTCAAGCTCGCGCAGATCGGCGGGGCCCCCGACTTTCCTGCGATCGGCCATCCCCGCGTCATTCGATGGGCTTGAGCAGGCGATCATAGCGGATCGCCCAGGGCCACTTCCAGAATTCCCACCAGTGCGCGTCGCCGTTGATCGAGAAGAACAGGATCTCGGCCCGACCGATGAGATTCTCGAGCGGAACGAAGCCGACATGCGCGGCCCGGCTGTCGAGCGAGTTGTCGCGGTTGTCACCCATCACGAAGATGTGGCCGGGCGGTACCTCGTAGACCCGCGTGTTGTCGAAGCGGCTGAAGGGCGTGATGTCGAGGATGTCGTGGCTGCGCCCGCCGGGGAGGGTCTCGCGCAGCCGCTTCGCCTCGATGGTGCGGCCACCCT
Organism: uncultured Geminicoccaceae bacterium; assembly: GCA_964532215.1. Lineage (GTDB taxonomy): Bacteria > Pseudomonadota > Alphaproteobacteria > Geminicoccales > Geminicoccaceae > HRBIN39. Next base: position 13,015 of record CAZHHU010000034.1, read on the forward strand.
CCCGCTCGATGAAGGTACCCGCGGGCTCGAGCCGCACCGGTTTGCCGTTGATGTGCAGCACCCCGTTCCTGACCTGGATGCGGTCACCGGGAAGCCCTATCACCCGCTTGATGTAGTCGGTGCGGTTGTCGGAGGGCAGCTTGAAGACGACGACGTCGCCCCGCTCGGGCAGACGGCCGAACAGTCGTCCGCTGAAGAGGGGAAGGCTGAAGGGCAGGGAATGCCGGCTGTAGCCGTAACTGTACTTGGAAACGAAGAGATAGTCGCCCACGAGCAACGTGGGTTTCATGGAACCCGAGGGGATATTGAAGGGCTCGAATGCGAGCGTGCGTATCACCAGGGCGATGGCGACGGCATAGATCGCCGTACGGAGCGTCTCGCGCCATCCCCCCGCCTTGCGCTCCGCCATCGAAACAGGCTCGTACATTATCGTAGGCTCTTGGATCCGCCCGCTGCTGCCGCGAAATCGTGCACGAACGCTCCGGCGAGGTTACCGGCGCCACCTGCGCGGGTAAACCCCGAGGCGACCGCGCAGCCGTCCGCATCCCGAGATAGCGTGACGCTCCGGTGTTCCAAGAGCGGACGCTGCGGCGCCGTCGCCTCAGGCCGCATCGGCAGCGGCAGCCCGCCGGCCCACCGCCCCCCCCTGCGCCGGACTCTGGTCCTTCTCCTGCGAAGAGGTGGGAGCCGGCGGCGCGGCCTCTTCGCGCGGCACCATCGCACGCGCCGGCGATGGCCGCTCACCCACGAGATAGCGCGTCGGCCGCAGTTCCGCCGGCAGCCGCGCGACCCGCGGCGGCTCGACCCAGTGGACGGCATCGAAGCCGCCGTTGCCGCCGAAGGGCTTCCACTCCGGCAGGATCTCCCCTGTCTCGCGGCACATCCAGGCCCTGTCGAGCGGGGCATCGAGCGCCTTCTCGAGCCATTCCTGCGCGCGCGCCTCGTCGCCCGTCTCGAGCAGCTCGAGATCGGCGAGAAGCTGGTAGAGACGCACCGTAGGCCCGAGCTCGCGGGCCCTGCCGAGGAGATGCCGGGCCTCGCGGAATTCACCCGCGACCAGATACGCCTCACCGAGGACGAGGTAGCTCAGCGCATCGTAGGGGCGCAGCGAGCGCAGCCGCTCGAGCCGCTTCGCGCGCGCCAGCGGAGGTTCGTCGGGGACGAGCGCGGCATAGGCGCGCGCAAGGTCCGGATGCGGCTCGGCCCGCCAGGCCCGCTCGAGGATGCGGCGGGCGAGGCGGTCGCGGCCGAGGCGGGTCGCGAGCTTCGCCGCGTGGACGGCGAGGGGGGCAAAGCCGGGTGCGGTGCGAAAGGCCCGGCGCGCGAGTTCGAAGGCCTCCCCGAGCCGCTCGGCGCGCTCCGCAGCACGCGCCATCATCGACAGCATGATCGCCCGCTTGCGACGCGCATCCGACGGCGTGAGCAGCTTGGCATCGACGAGTTCGCCGAGATGGGCGAGGGCTTCCTCCCAGCGCTCGGCGCGGGTGAGGAGATCGAACAGGGTCGTGAGCACCCAGGGGGTGCTCGGGCTGCGTCGATAGGCCTCGCGGGCAAGCTCGAGGGCGCGATCGAGGTCGCCGTCCTTCATGGCATGGGCGAGCAGACCGCGAAGCCCGAGAAGATGCGTCTCGGGCTCCTTGAGCATGGCGCGAAAGCGCCGCAGGGCTTCCTCGTCGTTGCCTTCGAGCTGGGCGGTCTGGGCGGTGAGCAGGAGCAGCCCGGCCCGCTCGCCGTCGAGAAGGCGGGCCGCCTGGCGCGCATAGTAGCGGGCGTTCGCGAGATCGCCCGCGGCAGCCGCGACCAGCCCGGTGGTGAGCGCCTGATAGCCCCGCTCGAGGCGCTTGCGGGCGCGACGCTCGCGAAGCCTGCGCGGCAGGGTGACGAAGCCGTGGACAATCTCGAAGGCGACCACGCCGAGGAGCACGAGCAGCAGCACCGCGAGGAAAAGGAGTGCGAAGCTCGTCTCGATCTCGACGCCCATCCACTCCACGAGGACGCGGCCCGGATGGTCGGCGAACCAGGCGGCGAGCAGCGCCGCCGCGGTCGAGAAAACGAGAAACAGAAGAATTCTCATCATCGCCCGTCAGCTCGCATCCCCTGCGGCCTGCGCGAGCCGTTCGCGCAGCATGTCCTCCAGTCGCGCCAGGGCGGTCACCGCGAGGATGCGCGCCCGTGCCTGCGTGATCCACGCCTGCGCCGTCCGGCTGCCCGCCTCGGCGAGCGGCGCGAGCACCGCCACCGCTCCTTCGAGATCGTTCCGCTCGAGAGCCGCTTGCGCGGCGGCAACGGGGTCCTCCGCGGCGGCGAGCTCCCTGCCCTGGCTGCGGATGCGCACGAGGCCGAGGACATTGCGCCGCACCGCCGCGAGCAGATCACCTCCACCCTCCTCCCGGGCTTCCTGCCGCATCGCCGCCTTCTCCCGCAGAAACAGCGCCCGCAGCTCCGCCATGGTGGGGATTCCGCTTTCCGCATGAGGCGCCAGGGCGGATGCCGCTTCCCGAAGCGCGGGGTCCCCGGCAGCCACGAGCTGCAGCAGCTCGAGCGCCCGGGCAAACGGTCGGCCGCTGTCGATGGCGCGCGCGAGCTCGAGCGCGGCCGCCGAAATCGCGATCAGCGCGTGATCGCCCGCCACCTGCGGCCCGCGCATCTTCTCGAGCGCGGCGATCCGCCCGCTGAGCGCGCGCAGCTCCTGCTGGAGCGCGGCAAAAGCTGCCTGCGGGCCCGGTCCTGCCGCGGCCTCGAGCGCCCTGATCCGGGCGTCGAGAGCGAGAACGGCGGATTCCTTCGCCGCCGTCTGCCGCAGCGTCTCGAGGTCGGAAGCAAGCGCATCGAGCTTCGCTTCCAGCCTCCGCATACGCTCATCGCCCGCCTCCGGCGTCTTCCCGGCCGCTTGCGCCGGAGCTCCGCGGGCGGCCGCGAGCCGGGCCTCGAGCCTGCCGAGGCGGGCCTCGAGCTTCGCGATCCGTGCACCGAGCTGCGGCGCGGCAGCAGGTGCCGCCGCCGGCGTGCGGCGGAGGGCCGCGATCTCAGACTCGAGCGCGTGGAGACGCCGTTCGATCGCGGCCTCGAGCGGGGCGGGGTCGAACGGCTTGGGGATGCGTTCCTCGATCCCGTCGAGCCGCTCCGCGACCCGGGCCATGGCCGCAGCGAGATCCTCGCGTGCACGCTCGAGCTCGTCGAGCCGCCCGAGGCGGGCCTTCTGCTCTCCCAGCTCCCGTTCCAGCGCCGCGAGCCGCTTCTCGAGATCCCCGAGCCTGGGCTTCAGCGCATCGACCTGTT
>CAZHHU010000034.1:16393-23896 GCA_964532215.1 uncultured Geminicoccaceae bacterium
GCCGCGAGCCGCTTCTCGAGATCCCCGAGCCTGGGCTTCAGCGCATCGACCTGTTCGAGCCGCGTCTCGATGGCCGCGATGCGGGCGCGCATCCAGTTTTCGATGGCATTGGAACCCCGCAGATAGAGCGCAGCCGCGATGACGAGCGCTCCGACCCCGAGGACGGCCGCGAACAGCAGCGCCGAGGGGGGAATGCGCCGACGCGTATGCGAACTGTCCTCTTCGAGCACCGCCCCGGTGGGCGACGCCCCGGGGGATTCTCCGGTCGCTTCGGGGAAATCGCCGGAAAGAGGCGCATCACCACTGTGCCGGGACGGTCCCGTCATCTGTCCTTCCGCGTCTGCCGCTCGGCGGCTTCGGGAGCTGTGTCTGCCGCAGCGGCGGGCTACCAAGCTCAGAAGCGCGCTTCAAGGCATTCGAGGAGGGCCGTTTGGTCGCGGCGCTCGGCGACGACGATCTCCATGCCCGGTGTGAGTTCGCGCACCTCCTCGGCCACGGCCTCGCTCAGGCAGACGCAGAGCACGCCCTCGAGTGCGGCCTCCAGCCCGGCCTCGCGGATGAGGCGGGCGAAGGTCGCCGCCGTGCGCGGCGAATACAGCAGCACGGCCCCGATTGCGCGCCGCTGCAACGCATGGCGGGTCCTCGAGCCGAGCTCGGCGCGCGGCACCGTCTCGTAGACGGTGATCCGCTCGTAGGCGAAGCCGGCGCGCGCGAGCTCCTCCTCCCATTCGCCGCGCACCTCGCGGCCGGCGAGATGCAGGACCAGCCCTCCACCGGGCGCGAGCTCGTCCCGGATGCGGGCGACGAGCGAGCGCCAGTCGCCCTCTGCGACGCGCACATCGAAGGCGCCCTGGGCACGCGCCGCCCGCGCGGTGGCCTCGCCGACCGCATAGACGGGAAGCTGAACGAGCTCGCGGGTCAGCGCATAGGCGGCGTTCGCACTGGTGAGCACGACCGCCTGAATTTCCCGCCCCTCCGGTAGCGAGAAGGGTACGCGACGGGTCTCGAAGAGCGGGTCGACGAGCGTCAGAAAGCCCCGCGCGCGAAGCTCGCGCGCCGTCTCTTCGGCCTGCTCGCGGGCCCGGGTGACAAGCACCCAGCGTTTGCGTGGTCTCTGCGCTGCCATCGAATTTCACGCATCCCTGAGAGGTGTGCCTTCGTCCGCAGGGCCAAAGAACGGCTTCGATCGCGCAAGAATGGCGCCGGCCTCGGTGGCGAGCTCCACCGCCTGGCTCCGCGCGCCACGCCGCTGGATGGTCTGGACGAAGCTGCCGTCCGGTGCCGCCACGAGCCCGCGGAAAATCACCTGCTCATCCTCGCTCTCGCACAGTGCGGCGATCGGCGTCCGACAGGAGCCGTCGAGCTGAGCGAGGAACGACCGCTCGGCTTCGACGCACAGGCGAGTCATCAAATGGTCGAGACGATGCAGGATATCCAGAGTTCGCCAATCGTTCGCGCGGCATTCCACGCCGATGGCGCCCTGGCCCACCGCCGGCAGCATCTCTTCGACCGCGAGCGGTCGCGCCATGGCGGTTTCGATTCCGAGCCGCGCGAGACCGGCGGCGGCGAGAAAGGTCGCAGCCACCTCGCCCCGCTCCAGCTTGGCGAGGCGGGTCTGGACGTTGCCGCGCAGGGGCACCACGCGCAGATCCGGCCGCCGGGCGAGGAGCTGGGCCTGACGCCTGAGCGAGGAGGTTCCCACCACCGCACCCGCGGGCAGGGCATCGAGGCTCGCGCCATGCGGACTGAGGAGCAGATCGCGCACATCGGCGCGCGGCAGATAGGCGCCGATCGTGAGGCCGTCCGGCAGCCGGGTCGGCATGTCCTTCATGGAATGGACGGCGAGATCGATCGCCCGGTCGAGAAGCGCCTCCTCGATCTCCTTGACGAAGAGCCCCTTGCCGCCGAGCTCGGCAAGCGGCCGCTCGAGGAAGCGGTCGCCGGAGGTGCGTATGATCCGCACCTCGACCGCGGCCGGATCACGGAGTTCGGGATCGGCCGTGGCGAGCGCCCGGCGCACGAGCTCCGTCTGCGCCAGGGCCAGCGGCGAGCCCCGGCTGCCGATGACGAGACGGGCCCCGGACTTCACGGCCGTCTGCTCCCGCGCCATATCATGCCCGCTTTCTGTAGCAGGGTTGGAGAAGGGTGGCGAGATCTCAAGCGACGGTTGTGCTCGGCCTCGAGACGAGCTGCGACGAGACCGCGGCCGCGATCGTGCGCGCGGATCGCCGCGTGCTGGCCGAGACGCTGTTCTCGCAGCTCGAGGCCCATGCCCGCTACGGCGGGGTCGTCCCCGAGATCGCGGCCCGGGCTCATGTGGAACGGCTCGACCGACTCGTCGCCCAGGCGCTCGAAGAGGCGGGCCTGGGTCTTCCGGAACTCGATGCGATCGCGGTGACGGCCGGACCGGGGCTCGCCGGCGGCCTGCTCGTCGGTGTCGTCACCGCCCAGGCACTCGCCGCCGTCCACGACCTGCCGCTCATCGCCGTCAACCACCTCGAAGCCCATCTGCTCACGGCGCGGCTCACCCACGAACTCTCCTTCCCCTACCTCGTGCTCCTCGTCTCGGGCGGGCACACCCAGCTGCTCATGGTGGAAGAGGTAGGGCGCTACCGCCGTCTCGGCACGACCATCGACGACGCGGTCGGCGAGGCATTCGACAAGGTGGCGAAGATGCTCGGTCTCGGCTACCCGGGCGGGCCCGCGGTGGAGGCCGCGGCGCGGGCGGGAGATCCCGGGCGCTTCACCTTTCCCCGGCCGCTCCTCGGGCAGCCCGGCTGTCACTTCTCCTTCTCGGGCCTCAAAACCGCGGTGCGGCAGCAGATCCTGAGGCTCGGGCGCGAAGCCGCAGCGCCCCAGACGGTGGCGGATCTCTGCGCGAGCTTCGAGGCGGCCGTCGTGGAGGTGCTCGTCGACCGCACGATGCGTGCGCTCGAAGAGCTGCGCGCGCGGGAGGTGGAGCGGCCGGTGCTCGTGATCGCCGGCGGTGTGGCGGCGAACCGGCGGATCCGCGACACCTTCGCCCGTCTGGCGGCGGAGCGCGGCTTCGAGCTCGTGCTGCCGCCGCTTCGCTGGTGCGGGGACAATGCGGTGATGGTCGCCTGGGCCGCGATCGAGCGGCTCGGCCGCGGGCTCCGGAGCGAGGATGAGATCCGGGTGCGGCCGCGCTGGCCGCTCGATCCCGAGGCGGAGCCCGCACCCGGGGCCGGGGTCAAGGCCTGAGCTCAGCCCCCTTTCTCGACCACGATCCGGAAGACCCCTTCCAGCTCCTCGCTGCTCAGCAGGCGGTGTCCGCCGGCCTCGCAGAAATGGGCGAAATCGCGGGGCGCCTTGGGGTCGGTGGCGAGCACGATCAGGCGGTCGCCGGGAGCGAGCGCGGCGAGCCGCTTGCGCGCCTTGAGCACGGGAAGCGGGCAGACGAGCCCGCGCGCGTCAAACTCCTGTTCGGCCATCCCCGGGCTCTCCCGCTGCCTGCGATGCGCGCGCGGCGAAGCGGAGGCTGCCGGTGCGCGCGGCGGGAGTCGAACCCGCGACCGCCCCGGATGTCGTCGGCGTGTGGGAAGGCGGTCCCGCCAATCCGGCATGCGCGCAGCCGGGAGCGTACCCATTCCCTGCCGGGCTGCCACCGCGACGCGCCCCACTGCACCGCATGGTGCGCTCAGCTCCCCTGCGGTCCATGCCCGTGGCTGCGTGCATGCGCCTGTTCGAAGGCCGCGAGCTGCTCCGCCGATGCCTCGCGCTGATAGCGGCGTTTCCACTCCGCATAGGGCATGCCGTAGATGATCTCGCGGGCTTCCTCGTCGCTGAGCCCGATGCCGCGCTCTTCGGCCGCCTCGCGGTACCATCTGGCGAGGCAGTTGCGGCAGAAACCGGCCAGATTCATGAGATCGATGTTCTGCACGTCGCTCCGCTCACGCAGATGCGTGAGCAGACGACGGAACGCGGCGGCTTCCAGTTCGACCCGAACGGGCGCATCGATCTCTCTCATCGCGGACTTCCCGGCACGATGGTCCCGGCTGCGGTTTAGGGCGCGCTGCCCCCTCGCACAAGCGGCGCCCTCACTGCAGGCCGCTCAGGGTCTCGCGCACGAGCCACCGCGCGACTTCGCGCCGGGCCTCTAGCTCCTCCGCGCCCGCCTCGCGCGCCTGCCGGTAGATGCGAAGCTGGTGATCCGCGCTCGTCCCCTCCTCGACGATGTGCCGCGCCCTCGCGACCTCGGCGAGGCTGCCGAGCGCCATCGCATCTTCCTTGACCAGATCGAGCAGCTCGTCGACGAGGCGGCTCATGGGCTTGAGCTCGAGCGCGCCGTAGTCCGCGAGCTGGCCCTCCACGCCCCAGCGCTGCGCCCGCCACTTGTTCTCATCCAGGAGGATGCGGCGGTAGGTGCGCCAGCGCTGGTTGCTCGCCCGCAGGCGGAAGAGCATGGACAGGATCGCCTGATAGAGGGCGGCGATGGTGAGCGCGTCCTCGATGCGCGTGCAGATGTCGCAGATGCGCATCTCGAGCGTGGGCTGCTTGGCCGAGGGGCGCACGTCCCACCAGATCTTGGTCGGATCGTCGCAGACACCCGAGGCGGCCATGATCTCGAGCAGCCGCTGCCATTCGCGGTAGCTCTCGAAGGTCTCCGGCATGCCCGAGCGGGGGAGATCGCCGAAGATGGTGGGACGGAAGGACTTGAGGCCGGTATCCTGGCCCTCCCAGAACGGCGAGCTCGTGGACAGGGCGAGGAGATGGGGCAGGAAGTAGGCCACCTGGTTCATGAAATCGATGCGCAGATCATCATCCTCGATCCCGGCATGGACATGCATGCCGCAGACCACGAGCCGGCGCGCGAGGGCCTGCAGGTCCTGGGTGAGGATGCGGTAGCGCTCGACGTCCACCCGCCGCGTCCTGCGCCAGCTCGCGAGGGGATGGGTCGAGGTCGCGACGATGGCGAGGCCGAAATCGGCCGCCACCTCGGCCACCGTCCGGCGCAGCCGGCGGAGCTCGCGGCGGAGCTCGCCGATGTCCGCGCAGATGCCCGAATTCACCTCCACCTGGGAGGCGAGCAGCTCGTGGGTCACCTGCGCGCCGAGACGCTCCCGGCAGGCCGCCATGAAGCCTTCCGGCTGCTCGACCACGAGCTCGCCGCTCGCCGGATCGACGAGGAGGTATTCCTCCTCTATGCCCAGCGTGAGAGATGGGCGAGGTGCCGCCATCCGATCCTCCCGACCCCGTAACGTGCCTGCAGTTCGGCGAGGTTATCGCCCTCGAACGGACTGTAAAGCGCGGGGTCGGCGAGGGGGGCTGCGAGCACCTCCGCGAGAATTTCGGCGTACTTCCGTGCCTCTGCCGGATGGGCGATGCAGTCCTGGCGGAGTTCGATCATCAGATGCGGAAGGCGCGGGCGCTGGGCGTGGAACTCGATCGTGTAGCCGAAGTTCTCGAGACCCGAATAGGGGCGGTTGTCGCCGATGCAGAGATCGCCGCGCGCGCTCAGGGCATCGAGCACGGGGCGCGAGAGACGGTCGTCGCCGCGCCAGAGAATGCCGATCTGCCAGGGGCGCGCTTCGCCGTTGAGGCGGGGGGTGAAGCTGTGCACCGCGATCACCGCCGGCGTCCGCCCGCGACGTCGCAGGCGCCCGATCACGCGGGCCACCGTGCGGTGATAGGGAAGCCAGTAACGCCGGATGCGCCGGCGCACCTCTGCGGGGGAGAGATCCCGGTTTCCCGGAATCTCGGTGCCATCGACGCGCTCCGGGATCGAGCTCGCAATGCCCGGCCGGCGGTTGACGTCGATGAGCAGCCGGCTGGTGTGGCACAGCACCGCGGTGGCATCGAGCAGGCCAGCGAGCTCCCGGGTCACGGCAGCGGCGCCGATGTCCCAGCCGATATGGCGCGCGAGGTCACGCTCGGAAATGCCGAGAAAGCCGAGCCCCTCGGGAACCTCCCTGCCCGCATGGTCGCACAGCAGCACCACGGGACGGGATCCCGTCGGATGGAGGATCTCGATCCAGGGCGAGAGAGGGGTGACGGTCGACATCGGTGATGATGGTGGAAAGATGGAGGATGCGAGCCCGCCGGCGGAATTCGGGGCCTCTCCACCTATATGGCGGCAGGTGGAGGATTTGCCAGTCGCGGGCTGCGGGGGTGCTCATGGAGCTGAGCGAGCGGATACGCAGGCACTACCGCCGGGACAGCCTCGAGGAGAAGCTCCTCTCCCTGCTCCTGGCGATGGGGAAGAAGACGTCGGAGCTTGCCCCGGACGATCTCGTCGGGCTCGAGGACATGCATGTGGGCGGGCGTGAGGCGACGCGATCGCTGGCCGAGCTTCTCGAGCCGCAGGCGGATGCGGAGCTGCTCGATCTCGGAAGCGGCCTCGGCGGACCGGCCCGCTATTTCGCCTTCCATCACGGCTGCCGGGTGATCGGCGTCGACCTCACGGCCGAACTCGTCGAGACGGCAGCTTCCCTCACGCGACGGGTGGGCCTCGCGGACCGCGTCCGCTTCGAGATCGCGGACGTGTGCGCGCTGCCCTTCGCAGACGGGAGGTTCGATGCCGCCTACAGCATCCATGTGGGCATGAACGTGGCGGACAAGGCGCGATTCTACCGCGAGACCGCACGGGTGCTGCGGCCGCGTGCCTTCTTCGCCATCTGCGACGTGCTGAAGCTGAGCGGCGAACCGGACTACCCGGTTCCCTGGGCGGAGGATGCGGCTTCGAGCTTTCTCGCCGGCCCGGAGGAGATGCAACGGGCGCTCGAGGAGGCCGGCTTCGAGCTTCTTCTCGCCCGCAACCGCACGCGCGCAGGTGCGGAATTCATGCGCCGCAGCGCCGAGCGCCTCAGGGATCCGCAGGCGCTGCGCACGGCCTCGGCGCCGATCGTCATGGGCCCGCGCTTTCGCGACAAGATCGGCAATCTCGCCCGCGCCCTCGAGGATGGGCGGCTCGGCGTCTACGAACTCCTCGCCCGCAGGCGCCGCTGATCACACAATCGGAGCTGTCGGGACCGCGCGCGGCGACGCTCGGCCCACCGCCTCATGGCGGCGCGTTGCGGCGGGCTTGTCGAGCCCGCACGCTTCGTTTTCGGGCATGAGCGCATCGGGCAGAGGCTGCGGAGCGGGCCGGATCACGACCTCGAGCGGGCCGGATCCGTCGAGCGCCACCCCATGCCAGATCCATGCAAGCTCCCTCTCCCGGCCGGGCTGGAAGCAGTAGAGCCGGCGATGCTCTCCCGCCTCCTCGAAGGGGCGCGATTCGGGCGGCGGATCCTCTTCGATGCGGAGCAGGGAAAGCATCCTCCGCATCTCCACCCCGCTGAGTTTCTCGAGGGCGAGGGCCAGGGCATGGGCGTGAACACCGCCGCGCACGAGGAGATAGCCGATGGTTTCGCGCACGGCGGGGTCGCCCGTCATGCCGCAGATGCGCAGCCTGTGGCGCTGTCCGGCATTTTCGAGAAAGAAGGCGTGGAGGAGATCGAGCATGGGGTTGCCGCAGTGGCCGGATTGCTCCGCCATGGCCGA
>CAZHHU010000034.1:23996-25584 GCA_964532215.1 uncultured Geminicoccaceae bacterium
CTTCGACAAGTTCCCGCAGCAGAGGCAGAGCGTCCGGGTTGGTGCTCTCCGGCACCGGCATCCGCACCCGGGTCGGATCCGTGCGCGGGCACATCGGGCGGCCTCCCTCGCTCGGCGTGGTGATCCGGCGCCGTGCCGGCTTACGACCGATGTCTAGCGGCGGGCTGCCGGGGCTGTGAAATACAGCACCGCGATCCCATTCATAAGGGGAGCCTATCGGGAAATTGCGGATGACCCTCGCCGGCCTTTCTCTGCGCGATCTGGAATACATCCTCGCGGTTGCCGAGCATCGTCACTTCGGCCGCGCCGCCGAGGCCTGCCACGTCTCCCAGCCGGCGCTTTCGGCGCAGGTGCGCAAGCTCGAGGACTACCTCGGCCTGCGCCTGTTCGAACGCAGCCGCCAGGGTGTGGCGCCGACCGCCGAGGGTGAGCGGATCCTGCGCCAGGCCCGACTCGTCGTGCGCGAGGCGGCACGGCTTCTGGAGATGGCGCGCAGCGGCGCGGAGCCTCTCGCGGGACCATTCGCGCTCGGCGCCATCGAGACCCTCGGGCCCTATCTCTTCCCCCGCATCCTGGCACCGCTCGGGGCGCGCTTTCCCAGGCTCGAGCTCGTCCTCAGCGAGGGACGCACGGCCGATCTCCTCGATCAGCTCATGAACCGGGAACTCGATGCCGTCCTTCTCTCGCCTCCGGTCCACCGCTCCGGCATCCGCCTTTTCGAGCTCTTCTTCGAACCGTTCCTGTTCGTTCATCGACCGGATGAGCCGCTCGCCCGGGAGCGGCCGCTGCGCCTCGAACGCCTCGCCGGTGAAAGGCTGCTGCTGCTCGAGGAAGGGCACTGCCTGCGCGGACAGGCGCTCCTTCTCTGTGGCATGGCGACCGCACCCGGGCGTCGCCATGCCACCGGGCTCGAGACCCTGCGCTTCATGGTGGCGCTGGGGGCGGGCTATTCCATCATGCCGGCGCTTGCGGCGGAGGCCCGTCCGGGTCTCGAGGGGATGGTGGCCTACACGCCGTTCGACGACGCCCGTGCCGGCCGCAAGATCGCGCTGGCGGTGCGGGCAAGTGATCCGCGGGGGACGACCTTCGACATTCTCGCGCGCACCCTGCGCGAGCTCGTTCCACCACCAGCCCGTGCGCTCGCCGCCGCAGCATAGCGGGGCGGTCAGAAATGCAGGCGGACCCCGATGCGGCCTACGGCGACCGGTTCGTCCTCGCTCGTCTGGCCGAGAAGGAGGTCGCTTTCCAGCGAGAGCCAGGACGCGGCGGAGAGATCGGTGCGCAGAAGCAGGAGTTCGCCCGCCTCCGGGATCGCCGACTGCTGCCATACGTAGCCGAAGGTGGCCGAGAAGCCACCATAGCGGAACCCGGCCGTGAGCAGCTCGCCGTCACCGGCGAAGAGTTGGGCGCGACCGATCGTTCCCCCGACCTCCAGGGACGAAAGTCGGAAGGCGCCACCGAGGACGAAGCCCCCCTCTTCCGCGGGGCGGACGCGTCCGCTGCTGTCGCCGGCCGTTTCGGCGAGCGCGCTCGGCGTCCGGGGAAGTCCGGCGCGGCTCATGCGCCCGAGAAAGAGGAGCCCGCTTGC
>CAZHHU010000035.1:0-15116 GCA_964532215.1 uncultured Geminicoccaceae bacterium
GAGGAAGGACTGGTGTGGAACGAGGAAAACCTGGCGCAGTGGCTCAAGAGCCCGAAGAAGTTCATCCCCGGCAACCGCATGGCCTTCGCCGGCCTCAGGAAGGACCAGCAGATCGAGGACGTGATCGCCTACCTCAAGCAGGAGGCGGGCGAGTGGAAGGCCGAGTGAGCGGCTGAACGCGGAAATTCGCGACCGCCGGGCGGGCTCACTCGGGCCCGCCCGAATCGATTCGCGGGCGGGCGAGAATCGGCAGATAGCGCAGGAAGAACAGCGCATAGGCGCCGCCCCAGCAAAGGGCCGCGAGCGCGAGCAGCGCCTCTGGTGCCGCGGCCGCGGCCAGCCGGGCGAGAGTTCCCAGGGTCACGAGCAGGTAGATCACCACCGTCCAGGCGTCGGCGGTGAGGGGTCTTCCCGTATGCCCGAGCGAGGCCCGGGTCATCACGGCGAGGGTCATCGTGCCGATGGCGCCGGCCGTGAAGCCGTGAAGCGCGGTAGGCGGATCCAGCCCCAGCCCTTCGAGGGCGAGGCCGTACAGCAGGGCGCCGATGCCGAGCCAGGCGTAGGCGAGGTGGAGCACGGTGACGAGAGGCTCGTCGAAGGTTCGTTGTCCCTGCCAGCGCAGCATGCGCAGCAGGTGAAGAAACCCCGAGGCGAGAAACATCGGCCCGCTCACCCGGGCGGGGAGGGACAGCCAGGCAAGAAGGGTGAATCCCCAGATCGCGAGTACGAGCGTGTCGAACCTGCCGAAGGGAGCGGGCACCGCACCGGAGCCCTGCCGCACGAGCCAGTTGCGGGTGAAGCTCGGCACGATGCGGCCGCCGATGAGCGCAATCAGCATCAGCACGGCGGCGAGGCCGAGACGCGGCCCGAAACCGTCCAGCGGAAGGTCGAGCAGACTCTCGAGCCGCGAGAGGGGGGCGCCCAGGGCGAGCAGGGAGATCAGCGCCGCCACCGGCAGGTTGCGCCAGTTCCGCCCGGCCACGATCTCCCGCCAGACGAAGACGAGGAGCGCCGCAAAGAACAGGGTCTCGACCGCGGCCGCGAGCAGCGGGCCGGGATTGCCGAGGAACTGGAGCAGACGCGGCGCGACCCACAGCACGAACAGGCCCGCGAGCGGCGCGCCCCGCACCGGGAGCCTCCCCGTCCAGTTCGGCACTGCGGTGAGCAGGAAGCCCGTCACGATGGCCCCCACGCCACCGAAAAGCATTTCATGGCGGTGCCAGGAGACGGCGTTGCCAAGTGCCGGGAGATGGGCGCCACCTGACAGCGCGGCGAGCCAGAGCCCGAGCGCAACGGGCATCCACAGCGCCGCGCCCAGAAAGAAGGGGCGAAAGCCGTTCGCGAGCAGAGGGATCGGGCTCCTTCGCGAAACGCCCCGGTTCGCCTTTGCCCGTCCTGCCGCCATGCCCGTTTCGTACGCGCCCACCTTCCCCGCCCCGGCTAGCGCCGAAGGCGGACCGCCGCCTTTGACATCCGTCAAGCCAGATCACGCCTCGGCGGGATGACGATGCGGCGCCGCGGCAGCCTCTGACTTGCGCGCGCGGGCGAGTACCGGCGCGAGATAGCGGGCGGTATGGCCTCGGCCCCCACGCGCGAGATCCTCAGGCGTACCCGTAGCCACGACGCGTCCGCCCCCGTCGCCGCCCTCGGGGCCGAGATCGATGATCCAGTCCGCCGTCTTCACGACCTCGAGGTTGTGCTCGATGACCACCACCGTGTTCCCCTGATCGACGAGGGCGTGCAGCACTTCGAGCAGCTTCTCCACGTCGGCGTAGTGCAGCCCGGTGGTGGGCTCGTCGAGGATGTAGAGGGTGCGGCCGGTGGCGCGCCTGGAGAGCTCCTTCGCGAGCTTGACGCGCTGCGCCTCGCCGCCGGAGAGGGTCGTGGCCGGCTGGCCCAGTGCGATATAGCCGAGGCCCACGCGTGCCAGGACCTCGAGCCGGTGGCGCACCGCAGGTACGCCGGCGAACAGCTCGACCGCCTCGTCCACCGTCATGGCGAGGACGTCGGCGATCGAACGCCCCTTCCAGGTGACCTCCAGCGTCTCGCGGTTGAAGCGCCGCCCGTGGCAGACGTCGCAGGTCACATGGACGTCGGGCAGGAAGTGCATCTCGATCTTGATGACGCCGTCGCCCTGACAGGCCTCGCAGCGCCCTCCCTTGACGTTGAACGAGAAACGACCGGGCCGGTAGCCCCGCGCCCGCGCCTCGGGAAGGCCCGCGTACCACTCCCGGATCGGGGTGAACGCCCCGGTGTAGGTGGCCGGATTGGAGCGCGGCGTGCGCCCGATCGGCGACTGGTCGATGTCCACGACCTTGTCGAGATGCTCGAGCCCCTCGATCGCCCGGTGCTCGCCCACGGGCATGCGCGAACCATAGAGCCGCCGCGCGAGTGCGGGGTAGAGGGTATCGACGACGAGCGAGCTCTTGCCCGAACCGGAGACACCGGTCACGCAGACGAAACAGCCGAGCGGGATCTCGACATCGATGTCCCTGAGATTGTTGGCGCGGCAGCCGCGCAGCCGGAGCATGCGGTGGCGCGCCACGGGGCGCCGCCGGCGCGGTACCGGGATCGCCCGCCGTCCCGAGAGATAGGCGCCGGTGAGGCTCTCGGGATGGGCCTCGATCACCTCCGGCGGGCCCTCCGCCACCACCCGGCCGCCCCGTACGCCGGCCCCCGGCCCCATGTCGATGACATGGTCCGCGCTCCGGATCGCCTCCTCATCGTGCTCGACGACGATGACCGTGTTGCCGAGATCGCGCAGATGCTCGAGGGTCGCGAGAAGGCGTGCGTTGTCCCGCTGGTGGAGACCGATCGAGGGTTCGTCGAGGACGTAGAGCACGCCCGTAAGACCGGAGCCGATCTGCGAGGCGAGGCGGATGCGCTGGCTCTCGCCCCCGGAGAGGGTCGCCGAATCGCGGGCGAGCGTCAGATAGGAGAGCCCGACATCGACGAGAAAGCCGAGCCGTTCGCGGATCTCCTTGAGCACCCGGCTCGCGATCTCGCGCTGCTTGGCGGTGAGCTTCGCCGGCAACTCCTCGAACCAGGCGCGGGCGCGATCGATCGCGAAGCTGCACACCTCGCCGATGTGAAGCCCGGCGATGCGGATGCACAGCGCCTCGGGCTTGAGGCGGTAGCCGCCGCAGGCCTCACAGGGAGCCTGGGTCATGTAGCGCAGGATCTCCTCCCGCATCCACGAACTGTCCGTCTCGCGGAAGCGCCGCTCGAGATTGGGAATGACACCCTCGAAGGGCTTGCGCGTCTCGAACCTGCGCACCCCGTCCTCGAACCGGACCGGGATGGGCGCACCGTTGGAGCCATAGAGGATCGTGCGCCGCACCTTCTCCGGCAGCCGTCGCCAGGGCGTTCGCGGATCGACGCCGTAATGGCGGCAGATGGCGCGGAGAAGCTGGCCCCAGTAGGGCATGGTGGAATTGGCCCAGGGCTCGACGGCGCCCTGCTCGATCGACCGCTCCGGATCCGGCACGACGAGCTCGGGATCGACGAGCAGTTTGCGGCCGAGGCCGTCGCAGGCCGGGCAGGCGCCGTAGGGGCTGTTGAAGGAGAACAGCCGCGGTTCGATCTCGGGCACGGTAAAGCCGGACACCGGACAGGCGAACCTGGACGACATCAGGGTCCGCGTGCCGCTGTCCGCATCCTCGACCACCAGCAGTCCATCGGCGAGCTCGAGGGCGAGCTCCACCGAATCCGCCAGACGCTGCGCGAGCCCGTCCTCCGGCGCGAGCACGAGGCGGTCGACGACGACCTCGATTTCATGCTTGCGCTTCCTGTCGAGCGCCGGCACCTCGTCGAGATCGTAGAGGACGCCGTCGACCTTGACCCGCTGGAAGCCGCGGCGCTGGAGCTCCCGGAATTCCTTGCGATACTCCCCCTTGCGCCCGCGGACGATCGGGGCGAGCAGATAGATCCGCGTTCCTGCGGGCATGGCGAGGATGCGGTCGACCATCTGGGAGACCGTCTGCGCCTCGATGGGAAGACCGGTCGCCGGCGAGTACGGTACGCCGACCCGCGCCCAGAGGAGCCGCATGTAGTCGTAGATTTCGGTCACCGTGCCGACGGTCGAACGCGGGTTCCTGGAAGTCGTCTTCTGCTCGATCGAGATCGCCGGCGAGAGGCCGTCGATGTGATCGACGTCCGGCTTCTGCATCAGCTCGAGGAACTGCCGCGCGTAGGCGGAAAGGCTCTCGACGTAGCGTCTCTGGCCCTCGGCGTAGATGGTATCGAAGGCGAGCGAGCTCTTGCCCGAGCCCGAGAGCCCGGTGATCACCACGAGCCGGTGACGCGGGATGTCGACGTCGATCGACTTGAGATTGTGCTCGCGCGCGCCGCGCACGCGGATATACGGATCCATGGGCAATCCATTCGTCTCGGCGGGCCGGCTCCGGGCAGCCCGCAGTTAGATGCGGGGAGGCGCCAGCCCTGGCAAGGGGCGCGCTAGGAGCGGGGGCCGGGCTGCGGCTCCTCGAACAGCATCTCCAGAATTGCGCAGTCCGGCGCGTGGGTCGCATCACAGGCGGCGACGAGCGACGCGAGCCGCGCCTCCATGCGCTGGAGATCGGCAAGCCTGCGGCGCACGCCCGCGAGCTGCCGTTCCGTCTGGCGGCGGATCTCCTCGCACGACCAGTTGCCGGAATCGACGAGCGCGAGGAGCCCCCGGATCTCCCGCAGTGCGAAGCCGAGCTCGCGGCAGCGCAGGATGAAGCGAAGCCGGCGCAGCTCCTCGGGTCCGTAGAACCGGTGGCCGCTTGCGGTGCGCCCCGCTGCGGCAAGAAGACCTTGCTGCTCGTAGTAACGTATCGTTTCGATGTGGCAGCCTGCGGCCCGCGCAAGTTCGCCCCGGCGCATCGCACACCTCCCGGCGATCCGCTCGAGAAAGTGGCCCGATGCGCCGCGACCGGCTAGAGACGGCGTGGACGAAGCGTTGCGGAGCGGGAGAGCGTCATGCCGGCTCGGACGGTCACGATCTTCGGCGGTTCGGGTTTCCTCGGCCGTCACCTGATCAAGCGGCTCGCGGCGCGCGGCTACATCATCCGTGTTCCGACCCGGGATCCCAACCGCGCCCTTCACCTCAAACCCATGGGCGACGTGGGCCAGATCGTGCTCGAGCGGTGGGACGGAAGCCTCGAGCCGTCGCAGATGCAGCGCTACCTCGAGGGCTCGAGCCTCGTCGTCAACCTCGTGGGCATTCTCCACGAGCGCCGTGCCGGCGATTTCACCCGGCTGCATGCGGAGCTCCCGCGCGCGCTCGCCGGGCTCGCCCGCGAGATGGGCGCGCGGCGCCTGCTCCACGTCTCGGCTCTCGGCGCCGACCCCGCTTCGCCCTCCCTTTACGCGCGCACCAAGGCCGAAGGCGAAGCGGCGGTGTGTGAAGGCTTTCCCGGGGCGACGATCTTCCGCCCGAGCATCGTCTTCGGCCCCGAGGACCAGTTCTTCAACCGCTTCGCGCGCATGAGCCAGATCTCGCCGGTTCTCCCGGTGGTGGGCGCGAAGACGCGGTTTCAGCCGGTCTATGTGGGCGATGTCGGCGACGCCGCGGTGGCGGCACTCGAATCGGAAGATGCGGCAGGCACGCTCTACGAACTCGGCGGGCCGCGGATCTACAGCTTCGAGGAGCTGCTCCGCTACATGCTGCGCGTGCTCGGCCGCAGGCGGCTCGTGCTCGAACTTCCGGAGGGCCTGGCGCGCCTCATCGCCCGCTTCGCCGAGTGGCTGCCGGAGCCGCCGCTGACCCGCGACCAGATCCTTCTCCTCGCGCGCGACAACGTCGTCTCCGGGGCGTTTCCGGGCCTCGCCGAGCTCGGCGTCGCTGCGACGCCCCTCGAGGCCATCGTCCCCGAGTATCTGACCGCCTATGCCCGCCCGGGGCCCCGGGCACGCTTCGCCTGAGGATCACGCCCGCAGGAGCAGCAGGAACATCGCGGCGCCGAGAGCGATGCGGTACCAGGCGAAGGGCGCGAAGCCGTGGCGGGAGATGAAGGCGATGAGGCCGCGCACGACGACGAGGGCGGACAGGAAGGCGACCACGAACCCCACGAGGATGAGGCCCAGGCCGTCGGCATCGAGGAGCGCGCGGTTCTTCCACAGATCATAGACGCTCGCCGCGAACATGGTGGGAATGGCGAGGAAGAAGGAGAACTCCGTCGCCGCCCGGCGCTCCACGCCGAGCAGGAGCGCCCCCATGATCGTCGCGCCCGAGCGGGAGACGCCGGGAACCATCGCCAGCGTCTGACACAGCCCGACGGCCAGTGCCGTGCGTGCCGGTATGGTCTCGATGCGGTGCAGCCGCGCGCGGTGGGCGAGCCGCTCGATGACGAGAATGGCGATTCCGCCGAGCACGAGGGTCACGGATACGACCCAGGGACTGAAGAGCACGCTCTTGATGAAGCCGTGCAGGAGGGCGCCGAGGACCATCGCGGGGAGAAAGGCGAGCAGGATGTTGCGCAGGAAGGCGAAGCTGTCGGCGTCCGAGAGGGCGCCCCAGGCCGCCCGCCACAACCGCTCGCGGTAGGCCCAGCACACGGCGAGGATGGCGCCGAACTGGATCGTGACCTCGAACACCTTTCCCGGCGGGCCGCGGAAGCCGATGAGATCGACGAGAAGGATGAGATGGCCGGTCGAGGAGACCGGGATGAATTCGGTGAGGCCTTCGACGACGCCGAGAAGCACCGCGTCGGCCCAGTTCCAGAAGTCGATCATGCGCGTCCGCGGAGATGTGCGAGCGGAAAGCGGCAAAGGCGCCGCGTCCGGTTGCTAGCTGCTCGCGGATGATGCGGCAAGGCCGCTCACGCCCGATGGTACGGATGGCCCGAGAGGATCGTGCCGGCGCGGTAGATCTGCTCGGCGAGCAGAAGCCGCACGAGGCGGTGCGGAAAGGTCATGGGGCCGAGCGAAAGCAGAAGATCCGCCCGCTGCCGCACCCGGGGATCGAGCCCCTCGGCGCCGCCGATGACGAAGGCCAGGCGCTCGCATCCTTCCTCTGCCCGTCGCGCGAGGAGACGGGCGAAGGCCTCGCTGCTCATCGCCCGTCCCCGCTCGTCGAGGACGATCGCATGGGCGCCTGCGAGCGCCTCGAGCAGCCGGCGCGTCTCGATCTCGCGGCGCCGTACCGGCGAGGCGGAGCCCCCGCCCTCGATCGTGCGCAGGCGTGTCTTCCAGGGCGTGCGCTCGAGGTAGCGCGCCACGAGGTCTTCGATGACGGGGTCCCGACCGCGCGCGACGGCGAGAATTTCGATCCGCACCGCCCTCAGCCGACGGCGCGCACGGCCTCGCGCTCGCGCGGTGCCGCCACCGACCAGAGACGCTCGATGTCGTAGAGCGCGCGCCGTTCGGCGCGGAAGAGATGGACGATCACGTCCCCGATGTCGACGAGGACCCAGCTCGCCTCTTCGAGCCCTTCGACGGACAGCACCCGCACCCCGGCCTGATCGAGCCGCATGCGCAGCTTTTCCGCCATGGTCACGATGTGTCGGTCGGAGGTTCCGGTGGCGACGACCATATAATCGGCGATGGTCGTCTTGCCGCGCAGGTCGATGACGACCGGCTCCAGCGCCTTGTCCTGTTCGAGGCTTTGCGTGACGAGAGCGAGCAGGGCTTCCGTGTTCTCGGACAACCGTTTGTCGCCCGTTATGGCTTTCACTCCCTACGATCGCGCCCCGCCTCCCGCCGCCATCGACGGCGGATCGCCGTCGCCGAGGCGGGATGGGGACGCAGACGTATGAACACCCAGGCCGGCCCCCCGAGATCTGCGAGCCTTGCAGCCTCGCGTTCGGGAAGCCGTGCCCCCGCGAACCGCCTTGCGGCCTTCCCCGCGAGGGCACTGTAAGAATAGGGGCTGCGCTCGAACACGGCAATGGGGACGAGAGCGAACAGCCTCCACCACTGCCGCCACTCGGGAAACTGGGCAAGGTTGTCGGCGCCGATGATCCACACGAAACGATAGCTCCGCCACCGCAGCAGACGCCCGAGGGTGTCGACCGTGTAGCGGGTGCCGAAGCGCGCCTCCAGATCCCGCACCTCGATGCGCGGATGTCGCTGCGCGAGCGCCCGCGCCCAGGCCAGGCGCCTCGCGAACGGCGCCATCTCCTGCACCGGCTTGAGCGGGTTCTGCGGCGAGACGAGCCACCACACGCGATCGAGATGAAGGCGCTTCAGCGCCTCGATGCTGATGTAGAGATGCCCCTCATGGGCCGGATTGAAGGAGCCGCCGAGAAGACCCACCCGCTTCACCGGCGGCGTCATGGAAGGCGTCGCAAGCGGGATCAGCAGGCGCTGGCGCGGTGGCCTGCGGGGATGACTGAGAGCGCTCAACGCGGATCCTGTTCGAGCTCGATGGTCCCGTCCACGGTGAGATCGAGCCCGACCTCCGCAAGCGTGACCCGGGCCCGGACCTCGAGCTTCTCGTCACCGCTGAGACGTCCCTCGCGCACCGCCTCGCGGATCGCCCGCTCGATCTCGCGCTGGGTCTGAACGCCGAACTTCTTGAGGAACTTGCGCACGCTCATGTTGACCGCATCTTCGTTCATCTCCGCATCTCCTCTGAGGGGCTCAGGAGGCTTCGAGCAGGGGCAGGTTGACGAGCAGGTTCTGCGGCTTCATGCGCAGCCGGCCGGTGGTGTCGGCGGCGAGGGCGAGGTAGACGGGACGGCCGCGCATGTCGGGGATGACGAGGTTGGGATCGCGGAATTCGAGACGGAACAGGGCGAGCAGGCGGGCAAGCCGCTCCTCCTCCACCTCTTCGCCGCGATAGAGCGCATTCAGGATCGCGGTCGCCTCGGCGTCGAGGCCGATGTGCCAGCGCCAGCGCTCGTCGCGCACCCGGGCCACCGGCTGGATCTCGACCGCGATGTCGAAAAAGTGCGCAAGCCAGGACTCGAGCAGCCGGCACAGGGCGTCGAGGCCGGAACGTCCGAAGGTGAGATCGAGAACGAACTCGTGCCGGTCGATGCGCGCGAGATAGGCATCGGCGTTGTGATCGTCGAGCACCTCGAGCTCCGCCGTGCGCAGGCTGCCCGCCGCCTGGCGCACGAGCGCGCCGAGATCGCCGAAGCCGCCCGTATTGGCGAGGGCCTCCACCACCTCCTCGTCGCCGAGGAGCAGGTTTCCGTCCCGGATCGCGACCTTCTGCGGGCGGAAGAAGAGCTCGGCCGCCCGCAGACGGAAGGCGTCCGTCGAATCCGCGAGCATGTTCGCGAGTACGAGCGCGCACAGATGATCCGCGAACATCGCCGGAAGCGGAACGGGATCGCCCAGGAAGAGGCCGAGATAGGCGTCTTCGATCGTCTCCACAGCGAGGAGATGGTCGCGGAAGCGGACGAAGACCTCCCAGTTCTCGCGGGCGTCCCGGTCCCGCAGGCGCAGCAGGGTCACGGGTGTGATCGGCAGCCGCGGATCGGCCAGAGCGGCGGCGTGCAGACGCCGCTCGGCGGCACAGCTCTCCTCCACCGGGGCAAGCTCCGGCCGCGCGAGCCAGCTGCGCAGATAGTCGTCGCTGACCCGCAGTCGCCCCCGCGCGTCACGGGCGAGGAGGTGAAACCCGTATTGCCGCCACAGCGCGGAGGAGGCGCTCATTCCTCCCCATCCTCGGGCACGATGTCCCAGATGCGCGCATGGAGCGGGTCGCGGGGGCGCTCGATGCGGCGGAAACGCTCGCGCACCCCCTCCTCGGTGAGTTCGCGCTCGACCGCGATCACCGTGTTCACCGGATGCTCGCAGAGGCTGCGCGCGAATTCGAGCTCCTCGCGGGCGACCGGAAGCGCCGCCTCGACACTCGGCGCGCCGTAGTGGGCCACGAAATGCTCGGCGAGGCGGTGCGCGAGCTCGGCGAAACGCTCCTCCTCGATCTCGGTCACGATCGCGAAGGTGGACCAGCCAAAGCTCTCGAGGCCCAGGAACCCGCTTCGAAACGCCTGCAACCGCTTGCCGAGAAGGGTGGCGGGGGTGTCGTTGGCGAAGGCGAAGCCCCCCGGAATCGCCCATTCACCGGGCATGGCCGCCCGCTCGAAGACGAACTCGTCGCTGGCATCGAAACGGAAGGTCTTGAGCAGCCGCACGCTCAGGCTCCCTCGGGATCACGGCCGAGCTCGAGGAGCGAGATCGCACGCCCTCCGATCACGTAGCGACCCTGGGCATCGAGCCCCTCGACGATCCCTGCGGCCTCGATGCCGTTTCGGGCGAAGTGCCCACGCCGCCCGCGGTTCTCGCAGCGCTGGTTCCAGGCCGCGCGTACCGGTGCGAAGCCCTCGTCCTGCCAGCGGGCGACCCAGTAGAGGAAATGCCGGGCGAGCGATTCGACGAGCGGCGCACTTGCCGCCGTCTCCAGCCCGGCGCCGCGCAGCGTGATGCGGTCCGGCATGTGCCCGGATTCCTCCGGCTCGAAGATCTCGGCCTCGAGCCCGAGCAGGAACCAGGGCGGAATCCCGGCTTCGGGGATTTCGCCCCATGCCCAGCGGAGGCGTGCGAGCTCGAAGACGTCGAAGATGATGCGGTCGGGAAAGCGGATGGCGAGCGGGAAGGCGGGCGCGGTATGCGCGCCGAGCGCGTCCCCGGCGGCGACCGCGAACAGGTGGACGACCTCGAGCGTGGTCTCGATCGGAGCTTCCGGCTCGAGCACAAGCGCGAGCTCGAGGCGATCGTTGCGCTCGGTCCAGTAGAGGGTCCCGTCCTCGACGCCGCGCGCGGCGGCGCGGCGGGCGTGGGCGAAGGCGCGCTGGTCGCGTTCGAGCACGACGAGTTCATATGCCGGCGGCAGAAGAGGCTTGACCATGCGCCCGCCCGTAGCTTTCCCGGAGCCGCACCGCACCTCCTCACATGGCTAGTGTCGAGCCCGGCCGATGTCCACCCCTGCGCCACCCGATGCTCCGGCCCCGCCCTCCGCGGGCCTCGCGGCACACTTCGATCCGGCGGAAAGCCCGCAGACCTACTGGCATGCGACCGGGGGGCCGACGCCGGTCGCCGTCGACCGCCTCGACGGGGATGCGGACTGCGAGGTGGCGATCGTCGGCGGCGGCATCGCGGGTCTCTCGGCGGCGCTGCACCTCGCCCGCGACTACGGCATCGCGGTGCGGGTTCTGGAGGCGGGTGCGATCGGCTGGGGCGCATCCGGACGCTCGGGCGGCTTCTGCACGCCGGGTGGCATCCGCCACGGCTGGCGGCGTCTCGCCCGGCGCTTCGGGATCGAGGAAGCACGGCGGTGGTTCGCGGCGCAGAAGACGGCGGTGGAGCTCGTCGCCGATATCGCCCGCCGCCATCGCATCGACCTGCGCCGGGCGGGCGAGGGCGAATACCTCGTCGCCCACCGCCCGGGCCGCATGGCCGGGCTCGAGCGGGAAGCCGCCTTTCTGCGCGAGCATTTCGGCGAGCGCTGCGATCTCCTGCGGCGGGCGGAGCTGGAAGAGCGCGGCATCGCACTCGAGGAGGCGCACGGCGCCCTGTACCTGCCCTGCGGTTTCGGGCTCCACCCGCTGCGCTACGTGCGCGGGCTCGCGCGGGCGGCGACGGAGTACGGGGCCCGCATTCACGAGCGCTCTCCGGCCGTCGCCTGGCGGCTGGAGAACGGTTTTCACCGCCTGCTCACCCCCGGCGGTTCGGTGTGGACGCGGCGGGTGCTCGTCGCCACCGACGGCTACGCGCCCGAGATGCTTCGTCCGGAGCTGCGGGGCCAGGTGCTGCCCGCCCTTTCCTCCATCCTCGTGACGCGGCCGCTCACCCCCTCGGAACGGGACGCCCAGGGGTGGCGGGAGCCGGCCCTGGTTGCGGACACGCGCCGTCTGCTGTTCTACATGCGCCTGCTCGGCGACGGCCGTCTGCTGTTCGGCGCCCGCGGCGGGCTGACCGCTACGCCCGCGGCCTTCCGCGAGCGCAGACGGTGGCTGGATTCGTGCCTGCGCCAGCGTTTTCCCGCCTGGCGCCATGTGGCCGTGGAACATGCCTGGTGGGGGCTCGTGGCCCTTTCCCGCGACGGTCTCCCCCATCTCGCCCCGGTACCCGGCCTGCCGCGGACCTGGAGGATCGGCCCCTACAACGGCAGCGGCATCGCCATGGCCACTCTGCTCGGCCGTCTCGCGGCCGCCACCCTGGCCGGTGCGAAGCCTCCTGAACCCCTGCCGCGCGCGCTCGCGCGGCCGCTTCCCCGCATTCCCTTTCCCTCCCTGCGCCGCCTCTATCTCGCGGCCGCCTATCTCGGCTTTCACATCGCCGACGAGTGGCTCTGATCCGGGCTCCCGGAAAGCGCGCAGGCTTCGGCCGGCTCCATCTCCTCCGCGGTCAGGGGCGCGGCGAAGAGATCGTGATCGTCCACGGCGAGGATGCGGGCCCAGACGAGATCCCCCACGGACAGGCCGGCGGCGCTGCGAAGATGCACGATGCCGTCGATCTCCGGCGATTCCCCGTAGGTGCGCCCGAAGGCGACGCCGTCCTCGATGCGGTCGACGAGCACCGCATATTCCACTCCCACCCGCCGCTCGAGCCTGCGTCGGCTGATGGCCGCCTGATGCTCGAGGAGACGCAGCCGGCGCTCCTGCCTGAGCTCTTCGGGCAGCTGCGGCGCGAGGCGGTTGGCGGCCGCCCCCTCGACGTCCTCGTAGGCGAAGCAGCCCACCCGATCGAGCTCGGCCTCCGCGAGCCAGTCGAGCAGCATGCGGAAGTCGTCCTCCGTCTCCCCCGGAAAGCCGACCACGAAGGTGGAGCGGATGACGAGCTCGGGGCAGATCTCGCGCCAGCGACGGATGCGCTCGAGGGTCCGCCCCGCCTGCGCCGGACGCCGCATCGCCTTGAGGATGCTGGGACTCGCGTGCTGGAAGGGGATGTCGAGATAGGGGAGGATGCGGCCTTCGGCCATGAGCGGCAGAAGGTCGTCGATGTGGGGGTAGGGGTAGACGTAGTGGAGCCGCACCCAGACATCGAACTCGGCGAGTGCTGCGCACAGGTCGCGGATGTGCGCGCGCACCGGCCGGCCGCGGAAGCGGCTCTCGGCGTGACCCAGATCGACCCCGTAGGCCCCCACGTCCTGTGCGATCACCAGCAGCTCCCGCACCCCGGCGCGCACCAGCCGCTCCGCCTCGTGCAGCACCGAGGCGGCGCTGCGGCTCGCAAGCGGACCGCGGAGCTTCGGGATGATGCAGAAGGTGCAGCGGTGATTGCAGCCCTCGGCGATCTTGAGCCAGGCGTAATGGCGGGGGGTGAAGCGGATGCCCTCGGGCGGCACGAGATCGAAGATCGGATCGTGCGGCTTCGGCAGCACCCGGTGGACGGCCTCCACCACCGCCTCGTACTGATGCGGCCCCGTGATCGCGAGCACCCCGGGAAAGCGCGCCCGGATGCGCTCGGCCTCCGCCCCCATGCAGCCGGTCACGATCACCCGGCCGTTGGCGCGGAGCGCCTCGGCGATGGCCGCGAGCGATTCCTCCTTCGCCGAATCGATGAAGCCGCAGGTGTTGACGAGGACGAGATCGGCCTCCTCGTAACGGCTGGCGAATGCGTAGCCTTCGGCGCGAAGCCGGGTCGTGATGCGCTCGGCATCGACGAGCGCCTTGGGACAGCCGAGGCTTACGATGCCGATCCGGGGAGATGGGGGAGCGGGGCGCCGCCGCACGGAAAAGCCCTCCTTGCGCTTGCCGGCTATCTAGGCGGGACGCCCCCTCCCGGCCAGCCGGGGCGCGCTGCGGCCGCGGCGATGCGGGCCTTCACTCGCGCCCCTCGGCGGCCTGCGGGGCGAGCACGGGTGCGGGCGATCTCGCCGTCTGGGCGAGCAGCGCCACGACCGCTGCGGCCGCGAGGGCGATGGCGAGGAAGAGATCGCTCGCGCCGAGCAGGGGATAGAGGCTCAGGAAGACGATCGCCCCGATATTGCCGTAGCCGCCGACGATGCCCGCGATCTGCCCGGTCGCGCGCGGCTGCACCCGCGGTACCCAGGCGAAGATCGCCCCCTCCGCCGCCATCACGAAGAGCGAGGCGCCGAAGATGAAGAGATAGGCGACGGGCAGCGGCCAGGCGGGATCGAGACGGGCGAGGAGCACGTAGCTGGCGGCGATGCCGAGCAGGGTCAGGGTGAGCACGAGATGACGGTCGCCCTGATCGGCGAGATAGCCGCCGAGCGGCCGCGCGACGAGATTGGTGACGGCGAAGGCGGAGGCCAGGATGCCGGCCGTCACTTCCGGCAGGCCGTAGAGATCCACGAAGTGGGACGGCAGGAAGGAGACGACCGCGAGTTCGGAGCCGAAGGCGACGAAATAGGCGAGGGCGAGGAGCCCCACGATGCGGATGTCGACGGGATCGGGGCGGGGCGTGGGCGGTTCGGGCTTCTGGGCCCTGCGGATGCGGTGCGCATCCCAGGCGCAGAGCGCGGTGAGCAGGAGGAGACCCGCCCAGTATGCGGGCTCGGGGAGCAGGCCGAGCATCTTGAGCCGCAGGCCCACCAGCGCGAGGGCGAAATAGACCGGCAGCAGAATGACGAAATAGAGGCGCAGCGCCCGCTCGTCGGCAACGCCGAGCACGCCGCCCCGCCGCGCCTGGCGGAAGCTGCGGCCTGCGGGCGCGTCCTGCACGAGGCGGAGATAGGCGAGGCCGTAGAGGATGGCGATCACACCGCAGGTGGCGATGGCGAACCGCCAGCCGACCGTGCCGCCCCCGAGCAGCAGCGCGAGCCCGGGCAGCAGCAGCGCCGCCGCGGCGGAGCCCGAATTGCCGAAGCCTCCATAGACGCCTTCGGCGAGGCCGACGCGCTCCTTCGGGAACCATTCGCCGATCATGCGGATGCCGACCACGAAGCCCGCCCCGACGAGGCTCATCGCGAGGCGTGCCGCCGCAAGCTGCGCATAGCTCTGGGCGGCCGCGAAGGCGAAGGCGGCGAGGCCGCCGAACACGAGCAGCGCCGCATAGGTACGGCGGGGGCCGACGCGATCGACGAGCATCCCGACGAGCAGCCGCGCAGGCGCGGTCAGGGCGACGTTGAAGATCATGAGCCCGGCCACCTCGGTCGCGCTCAGGCCGAGGTCGGCCCGTATCGAGGGAAGGAGCGGCGCATATCCGAACCACAGGACGAAGACGAGAAAAAAGGCGAACCAGGTGAGATGGAGGACGCGTTCGGCGCCACGGAAGGC
>CAZHHU010000035.1:15216-23294 GCA_964532215.1 uncultured Geminicoccaceae bacterium
CAGCGGGAGACCGCCTTGAACCGTCCTCGTCTCGTCATCGTGGGCAATGGCATGGTTGCCGACCGGCTGCTCGAGGAGCTGCTCGCGCGGGCACCGGATCGCTACGCGATCACGCTCTTCGGCGCCGAGCCCTGGCCCGCCTACAACCGCATCCTCCTCTCATCCGTGCTCGCCGGGGAAAAGCGCATCGGCGAAATCCTCACCCGGGACGATGCCTGGTACGCGGAGCGGGGCATCGACTTCCGCAAGGGGGTGCGCGTGGTCGAGATCGAGCGTCGCCGACGCCTGCTGCGTGCCGCGGACGGCAGCGAGACGCCCTATGATCGCCTCGTGCTGGCGACGGGTTCCCATCCCGTGGTTCTGCCCGTGCCCGGACGGGACCTCGAGGGCGTCGTCACCTTCCGCGACATCGCCGATGTCGAACGCATGCGCAAGGCGGCGCAAGCCGGCGGTCGCGCGGTCGTCATCGGCGGCGGCCTGCTCGGCCTCGAGGCGGCGGCCGGCCTGGCCCGCCAGGGCATGGAGGTCACGGTGGTCCATCTGCTTGCGCATCTCATGGAGCAGCAGCTCGATGCCACCGCCGGCGCCATGCTGCGCCGCGACCTGGAGCGCCGCGGCGTACGCTTTCTCATGGAGCGTCGCACGATCGGCTTTCTCGGCCGGCAGAGGGTGGAAGCGGTCGCCTTCGAGGGCGGTGAGGAGGTGCCCGCGGATCTCGTGGTCATGGCCGTCGGCATCCGCCCGGCCAAGGAGCTCGCCGAACGCGCCGGGATCTACTGCGAGCGCGGCATCGTCGTCTCCGACACGCTCCAGACCTTCGATCCGCGCATCTGGGCGGTGGGCGAATGCTGCCAGCACCGCGGCCGCGTCTACGGGCTCGTGGCGCCGCTGTTCGAGCAGGCCCGGGTGGCGGCGGATCAGCTCGCCGAATTCGCGACCCAGCGCTACACGGGCTCGGTCTTCGCCACCCGCCTCAAGGTGAGCGGCATCGACCTCTTCTCCGCCGGCGATCATCTCGGCCGCCGCGGGGAGGCGATCGTGCTCCACGATCCGGTGGGCGGCGTCTACAAGAAGCTCGTGCTCGAGGAGGGGCGGATTAGCGGCATCCTGCTCTACGGCGATGCCGTCGATGGCGCCTGGTACTTCCAGCTGATGCAGGATCGCAGCGACGTCTCCGCCCTGCGCGAGACGCTCCTCTTCGGCCAGGTCCATCTCGGCGATTCCGGCCACGGCCCGTCCGCGCGCGTCGCCGAGATGCCCGATGATGCCGAGATCTGCGGCTGCAACGGCGTCTCCAAGGGGGCGATTCTGCGCGCCATCACCGAGAAGAACCTCTACACGCTCGACGAGGTGCGCGCCCACACCAAGGCCTCCGCCTCCTGCGGCTCCTGCACCGGACTCGTCGAGGCCCTGCTCGCCCAGGTCATGGGCGGCAACTATGAGCCGCCGTCGGGCGAGAGGCCGCTCTGCGCCTGTACGGATTACGATCAGGACACGATCCGCCGCACCATCCGGCGCGAGGGGCTGAAGTCGATTCCCGAGGTCATGCACTTTCTCGAATGGAAGACGCCGGACGGCTGCCGCATCTGCCGGCCGGCGCTGAACTTCTTCCTGCTCGCCGCCTGGCCCGGCGAATATGTCGACGACCGCCGTTCGCGCTTCGTGAACGAGCGCCTGCATGCGAACATCCAGCGGGACGGGCGCTTCTCCGTCGTGCCCCGCATCTTCGGCGGCGTGACCTCGCCGCGGCAGCTGCGGGCGCTCGCCGAGGTCGCGGAGAAGTACCGCGTGCCCACGGTCAAGATCACGGGCGGCCAGCGGATCGACCTGCTCGGCGTGGAGAAGGAGGATCTGCCCCGCATCTGGCGCGATCTCGCCCGCG
Source organism: uncultured Geminicoccaceae bacterium (assembly GCA_964532215.1). Lineage (GTDB taxonomy): Bacteria > Pseudomonadota > Alphaproteobacteria > Geminicoccales > Geminicoccaceae > HRBIN39. The sequence goes on from CAZHHU010000035.1 coordinate 17,099, forward strand.
CCGGCTTCGTCTCCGGCCACGCCTACGGCAAGGCGGTGCGGACGGTGAAGACCTGCGTCGGTTCGGAATGGTGCCGCTTCGGGGTGCAGGACTCGACGGCGCTGGGCATCGCCCTCGAGCGGCTGTGCTGGGGGGCCTGGATGCCGGCCAAGGTGAAGATGGCGGTCTCCGGATGTCCGCGCAACTGCGCCGAGGCGACGATCAAGGACTTCGGCGCGGTGGCGGTGGAATCGGGCTGGGAGATCCACATCGGCGGCAATGGCGGGGTCAAGGTCCGCACCACCGACCTGCTCACCAAGGTGGCGACCGCCGAGGAGGTGCTCGAATACGCGGCCGCCTTTCTCCAGCTCTACCGGGAGGAGGGGCGCTACGGCGAGCGGACGGCGCCCTGGGTGGAGCGCGTCGGTCTCGAATATGTCCGCAGGCGCCTCGTGGAGGATCCGGAAGGAAGGCGTGCGCTCGCCGAACGCTTCCGCGAGGCGCAGGTGCACGATCAGTACGATCCCTGGGAGCGTCTCGCCCGCGAAGCTCCGGAAGAGGAATTCCGGCCGCTTGCGGAGGTCGAGGCATGAGCGTGGAACTCGCGGTCCGGGAGTGGATCGCGGTCGGGCCCGCGGCCGCGATCCCGCGCCGGCGCGCCCGCGTGGTCCGGGTCGGCGCGACGCGGGTTGCCCTGTTCCGCACCGGCGATGATCGCTACTTCGCGATCGAGGACCGCTGTCCCCATCGCGGCGGACCGCTTTCCGAAGGGATCGTGCACGGCTGCCGCGTCGCCTGCCCGCTGCACGACTGGGTCATCGAGCTCGAGACCGGCCGCGCGGTGCCGCCGGATGAGGGGACGGTGGCGGTCTATCCCGTTCGCGTCGAAGACGGGACGCTCCTGATCGGGGTGCCGCGCGAATGAGACGGGTGCGGACCACCTGTCCCTACTGCGGGGTCGGCTGCGGTCTGATCGCCGAGGTCGCGGACGGGGGTGGGGTGGCGATCACCGGCGACCCCGACCATCCCGCGAACTTCGGCCGCGTCTGCACCAAGGGGGCGACGCTGGCCGAGACTCTGGACGGGCCCCGGCTCACCCGGCCGCTCTATCGCGGCGAGCCCATCGGCTGGTCGGAGGCGCTCGATCTGGCAGCCGAGGAACTCTGCCGCACGCTCAGGGCGCACGGGCCGGAAGCGGTCGGTTTCTACCTTTCCGGTCAGATGCTGATCGAGGACTACTACGTCTTCAACAAGCTCGCCAAGGGGTTCATCGGCACCGCCAACATCGACACCAACTCCCGCCTCTGCATGGCCTCCGCGGTGGTCGCCCACCGGCGCGCCTTCGGCGAGGACCTCGTGCCCGTCGCTTATGAGGACCTCGAGGAGGCCGATCTCGTCGTTCTCTGGGGCTCGAATCTCGCCATCTGTCACCCGGTGCTGTTCCAGCGGCTGCAGGCGGCGCGCGAGCGCGATCCCTCCAAGACGCTCGTGGTCATCGACCCGCGGCGCAGCGAAAGTGCGGCCGCGGCGGATCTCCACCTGCCGATCGCCCCCGGCACCGACGGCTTTCTCGCCAACGGCCTGCTCGCCTTTCTGCAGAAGGAGGATCGTGTCGACTGGGAGTTCGTGGCCGCCCGCACCGAGGGCTTTCCCGAAGCGCTCGCGGCGGCGCGACGCACCGCCGGCTCGATTCCCGAGGTGGCGCGGCACTGCGGCCTGCCCGAGGCGGCCATCGCCCGCTTCTTCCGTCTTTTCGCCACCACGGAGCGGACGGTCAGCGTGTTCTCGCAGGGCATCAACCAGTCCGCCACGGGTTCCGACAAGGCGAACGCGATCATCAATCTCCATCTCGCTACCGGTCGCATCGGCAGGCCCGGCCGCGGCCCGTTCTCGATCACCGGCCAGCCCAACGCCATGGGCGGGCGCGAGGTCGGGGGGCTCGCCACGGCGCTCGCCTCGCACCTCGAGTTCAGCGAGGTGGATCGCCGCGCGCTCGCCCGCTTCTGGGGCAGCGAGCGGCTCGTGGAACGACCGGGGCTCAAGGCGGTGGAGCTGTTCGAGGCGGTGCGCGCCGGGCGCATCCGCTGGCTCTGGATCGTGGCCACGAACCCGCTCGTGAGCCTGCCCGATCGCAGCCGCGTCGAGGAAGCGCTCGCCCGCTGCCCCTTCGTCATCGTCTCCGAGATGAGCCCGGAGAGCGATACCGCCCGCTTCGCCGATCTTCTCCTGCCCGCCGCCGCCTGGGGGGAGAAGGACGGTACGGTGACGAATTCGGAACGTCGCCTCTCGCGCCAGCGGCCGTTCCGCTCCCCGCCCGGCGAGGCGCGCGCCGACTGGTGGATGGCGGTCGAGCTCGCACGCCGGCTCGGCTTCGGCGATGCCTTTCGCTACGACCGTCCGGCCGCGATCTTCCGCGAATATGCCGCCTCCACGCGGCTCGCCCTTCGCAGCGGGCGTCTGCTCGATCTCACCCCGCTCGCTGCGCTCGGGGACGCGGAATACGACGCGCTGCAGCCGGTGCAGTGGCCGCTCGAGCCGGATCGCGGCAGCGTCCGCCTGTTCGCGGACGAGCGCTTCGCCCATGCGGACGGACGCGCCCGCTTCATTGCCGTCACGCCGCATCCGCCCAGGCTCGCGCTGGAGCCGCGGCGACCCCTCCGGCTGCTTACGGGAAGGGTGCGCGATCAGTGGCACACGATGACGCGAACGGGCCTCGTGCCCCGCCTCGCGGCCACCGATCCGGAGCCGTTTCTCGCCATCCATCCGGACGATGCGGCGCTGCTCCAGCTCGAGGCCGGGGCCATCGCCGAGATCGAGAGCGACGGGGGGCGCATGCTCGCGCGGGTCCGCACGGACGAGTCCCTCCGGGTCGGCACCCTGTTCGCCCCCATGCACTGGAGCCAGCGTTTCGCGCGCGAGGCGGCGGTCAACGCCCTCGTACCGGCGATCGTCGATCCCCTCTCGGGCGAGCCCGAGTTCAAGGCGGCGGCGGTGCGGGTGCGGCCCTTCCGCGCCCGATGGTATGCGTTCTGGCTCGGTGTGGAGCCGGCCGCGCTCGGCGGCGAATACGAGGTCCGGCTGCGCATCGCCGGCGGCTGGCGGGTGGAGGCGGCCGGATCCGAGCCGCCTGCTGCGGGATGGCGGGAGCTGTTTTCGGAACTTGCGGCGGGAGAGGGCGAGCGGCTCGAACTCGCCGACAGCGGATCGGGCGTGTTCCGGGCAGCATTGTTGCGCGATGGCCGCATTCGCGCCCTGCTCTTCGTCTCGCCGCATCACCGTCTGCCGCCGCGCGAGTGGCTCGTCGCCCGCTTCGCGGAGGAGCGGCTGGATCCGGAAGCCCGTCGTGATCTGCTGCTCGGCTTTTCCCGTCGCGGTGCACCGGGCGAGCGGGTGGTCTGCCTCTGCGCCAATGTCACCGAGAGACGCCTTCTCGAGGCCATCGCCGCGGGGGCGCGCACGCCGGCCGCGCTCGCCCGCAGCACGGGTGCGGCGCGGGCCTGCGGTTCCTGCCGCGCCGAGCTCGAACGACTGCTCGCCACCGCAGCCGCGGCGGAGTGACGTCCGACCGGCGGACGGCTGGCCTTCGGTGCCCGCGCTGCGCTATCGACAGCGCCGGGGAGCGCGGAAACGTGGGAGGCTTTCATGCTCAAGGGCATCGACCCCATCCTCAACGCGGACATCCTCTACATCCTGCGCGCCATGGGTCACGGCGACGAGCTCGCGATCGTGGATGTGAACTTTCCCGCCGAGACCATGGCCCGCGAACTCGTGCGCATGGAGGCGGCCGATGCGCCGCGCATGCTGCGTGCCGTGCTCTCGCTGCTGCCGCTCGACGATTTCGTCCCCGATCCGGCGATCCGCATGGAAGTCGTCGGCGATCCCGAGGCGGAGCCGGAGGTCTGCCGCGAGTTCCGCGAGATCCTCGCGCGTCCCGAGTATGGTGGCGTGCCGCTCGCGAAGATCGAGCGCTTCGCCTTCTACGAGCGGGTGCGGGGCTGCTTCGCGGTCATCGCCACCGGCGAGCGGCGGCTCTACGGCAACGTCATCCTCAAGAAGGGGGTCATCCGGCCCGACTGATCGCGGAGAGAACCTGCCTGCGGTGACGCTCTATGCCCTGAAGCCGCGCTTTCAGGAGCTGCTGCGGCCGCTCGCGGAGCGGCTGGGGCGGGCAGGCGTTGCGCCCGACCAGCTCACCTGGGCGGCTCTGCTCCTCTCCCTCGCCACCGGGGCGCTGCTGGCGTTCTTTCCGGAACGCCGCATTCTGCTCGCGCTCCTTCCCGCCGTGTGTTTCCTGCGCCTTGCCCTCAACGCCCTCGACGGCATGGTCGCCCGGGCCTTCAACCGCAGCACGCGGGGCGGGGCGTTTCTCAACGAGTTCGGGGACGTGGTAGCGGATCTCGCGCTCTACCTGCCCCTCGCGCGCATCCCGGGCTTTCCGTCCACGCTCGTGGTGCTCTTTGCCTGCGGCGGCGTGCTCGCCGAATTCGCGGGCGTGCTCGCCGCCCTGCTGGCCGGCGAGCGCCGCTACGACGGGCCCATGGGCAAGTCCGACCGGGCGCTTCTCGCTTCGTTCGCCGCCCTCCTCGCCGCCGCGGGCCTCGCGCCGCCACCCCTGCTCGCGCTGCTCTTCGCTGCTGCACTCGTCGGTCTTGCCGCCACGGTGTGGCGGCGCAGCCGGATTGTGTTCGCCCGTGGCTGAGTCCCTCCCGCCGGTGATTCTCTGGACGCTCGCGGGCATCGTCCTCCTGCTCGCGCTCGTCTCCGCGGTTCTGCTCGCTGCCGTGCGGGCGGGGCGGCTCGGCGCCGATCACGAGCTCCTGCTGCGCACCCGCAGCTGGTGGATCATCGTCACTCTGTTCGCCGTGGCCGTGCTGCTCGGGCCGGGGGCGACCATCCTTCTCTTCGGCATCGCGAGCTTCCTCGCCCTCAAGGAATATCTGTCCATCGTACCGACCCGGCGCGCAGATCGCGCGTTGCTGCTCTGGGCCTATCTCGCCATTCCCGTCCAGTACCTCTGGGTGGCGCAGGGCTGGTATGGCATGTTCGTCGTCTGGATCCCCGTCTACATGTTCCTGCTCATGCCCGCGCTCATGGTGCTGCACGGCGAGACCCGGGACTTCCTGCGCGCCGCGGCCTCGCTGCACTTCGGCCTCATGGCCACGGTGTTCGCGCTGTCGCACGCGGCCTTCCTGCTCGTCCTCCCCGAGCGGCCCGGCGTTCCCGCGGGCGGTGCGGGGCTGCTGCTCTTTCTGCTGCTCGTGACCGAGGGCAACGATGTGCTCCAGTATGCCTGCGGGCGGCTGTTCGGGCGCCGTGCGGTGGTGCCGCGCGTGAGCCCGGGAAAGACGGTCGAGGGGCTTCTGGGCGGCATGGGGCTCGCGGCGGCACTCGCGGCACTGCTCGCGCCCGCGCTCACGCCCTACACGGCGGGCGAGGGCCTGCTGCTGGGTTTCGGCCTGGCTGCTGCGGGCTTTCTCGGCGATCTCGCCTTCTCGGCGCTCAAGCGCGATCTCGGGCGCAAGGACACGGGCACGCTTCTTCCCGGACACGGCGGCATCCTGGATCGGGTCGACAGCCTCACCTATACCGCACCGCTGTTCTTCCACATCACCTGGTATCTCCATTACTGAGCCCATGCCTGGCCGCATGTGGCGTCTGCTTCGATTTCTCTTCTTCGCGTTCCTCGTGCGGCCGTTCGTCTTCTTCTGGATCGGCCTCCATGTGGTCGGCCGCGAAAGGCTGCCGCGCCGCGGCCCCGCGGTGGTGGTGGCGAACCACAACAGCCATCTCGACACCCTCGTCCTCGTCTCCCTGTTTCCGCTCCGGCTCCTGCCCCGGATCCGGCCGGTGGCGGCCGCGGACTATTTCCTGCGCCACCGCCTGCTCGCCCGCTTCGCGCTCGACATCATCGGCATCCTCCCGATCGAGCGAAGGCCGCGCGGCAGGAGGGATCCCATCGCGCCACTGGTGGCGGCGCTGGATCGCGGCGAGATCCTCATCCTGTTTCCGGAAGGCACCCGCGGCGAGCCCGAGGCCCTCGCGCGCTTCAAGTCCGGCGTCGCCCATCTCGCCGCGCGCCGACCCGAGGTACCGATCGTGCCCGTCTTCCTCCACGGGCTCGGCAAGGCGCTACCGAAAGGAGCGTGGCTGCCCGTGCCCTTCTTCTGCGACATCGTCGTGGGTGCGCCGATCCGCTTTGCGGGTGGCGACCGCAGGG
>CAZHHU010000035.1:23394-24779 GCA_964532215.1 uncultured Geminicoccaceae bacterium
TCGCGCCGCGGCGAGCGCGCCTGCGCCACACCCACGCCGAGAACCGCCGCATAGGTCACGGCGACGGCGGGTATCTGGAGCGAGAAATCGACGAGGGCGTGGACGGCGACGAGGATCGTCGCCGCGGTGGCGACGAGCGGGTAGATCTGGTCGCGGCGCCTGCGGAAGATGCCGGAGAGCAGGTAGAGGAACAGCAGAAGCATGCCCGCGTAGAGGGCGAGCGCGGCGGGCAGGCCGAGCTCCGCCGCGTGCTCGAGATAGGTGTTGTGGGCCTTGTCCCAGATGAGGCCGGAGAAGCGTTCGTCGTCGTTGAGCATGAAGAGCTGCTCGAAGCTCCCGTATCCGTGGCCGAACAGCGGCCGCGCGCGGATGAGATCGAGGGCGAGGGCGTAGGCCGCGGTGCGGTTGCCGCCGGTCGCCTCGACCTGCATGAGCCGCTCGAGGACGAAGGCGCCGCTCACATAGAGCGCGAGTCCGGTGAAGAGGGCGAAGAAGAGGATGATCGCGGCCGCCATGCGCGGCGAGGGGCGGGTGGCGAGCAGCCCGAGCAAGAGAAAGCCCATGAGCGCCGCCGCGAGGCTCAGGAAGCCGCCGCGGGATCCCGTGAGCAGGCTCGCGCTCAGCAGGATGAGGAGCGCGAACAGCAGCAGGCCGCGGCGGCCGGCGATGTCGTCGAGGATGCTGGCGAGCCGGCGGCGCAATTCCTCATCGCCCGTGGCGCGCAGGAGATCGCGCAGGAGAAAGCCGAGGCCGACGAGGATGCCGATGTTGAGATAGGTGGCGAAGTTGTTGCGATTGACGAAGGTGCCGGTGACGGTGCCGGCATAGGCCTTCGGCGTCGCCTCCCAGAAGATGGTCTCGAAGCCGGCGAAGTGGCTGAAGAGGCCGTAGAGGGCCTCGGCCGCGGTGACGGCGAGGACGAGGAGGAAGATCCGGCGTGCGCTCCTCCTGTCGCGACCGAAGTGGAAGGCGAGCAGGAAGGCCGCGAGATAGCTCACAAGGCGCATGCTGTTGTCGCGTGGGCCCTCGCTGCTGATGGCGATGCGCGGCTCGACCTCGAGTCCGCTCGCCCGTACCTCGGCCCAGAGCGGGTGCTGCCATGGGGCGGGGAGAAGCCCGCTCGTGCTCTGCAGCCAGCCCCAGAGCGGCGCCGCAGCGACGAGGAGTCCGGCGGCGATCACCACGAGCGGCAGCGGGCGCGGGGGCTGTCCCGGGCTTGCTGCGAGGGCGACGCAAAGGGCGGCGAGGCCGAGGAGCAGTGCCAGCAGCGACCACGCCCAGGGGCGGTTGCTGGCATAGGGGATCGGCGCCCAGAGGAGGGTGGCGGCGAAGATCGCCCAGCCGAGCGTCTCGAATCGGGTCCCAAGCCTGTTCATCCTCGGCAT
>CAZHHU010000036.1:0-7432 GCA_964532215.1 uncultured Geminicoccaceae bacterium
GCGGCCTTCAAGTATCTCGGCCACTACGAGCGACGCCGGCTGTTCTGGCAGGAGGTCGGCGACGTGGCCGCGGTGGCCGCGATCGGCTTTCTGATGGACTCCGCGCTCCTCTACCTCGTCAAGATCAACTTCTCCCGCCTGTGGGTGCTCACGAGCTGGACCGGGATCGCGATCGCCCTTCCGCTCATGCGCCTCGCGTTCAAGAAGACGCTGCTCTCCTTCGGCAGCTGGCGTCAGCCGACGGTGATCATCGGTACCGGCGCGACGGCGCGGGAGGCCGCGCGGGCGTACGAGCAGGACAAGTATCTGGGCTATGACGTCGTCGCCTTCCTGGACCCCCTTTCCGACATCGAGGAACCGAAGAGCATCGAGGTCGCGGGCAAGCGGGTCCCCGTTCTCCCGCTCGGGGCCGAAAGCCGCCGCCATCTCGCCCTGTTCGGGCGGCCGCATGTGGTGGCGGCGCTGGACGGCGACCAGCTCGCCGCGCATGAGGATCTGCTCGAGAAGCTCTGTTTCGAGCACAGCGGCATCGACGTGATCTCGCCGCTGCGCGGCGTGCCCACCGGCAATGCCCGCCTCACGCAGTTCTTCAGCCACGAGGTGCTGGCTCTCCGGATCCACAACAACCTCGCCCGCCCCTGGGCGCGCTTCGTCAAACGCCTGTTCGACCTCGCCGCGGCGAGCACGCTGCTCGTCTTCCTCGCCCCGCTCATGCTGACGATCGCGGGCCTGCTCGCGCTGCAGGGTGGGCCGGTGTTCTACCGGCACCGGCGCATCGGCCGCAACGGCGAGCCCTTCGACTGTCTCAAGTTCCGCACCATGGTCCCCAGCGCGGACCGCATTCTGGCGGACATCCTGGCCCGCGACCCGCAGGCGCGGGCGGAGTGGGAGCGGGATCAGAAGCTGCGCAACGACCCGCGCATCACCGCGCTCGGCCGCTTCCTCCGCAAGTGGAGCCTCGACGAGCTGCCGCAGCTCATCAACATCCTGCGGGGCGAGATGAGCCTCGTCGGGCCGCGGCCGGTGGTGGAGGAGGAACTCGAGCGTTACGGGCCGAACCGCATCTATTACGAGCTCGTCCGCCCCGGGCTCACCGGTCTGTGGCAGACCAGCGGCCGCAACGACATCGACTACGCGGAGCGGGTCGCGCTCGACACCTGGTACGTCCGCAACTGGACGCTCTGGAACGACATCATCATCCTCTTCAAGACGCTGTTCGTCGTCCCCGCGCGCGCAGGCGCCTACTGACGGCGACGCCGGTACCCCTGCCGCGGGCATCAGGCAGGGACCCGGCGAAGAGAAAGAAGAGAACGGGGCCCGCGGCCCCGTTCCGTCAGGTCATCCGTGGCGGGCGGTCCGCTCCTGCCGCGCCACTTCCTTCCTTCAGCCACGCGCTTCGGCCGGCTGCCGCCGCTGCTGGTAGATCTCGAAGAACGCGAGCACGGCCGTGATCACGCCGACGATGACGTGGTTCCACATCGCCGCCGTGAGCTCGCTGTAGCCCGTCACCCAGGGCGAGATCACGAGCCAGATGCCGAGCAGGCCGTTGACCCACTCCTCCCATTCATGGAAGGAGGCGAGGGCCGCGATCGCCGCCACGGCGATGATCACGCCCGGGACCCAGGCGTTCCAGGCTGCCGCCACATGGGCATTGTAGGCGAACAGCCAGGGCGAGATCACCAGCCACAGACCGAGCAGGGTGTTGACGACATCCGGCCACTGACGAGACAGCCTTTCGCCCATCGTCGCCATGGCTCACCTCCCTGCGCTCACGGTCCCCGCAATGGCGGACCGACGAAGGTCTTTTGAGGCATCTGTGAGTTGGGAAACGCTGCCGGAGGATGCAAGAGGGGGTGGCGATGTGGGTGTCGCAAACGCGATAGTTTCCGTCCCCGGACCGCATCTCTGCGACGTGCTCTGGCGTTGGCATGAAGGGCATCCTCTGGGCTTCGCAGACTGGTCGCAAATGAGATACTCGGCGCCGCCGCGCAGCGGGCCTTTCCGGCCGCTTCGGCGCAACAGGAGGGCGGTCCAGAGGAGAGACGGATGGCCCTGCGGCTCGACCAACTCTCGGCTCCGGCAACGGCCGGGGCCAGCGCGGAGCGGGAACGCGCGGCGCTGTCCGCGCTCCTCGATACAGCATCCTTCGAGGTGAGCGTCGCGGCCGCACGCCGCATCGCCGACTTCAGATCGCTGTTCGCCCCGAAGACGCGGATCTTCGTGCCCTTCACGCCGCGCACGCGGCTCGAGGGCTGGCTCGGACTCATCGCGCGCCTCGGCGCCGAAGACATGCGGCCGGTGCCACATCTCTGTGCGCGGCGGCTCGAATCCCGCGCGGCTCTGGAAGATCTGCTCGACGAGCTGCGGGCGCGGAAAGTCCGCGAGATCCTGCTCATCGCGGGTGATGCGCCGCAGCCCGAAGGCCCCTTCGCATCGAGCCTCGAAGTCCTGGAAAGCGGTCTCATCGAACGCTTCGCACCTGAGCGGCTGTATGTGGCGGCACATCCCGAGGGCCATCCCCACGCCACGGCGGCGGTCCTGGATCGGGCGCTCGCGGCCAAGGCGGCCTGGAGCCGGGCGTGCGGCATTCCGCTCGAGCTCGTCACCCAGTTCGGCTTCGATCCCGAAGCGCCGATCCGCTTCGAACAGGGGCTGACCGCGCGCGGGCTCGCGCTTCCCCTGCGTGTGGGCCTCGCCGGGCCCGCGAGCCTCACCACGCTGGTCCGCTATGCGATGAGCTGCGGGGTGCGGGCGTCTGCAAGTTTTCTGCGGAGCCGCGGCGAGAAGGTCCTGGGGCTGCTCGCGGCGCGGGCGCCCGATGCGGAGATCGCGGCCCTCGCCGATCACCTTGCCCGCCATCCGGGCTGTCTGATCCGGGCCATCCACCTCTTTCCCTTCGGCGGCATCGAAGCGAGCCTCGCCTGGCTGCGTGGCGTGCGCGAGCGCATGGCTGCGGGGTGAGAGCGGCGACCTCCGCTCAGCCCGAAGCCGCCATCTCCCGCCGCAGCTTCTCGATCGCCTCCCGGTGCAGACGTGCCGAGGCCGCGCCGAAGCAGCAGAAGATGACCTCGCGCGGCCGCTCGTGGGCACTCAGGAATTCGGCCACCGTGCGCACCGCGATCGGCGCCGCCCGCTCGGGCGGAAAGCCGTAGACGCCCGTCGAAATGGCGGGAAAGGCGATGCGCTCGAGGCCATGGTCGCGGGCGAGCTCGAGGGAGCGGCGGTAGGCCGAGGCGAGGAGCGCGTCCTCGCCGCGATCGCCGCCGTGCCAGCGCGGCCCCACGGCGTGGATGACGTGGCGCGCGGGCAGTCCGTAACCACCGGTGATCCGGGCATCGCCCGTAGGACAGGCGCCGATCCTCCGGCATTCCTCGGCGAGCCCGGGGCCCGCCGCGCGGTGGATGGCGCCGCACACGCCGCCACCCGGCGCGAGCGCCTCGTTGGCGGCATTGACGATGGCATCGACCTCGAGCTTCGTGATGTCCCCCTCGACGACCTTCATGCGCGCAAACACGCTTGCCTCGACTGCGCTCACGGTCCACCTCCCCTGCGGTCACCCGGTGCTCTGCGACGCGATGTACCAGACGCCCATCCGTCTTCACTTTAGCGAAGAGCAAAGGCGCCGTCACAAGCTGCGCAATCTCCTCCATTCCGCACTGCTGATCGGCGGCATGGCGGCCATTCTCGCCGCCTGCGGCTACGCGCTCTGGGGCGGGGAGGGCGTGTGGTGGGCCCTGGGAGCAGGGGCCTTCGCTTTCCTTCTGAGCCCGTCGATTCCGCCCGGGCTGGTGATGCGACTCTACGGCGCCCAGCCCCTGCAGCCCAGGGATCTGCCGGAGCTCTTCGAGGTCGTCGTCGAGCTCGCCCGGCGCGCAGAGCTGCCGGCGATGCCCGGCATCTACTGGGTGCCGAGCGGCATCCTCAACGCCTTTGCCGTGGGCCGGCCCGATCATGCCGCGATCGCGGTGACGGACGGTCTCCTGCGCAGCCTCACGCTGCGCGAGCTCGCGGGCGTGCTCGCACACGAGATCAGCCACATCCGCAACAACGATCTGTGGCTCATGCAGCTCGCCGATGTCATGAGCCGGCTTACGAGCCTGATGTCCTACTTCGGACAGTTCCTGTTCCTCATCAATCTTCCGCTGCTGCTCGTCGGCAAGGCGACGGTTTCCTGGATGCTCGTGTTCCTGCTCGTGTTCGCGCCGACGATCATGGCGCTGCTGCAGCTCGCCCTCTCCCGTGCGCGCGAATTCGACGCCGATCTCGATGCCGCGGCGCTCACCGGCGATCCGCAGGGCCTGGCCCTGGCGCTGGAGAAGCTCGAACGGCTGCAGGGCCGCTTCTGGGAGGAGATCCTCTTTCCCGGACGCCGCATGCCCGAACCCTCGCTGCTGCGCACCCATCCCCCCACCGAGGAGCGTATCCGCAGGCTTCTCTCCCTCTACGAGGCGGAGCCCGTCGCGCCGCTGCCTCCGTCGCGGTTGCAGCTTCCCGGGCATCTGCCGCCGGTCGCGCCGCGCCCGCGTTTTCGCCGCTACGGCTTCTGGTACTGAACTCACCGCGGCAGCACGAGGCACGCGCGCAGCCCGCCCTCGGGCCGGTTCTCGAGCCGCAGATCGCCGCCCTGCGCGCGTGCGATGGTGCGCGCGATCGCAAGGCCGAGGCCGGCGCCGCCGGTCTCCCGGGATCGGCTCGATTCGACGCGCACGAAGGGCTCGAAGACCTTCTCGAGCATCTCCGGCGGAATGCCGGGGCCGTCGTCTTCGACCGCGATGCGGACCTCGCGCGGACCGGCCTCGATGCGAACGCGGGCGCGCTTGCCGTACCGCAGCGCATTGTCGAGAAGGTTGCGCAGGATGCGGCGGATGGCGTCCAGCCGAAGCGGCAGGACGATGGATTCCGCGGCCACGACCCGCACCTCGGCGCCGGCAGCGGCGTAGTCCTCGGCGAGGCTTTCGACGAGCGCCGCGAGATCCGTCGGCCGCAGCGGCTCCGAAGCGTTTTCCGCGCGCAGGAAGGCGAGCGCCGCCTCGACGGTACGCTCCATTTCCGCGAGGCTCTCGAGCATGCGGGCGCGGAGCTCCTCATCCTCGACGAATTCGGCGCGCAGGCGCAGGGTGGCGATCGGCGTGCGCAGATCGTGGCCGATGGCGGCGAGGATCTGGGCCCGGTCCGCGAGCAGGCGCTCGATGCGCGCCCGCATGCGCTCGAAGGTTTCAACGAGGCGGCGGATCTCCAGAGCTCCGCGCGCACGCAGGGCCGGCACCGGGCGGCCGCGACCGAGATGCTCGGCCGCCTCCGCGAGCTCGGCGAGGGGCCGCGTGAGACCGCGCAGCACGAGCACGGCGACGAGGCCGATGCCCCCGCCGGCGAGAAGGGTGACGAGAAGCGCCTGCAGGGCCAAGAGGGGCGGAAGCCGTTCGACCGCGAGCACGGCATTGAGCCAGTGGTCCGAATCGAGCGGCAGCGAAACCACGAGGGCGTAATCGGAGGCGGCGAGCAGCCGTCCGGCCTCGATGCGGTCCGGGGCCAGAAAGGCGAAGGGATCGCTCCAGTCGGCAAGGAGATCGTCCGCGGCCTCGTCTTCGCCCGGCCGCTGCAGGCGCGGTCCCGTTTCCGTGAGCGCAGCCCAGAGCGCGCCGGGATCCCACAGCGAGAGAGGCGGCCTGCGGGCCACCACGCGCGCCTCGACCCAGTCCTCGGACAGCCCGAGCCGCTCCGCGAGCTCCTCTCCGAGCGCGATCTTCTCGCCGTCCGCCTGCCGCGCATAGGCGACGCCGTCGAGGACGAAGACGAGGTCCGGGCTCGATGCGGCGGCGAGCACCGGTGCCTGCACCTCTTCCGGGAGTTGCAGGAGCAGCTCCGCGACCGTGGCGGTACGCTCCACGAGTTCGTTGCGGCGGGCAGCGAGGAGGGCCGCCCGCCGCTCGTCGCCGAGCAGCAGCAGGCTCACCGCCTGGGCGGCGAGAAGCGTCGCGAGAAGCAGGAGGAGAAGCCGGCTCTGCAGCCGCTCCGGCAGGAGATGCATCAGGGAGCCTCGACCGGGGGCAGGAAGACGTAGCCCTCGCCGCGGCGCGTGGCGATGTAGCGGGGATGCTGGGGATCGTCGCCGAGCTTGCGGCGCAGACGGCTCACGAGATTGTCGATGCTGCGCTCGAAGGGCTGGAGCTCGCGGCCGCGGGCGAGATCGACGAGCTCCTCGCGTCGCAGCACCACGCCCGGATGGCGCAGAAATGCGGTGAGAAGGCGGCTTTCCGCGGTCGAGAGCGGGACGACGGTGCCATCCTCACGCAGCAGCTCGCCCCGCGCGGCATCGAAGGACCAGGGCGGAAAGCGGAAGTGGCCGCCCGCGGTCCGGCGGCCCGGCGGCAGGCTCTGGGCGCGGCGCAGCACGGCCCGGATGCGGGCGAGCAGTTCGCGCGGGTTGAAGGGTTTCGTCACATAGTCGTCCGCGCCGAGCTCGAGCCCGACGATGCGGTCCGTTTCCTCGCCGAGCGCGCTCAGGAACACCACCGGCACCTCGCTGCGCGCGCGGAGTTCGCGGCAGAGGGCGAAGCCGTCCTCGCCGGGGAGCATGATGTCGAGAATCACGAGATCGATCGCCTGCCGCCCGAGCAGTTTGCGGGCGGCGGCCGCATCCTCGGCCACGCTCACCCGGTAGCCATGGCGGCGCAGATAGCGCGAGAGCGCATCGCGGATGTCACGGTGATCGTCGACGACGAGCAGATGCGGCAGCACGGCGCGCTCTCCAGCCCTGTCGCCCGCTAGATGGGCATCCCGCCGGTTGCGTCGAGGGGAAATTGTATCGTTCGGTCACAGGCCCGGGACCCGGTGAAGAAACGGGACCAAGTCGTCTTGCCGCCCCCCTCCCGCTCGCGCCTCGGCCCTCCATGTGAGACCGGGCACAGGAACGGAGGACCAGCGATGAAGCTCTCAGGCAGGATGGTTGCAGGCACCTCGCTGCTCGCGGCTGCGCTCACCCTCGGAGCGCAGGTCGCCACGGCGGATCCCGATCATCGGGGTGCGGAAATGCACGGGCCGGGCATGATGGGGATGGGCATGGCGATGCATGGTCCGGGCATGATGGGGCTGTTCGAAACCTTCGACCTCAACCACGATGGAAAGGTGACCCGGAAGGAGGCGGAGCGCTTTCGCCGCAAGCGTTTCGAGAAGTTCGACGCGAACGGCGACGGCAGGCTCGACCTCTCCGAATACGAGAAGCTGTGGCTCGAGGCCATGCGCACGCGGATGGTACGGCGCTTCCAGGCGCATGATACGGACGGCGATGCCAAGGTGACGCTCGAGGAGTTCCTGCGACCCACCGAGCGGATGTTCTGGCGTCTGGATCGCGACGGCGACGGCGTGATCACCCGCGCCGAAATCGGCCGCCGCTGGATGCGTCTGCGCAAGCACGACGACGATGACGACTGAT
>CAZHHU010000036.1:7532-24345 GCA_964532215.1 uncultured Geminicoccaceae bacterium
TGCGCGGGCTCGCACATTTCACCCATGCCGGCCTGATGGCGCTGGCTCTGCTCCTGCCCGCGAGCGGTCTTGCGGACACGCTCGCAGCCGGCAGGCCGGTTCGCTTCTTCGGCCTCGAGCTCGTCCCTGCCCGGTCAGTGGCCGGGCAGCGCATGATGCTGCGCGAATGGGCAGAAGGGGACGAGGAGGAATGGGAGGAAGCGTTCGGAGAAGGGCCGGAGGAGGCCGGGGAATCCCTCTGGGGCGAGCTTCACGCAACCCTGGCCGCGCCGGTCTTCGTCCTCTTCTTCGCGCTCCATCTCCTCGGCGTACTCAAGCAGCAGCTCTGGGATCGCAGGCCCGTGATGCGCCGGATCTTCGCCGCTCCGTGACGGGGCGCCTCACTCCCCCTCGAGCGCGCGCCACATCTCGAGGTCGCGCTCGTGGGTCCAGATCCGCGGCCAGTCGATGCCCGAAGCTTCGTCGTAAGCGCGCGCCACATCGAAGGGCATGCAGTGCTGGAAGATCACCCAGTGGCCGTACTTCGGGCGCATGCGCGCCATCGCCTCCTCGTAGGTCTGCTTGAGGCTCCAGCCCTTCTTCACGCCCGCCTCGGCGACCGCATAGAGGTCCTCGAGGAAGGCCCGCGTCATTCCGATCGCCTGTCGCACCGCATCCGGTGTGGCGGCCGCATCGCCGCGCCCGGGCAGGAGCTTCTCCGCGCCCAGCGCCTCGAGGGCCTCGAGCGTCCGCGGCCAGTCCCTGAGGTGGGCGTCGCCGGTATAGGGCGTGGCGCCGTATTCGACGAGATCGCCGGCGAAGACGACCTTCTCCTCCGGCATCCAGGCGACGATGTCGCCGGCGGTATGGCCGCGGCCGAGGAACAGCAGCTCCACCCGGCGGCTGCCGAGGAACAGGGTGAGCTTCTGCGTGAACGTCATGCTCGGCCAGGTCAGCCCGGGGATGCTCTCCACATCCTCGAACAGGCGCGGAAAGCGCCCCACCTCGCTCGCGAAGTCCTGCTCGCCGCGCTCGCGGATGAGCTCGCGGGTCGCCTCCGAGCTGAGGATCTCGGATGCCCCGTAGGCCGAAGCGCCGAGCACGCGCACCGCGTGATAGTGCGACAGCACGAGATGCTTGATCGGCCGGTCGGTGACCTCGCGCACGCGCGCGATGACCCGCTCCGCCTGTTTCGGCGTCGCCTGGGCATCGAACACGAGCACCGAATCATCGCCGACCACGACGCCGGAATTGGGATCGCCCTCGGCCGTGAAGGCGAAGATGCCGGGGGCCAGTTCGGTGAAGCTCACCCGCTTTTCGGTGAGATCACCGGTCGAAGCGAAACTCGTGCTCATCGCGGAGCCCTCCACAGCGCCCGCGCGCGGCGGGCCGGGTCTAAAGGTTCGGCAGCCATGGTCCCTCCACCGCCACCGCCTCCTCCTCTCCGGGCCAGGGGGGCATGGTGACGATCAGGATATCCAGCGGTCCATCTCCCACATTGCGGAACTGGAAGCGGGCTCCGAGCGGGATCGTGTGGGCGCTGTGGGGCAGCAGGGGGACGACCTCCTCGCGATCCTCCTGCGCGCGCCACAGCTCGCCGCGGCCGGCGAGAACGTACCAGAGCTCCTCCACGCTGCGGTGGGCCACGGGCTTCGTGACCCCACCCGGCGGGAGGCGGCAGTGCACCATGCTCCCGCCCGCGAGCACCGGCAGGAGACGGATCTCGGACCCGTCGGGGGCGCGCAGGTCGAAGGCTTCGGGCAGGTTTCGACTTTCGAAAGGCGGCGCCATCCCCGCTTCCATCTCCGCAGCCCACCGTCTCCCGGCGCAGGGGCCGCCCGTAGCTAACCGCAGCAGGCGCCCTCATCAAGCGCGGTGCCCGCGCGCGGCCGGGAATCACCCACTCGCGGGTCTGAGGCCGGAGGGGGCCTCAGGATCGCGCGCGAGCCCGCGCGCGATGTCGCGGATGCGCGCCCAGCACTCCCGCACATGCCGGGCCTCGGTGCGCGTCTGCCCGACGCAGATGCGGAGCACGTAGCGCCCGCGCACCCGGGTCGGCGTGAGATAGGTGAAGCCGTCGGCGTTGACGGCCTCGAGCAGGCGTTCGTTGAGCGCATCGAGTTCCGATTCGCGGGCATCCCCGGGCCGGAAGCGGAAGGTCAGGAGGGCGAGGTTGGGGCCCGTTACGAGCTCGAAATCGGGCTCGTCACCGATGCGCGTTGCGAGTTCGGATGCGAGTTCGATGTGGCGGCGGAGGATCGCGCGCAGCCCCTCGAGGCCGTAGCTGCGCAGCACGAACCACAGCTTGAGGGCGCGAAAGCGGCGCCCCAGCGGGATTCCCCAGTCACGATAGTCGATGACCCGACCGCTCTCGCGCGAGCGCAGATAGGCGGGCATCACCGAGAGCGTGCGCTGGAGTTCTTCGGGCCTGCGCAGGAAGTGGGCCGAACAGTCGAAGTTCGTGAGCAGCCACTTGTGCGGGTTGAAGACGAAGCTGTCCGCGAGCTCCGCGCCGTCGGCAAGATGCCGCCATTCGGGCAGGATGAGCGCACTTCCGGCCCAGGCGGCATCGATGTGGTAGTAGAGGTCCCATTCCTTCGCGATGCGGCCGATCTCTGCGAGCGGGTCGAAGGCGCCCGTCCCCGTGCTGCCGAGCGTGGCCACGACGCAGCAGGGCGTGATCCCCTGCTCGCGGTCGCGCGCGATCGCCGCGCGCAGCGCATCGGGCCGCATGGCGAGATCGTCATCGGTCGCGATGAGGCGCAGATACCTGCGGCCGTAGCCGGCGATCATGGCCGCCTTCTCGACCGAGGAATGCGCCTCCTCGCTGGCGTAGACCGCGAGCGGTCCGGCCTCGAACAGACCCTCCTCGCGGCTGCGGAAGCCGGTCTTGCGCTCGCGGGCGACGAGCAGCGCGCAGAGGGTCGCTTCCGACGCGGTGGACTGGATGACGCCGGCAAACCCCTCGGGCAGACCGATCGCCGCCCGCAGCCAGTCGAGGATCCGCGTCTCCATCTCGGTCGCCGCCGGGCTC
The DNA here is from genome assembly GCA_964532215.1 of uncultured Geminicoccaceae bacterium. Taxonomy (GTDB): domain Bacteria; phylum Pseudomonadota; class Alphaproteobacteria; order Geminicoccales; family Geminicoccaceae; genus HRBIN39. Next base: position 10,546 of record CAZHHU010000036.1, read on the forward strand.
GTCTGCCAGAGCATGGCGTTCACCGCGAAGGTCGCGGTCAGCATCTCGGCGAGCACCGAAGGCGGGCTCGAATTCGCGGGAAAGTAGGCGAGAAAGCGGGGATGCTGCCAGTGCGTGAGCCCCGGGATCACGAGCTCCTCGACATCCTCGAGCAGACGGGCGAACGGCTCTCCGGCCTCCGGCGCCCGGGCGGGGAGGCGGGCGGCGATCTCGCCGGGGCGCGTCTGCGCCCGCACGGGATGGCGTTCGATCTCGGCAAGATAGCGGGTCATCCGCTCGACCAGGTCATGGGCATGCCTGCGAAAGGCCTCGAGATCCACGGGCGTCCTCCATTCTCGATCCTGCGCGGCATCGGCCGGCTCGCCGGCGAAGGCGCATCCGCCCGCTTGTTGCCACGAGCCGCCGCTGCTATCCACCTCCGGCCCCAGCGGAAGGGAGGTCATGGTTCCGACCGGTGTCATGGTCTGCGGCCACGGCAGCCGCGACCCCGAAGCCTGCCGCGAGTTCGCCGAGCTCGTCGACAGGCTGCGGGAACGGCTGCCCGAGTGGCCGGTGGAGATGGGCTATCTCGAATTCGCCCGCCCGATCCTGCGCGAAGGGCTCGATGCGCTGCGGGCGCGCGGCATCCGGCGCATCCTCGCCGTTCCCGGCATGCTGTTCGCGGCCGGCCATGTGAAGAACGATGTCCCTTCGGTCCTCAACACCTACGCCGCCGAGCACGGCATCGAGATCCTCATGGGACGCGATCTCGGCATCGACCCGCTGCTGCTCGAGGCCGCGCGGGACCGCATCGAGGAGGCGCTTAGCGGTAGCGCGGAGGAGGTTCCGCGCAGCCGCACCCTGCTTCTCGTCGTCGGCCGCGGCACCTCCGACAGCGATGCCAACGGCAATGTCGCCAAGGTGATGCGGATGCTGTGGGAAGGGATGGGCTTCGGCCACGGCGAGGTGGCCTATTCCGGCGTCGCCCATCCGCGCACCGACGAAGCGCTCGCGCGGGCGGTGCGCCTCGGCTTTGCGCGCATCGTCGTGTTCCCCTACTTCCTGTTCACCGGCGTGCTCGTGCGGCGGATCTACGACGCGGCCCGGGCGGCCGCCCGGGCGCATCCCGAAGTCGAGATCCGGTGCGCCGGCTATCTCGATTCCCACCCCCATGTCGTCACGGTGTTCCTCGAGCGCATCCGCGGCATCCTCGAAGGCGACACCGCCATGAACTGCAGTCTGTGCAAGTACCGGGTGCGCATCCTCGGGTACGAGCACGATCATGGCGCGCCGCAGCAGAGCCACCACCATCACGTCGAGGGCATCGGCACCGATCCCCATCCGCACGGCCACGACCACCACGGACACGCGCATGGGCACGGAGGACACGTCCATGAAGGCGCGCGTGACGCCGGCGACGGACGCAGAGGTGGACGCTGAGGCGGCGGAGGTGCTGCGCGATCCGCAGCGGATCGAGGCGCTTTCCTACGCCCGGGTGCGGGCCGAGCTGGAGCTCGAAGGCTTTCCCGAAGCGCTGCGCCCCCTCGTGCTGCGCCTCGTCTATGCCTGCGCCCTGCCGGAGATCGCCGGCCGCCTCGCCTGGGCCGGCGACCCGGCGGGGGCGGCCCGCCGGGCTCTCGAAGCGGGGCGGCCGATCCTCTGCGATGTGCGCATGGTGGAGGTGGGAATCGCACGAAGCCGCCTTCCCGCTGCCAATGCCGTGCGCTGCTTCGCCCACCGCCGCGAAGCCCGGGAGCTCGCGCGCCGGCTCGAGACGACGCGCACCGCGGCGGGCGTGGAACTGTGGCAGGCGGAGATCGCGGATGCGGTGGTCGCCATCGGCAATGCCCCGACGGCGCTCTTCCACCTCCTCGACCGTCTCGACCGCTGGTCCGCGCGGCCGGCTGCGATCTTCGCCTTTCCCGTGGGCTTCGTCGGCGCCGCGGAGAGCAAGGAGGCACTGATTCGCAACTGCCGCGGCGTCCCATATCTGACCCTGCGCGGCCGCTTCGGCGGCTCGGCGCTGGCCGCGGCCGCGATCAACGCCCTCTTCGGGGAGGAGCGCGGGTGAGCGAAGCGGCGTGGCTGTCCGTCGTCGGCATCGGCGAAGACGGCATCGCGGGACTCGCCGCCGAGGCTCGCCGCCGCATCGAGGCCGCGCAAGTGCTCGTCGGCGGCAGGCGGCATCTCGCTCTGGTGCCGCCGGGTGATGCCGAGCGGATCACCTGGGGTTCGCCGATCGCGGCCACGGTCGCCCGGCTCGGGAGCTTCCGGGGCCGTCCCACGGTGGTGCTCGCTTCGGGCGACCCGCTGTGGTTCGGTATCGGACGTCTCATCCTCCGGCACGTCCCGCTCGAGGAAGTGGTGTTTCTGCCCCATCCCTCGGCCTTCCAGCTCGCCTGCGCGCGCCTCGGCTGGGCGCTCGAGGAGGTCGTCACCGCGAGCCTTCACGGCCGACCGCTCACCGGCATCCGGCGCCATCTCGCCCCCGGAGCGCGCCTGCTGCTTCTTACCGGCGGCGGCGATGCGCCCGCGGCCATCGCCCGGCTGCTCGAAGAGGAGGGGCTCGGTGGGGCGCGCATGACGGTGCTGTTCCATCTCGGCGGCAGCAGGGAAGGGCGCTGGTCGGGCGCCGTGCTCGAGGCGCGCGGCCGGAGCTTCGCGAAGCTCAACCTCGTCGCGCTCGAGATCCCCGGAGAGAGTGCACTTCCGCGCGCCGCCCTGACCCCCGGGCGCGGAGAAGCGCTGTTCGCCCACGACGGCAACATCACCAAGGCCGAAGTGCGCGCCATCACCCTCGCCGCTCTCGCGCCGCAGCCGGGGGAGCTGCTCTGGGATGTCGGCGCGGGCTCGGGATCGGTGGCCGTGGAGTGGCTGCGCGCGGGCCCCGGGATGCGGGCGGCGGCGATCGAACGCCGTCCCGAGCGGGCGGCGCGGATCCGCGAGAACGCGGCGCGTTTCGGCGTCCCCGAGCTCGAGGTCATCGAAGGGGAGGCGCCCGCGGCGCTTCCCGGGGGAGCGGCGCCCGATGCCATCTTCCTGGGCGGCGGCCTCGCGGCACCGGGGCTGCTCGATGCCTGCTTCGTACGGCTGCGGCGGGGAGGGCGTCTCGTCGCCAATGCGGTAACCCCCCGGGGCGAGGCGGCGCTGCTCCGCTTCCATGAGGCGCACGGCGGCGAGCTCGTCCGCATCCAGATCGCCCGAAGCGGATCGCGGGCCGAGGGCCGGCCCTGGCAGGCGTCCGCGCCGGTAACCCAGCTCCGCGTGGTGCGGCCGCGATGACGGGAAGGCTGCGGATCGTCGGCGTCGGTCCGGGCGATCCCGGGCTTCTGACCCTCGAAGCCCGCTCGGTGCTGGCGGGGGCGGCGAACGTCGCGGCGCTGCACCCCGAAGGGACCTCCGCGACCGCACTCCGGATCGCCCGCGCGCACCTGCCGGCGCACGCCCGCATCATGACCTTCGGCTGGCCGCGGGGGCACAACGATCAGGCCCGCGCGCGCTTCTACGGCGAGGTGGAGGAGCGGCTCGCCGCGCTCCTCGAGAGGGGTGAGGACGTCGTCCTTCCCTGTCTCGGTGATCCGCTGCTCTACGGTTCGGCGAGCCGTCTCGCGGAGCGGCTCGGCCGCCGCTTCACGGTCGAGATCACGCCGGGGATCACCTCGCTGCAGGCGGCGGCCTCGGCGCTCAACAGGCCGCTCGCGCGGGGCGAGGAAATCCTCGCCTGGGTCCCGGCCACCGCGGCCGAGGCGCGCATCGAGGCGGCGCTGCGCTTCGCCGATGTCACCGTGGTGCTCAAGCTCGGTCGGCACCTTCCCCGCATCCGGCGCCTCATCGCGCGGGCCGGTCTCGCGGATCGCGCCTGGCTCGCGGCGGAACTCGGCAGCGCGCGGGCACGGCTTCTGCCGCTTGCCCGGGTGGAGGAGGAGCCTCCCTACATGTCGCTGCTGCTCGTGCGGCGGAGGGAAGCGCCGTGACCCGCCCCGCCGTGATCCTTCTGCGCGAGAGCGATCTGCCGCTCGCGATGCGTGTGCGCGAGCTGCTGGACGGCACGCTCCACGGCCCCGAGCGGCTCGCAGCGCGGGTGGATGCGGGCTACCGCGCGCTCGCAGCCCATCTCCGCAGCCTCTACCTGCAGGGGGTGCCGATCGTGGCCATCTGCGCCTCCGGCATCCTGATGCGCGCCCTGGCGCCGGTACTGGGCGGAAAGGAAGGCGAGCCGCCGGTGCTCGTCCTCGACCGCGCAGGGCGCTTCGTCGTGCCTCTGCTCGGCGGCCACCGCGGCGGCAACCGCATGGCGAGGATGCTGGCACGGGCCCTCGGCGCCGAGGCGGTGGTCACCACCGCAAGCGAGGGCGCCTTCGGCCTCGCGCTCGACGAGCCGCCCGAAGGCTGGCGGCTTCGCGGTGGAGATCACCTCGCACCCTTCCTCGCGCGCCTGCTCGCGGGAGAGGGGGTACGCCTCGAAGACGAGACGGGTGCGGCGTCCTGGCTCGCCGCAGGCGATCTTCCGTGGAATGCGGCCGCACGGCTCGAGATCCGGGTCACCCTGCGCCGCGTGCAACCCACGGCGGAGCGGCTCGTCTACCATCCGCCGATGCTCGCCCTCGGCGCGGGTACGGTGCGCGGGGCAGAGCCCGGAAAGCTCATCGCCCTCGCCGAGAAAGCCCTCGAGCGCCATGGGCTTGCCCGGGAAGCCGTGGCCTGCGTCGTCTCGATCGACCTCAAATGCGGCGAGCCGGCCGTCCACGCCCTCGCCGCGCATCTCGGGGTGCCGGCCCGCTTCTTCACCGCGGACGAGCTTCGCGGCTTCGAAGCGCGGCTGCTGCGGCCGTCCGCAGCGGTGCGGCGGGAAATCGGCGTTGCGGGCGTGGCCGAGGCGGCGGCGCTCGCCGCGGCCGGCCCAAAGGCGCAGCTCGTGGTACCGAAGCAGATCGGCGACGGGGTGACCTGTGCGATCGCGCGCGCCGCGAGTGCCTTCGACGCCAAGCGGGTGGGACGCGCGCGGGGGCGCCTATGGGTGGTCGGCATCGGCCCCGGTGGCGGGCGGGAGCTCACCCGGCAGGCGCTCGAAGTGCTCGAGGAGGCGGAAGTGCTCGTGGGTTATCGCCTCTACCTCGAGCTTCTGGGACCTCTCGGGCGCGGCCGCGAGCGGTACGCCTTCGCGCTGGGGGAAGAGATGGCGCGCTGCCGGGCCGCCCTCGATCTCGCCGCCGCGGGGCGCAGCGTGGCCCTCGTCTCCTCGGGGGACGGAGGCATCTACGCCATGGCCTCGCCGCTGCTCGAGCTCCTCGCGCGCGAGGGGGAGGCGAAGCCCGAATGGCGCCGGGTGGCCATCGAGATGGTGCCCGGGATCAGCGCCATGCAGGCGGCCGCGGCGCGAAGCGGGGCCATTCTCGGCCACGACTTCTGCGCCATTTCGCTCTCCGATCTGCTCACCCCGCGCGCGCAGCTCTTGCGCCGCATCGAGGCGGCAGCTGCGGCCGATTTCGTGATCGCCTTCTACAATCCCGCCTCGACCGGGCGGCGCGAACCCCTCCGCTGCGCGCTCGAGATCCTCGCCCGCTACCGCCGTCCGCAGACCCCCGTGGTCGTCGCCCGCGATCTCGGACGGGAAGGGGAGGAGGTCCACCTTGCCACGCTCGCGGAACTCGAAGAGATGCCCATCGACATGCGCACCATCGTGATCGTCGGCAGCAGCGCGAGTCGGACCGTGCGGCTCGCCGACGGATCGCGCCGGATCTACACGCCGCGAGGGTATGCCGGGCGATGACGGTACACTTCATCGGCGCCGGCCCCGGTGCGCCGGATCTGCTCACCCTGCGGGCGCTCGACCTCATCCGCCGCTGCCATCTCCTGCTCTACGCCGGATCGCTGGTGCCGCGGGAGGTTCTGGCGGAGGCGCCGGCGGGGGCGCGCATCGTCGATACCGCGCCGATGACGCTCGATGACATCATCGAGGAGATGCGGCGGGGGCACGAGGCGGGGTGGGAGATCGCCCGCGTCCACTCCGGCGACCCCTCGATCTATGGTGCTATCGCGGAGCAGATCCGGCGCCTCGATGCGCTCGGCATTCCCTGGGACATCACCCCGGGCGTACCCTCCTTCGCGGCCGCGGCCGCGGCACTCGGCCTCGAACTCACGCTTCCCGGGATCGCGCAGTCGGTCGTCCTCACCCGCACCGCCGTGCGCAGTTCCACCATGCCGCCCGGCGAAACCCTGGAGGCCTTCGCCCGCACCGGCGCGACTCTGGTCATCCACCTTTCCATCAACAATCTCGTCCACATCCTGCGCACCCTCGAACCCGTGCTCGGACCCGACATGCCGGTCGCCGTCGTGCATCGGGCGAGCTGGCCCGATCAGCGCATCCTGCGGGGTACGATCGCGGATATCCGCGACAAGGTGAAACGGGCCGGAATCACCCGCACGGCCCTGATCCTCGTCGGTCGCGCGCTGGCTGCGGCGGACTTCCCGGAAAGCCGCCTCTACGCCCCCGACCACCATCACCGGCTGCGGCCCAGGGCGAAGGCGCGCACGAAGGCGTAGGCTTCCTCCACCGTGGCCACCGCCGGGGTGACCTGAAGTCGCGGCGGCTCGACGACGAGCATGGGAAGGCGAAGGCGCCGTGCCGCCTCGAGCTTGGCGGCACCGCCCTCGCCACCGCTGTTGCGGCAGAGCAGTCCGTCCACCTGGAAGCGGCGGAAGAGCGCGAGCTCCGCCTCGAGGGTGAAGGGCGGGCGGGCGGTGATGGCGACCGCATTGGGCGGAACTTCGGCGGCCGGCTCGATGGTGCGGACGAGGAAGCGGCAGGCGGGAACACGCGCGAGCGCCGCGAGTTCGGCGCGGGCGAGGGTGGCGAAGGGTCTGCGGCAGAGCGAAGCGACGCGGGCGAGGGCGGCGTCCAGCGTTTCGAAGGCGTACCAGCGATCCCCGGGCCCGGGCTTCCAGGCGGGCCGCTCGAGTCGCAGATAGGGGGTGCCCGTCTCGCGGCAGACGCGATGGGCGGTGGCGGTGATGCGCCGGGCGAAGGGATGGGTCGCATCGACGACGAGCGCGATCTTCTCCTCCTGGAGAAAGCGCGCGAAACCCGCAGTACCGCCGAAGCCGCCCGTGCGGACACGGGTGCCGGAGGTTGCCGGCCGCCGCGTCACCCCGGCGAGCGAAAGCACAGCTGTGATGTCGCCGAGCCCGGCGAGCCGCGCGGCGAGCACGCGTCCCTCCCGGGTTCCGCCGAGGATCAGGATCTGCACCGCATCACCACCCGGCTGCCCGACCCACGATCCGCCCCTCGCGATCGACGATGAGGACCTCGATGGCGATACGACCCGCCACCTGGGAAAGCGCGGTTCTGCGGGCGTCCGCGGCGATTGCGTCGGCGAGCGGAATGCCGCCGGCTAGCGCCGCCTCGAGTGCGGCGCGGGCGGTGTTGGCGGCGGCGATCGCGGCGGTCAGGGCGGCATCCGCACCGAGCTCGGCCGCCCGCCGGGCGAGGAGGTCGAAGCGCAGCCGCGAGCGCGCGCTGTGGAGGTCGAGCGCGCCCTGCGCGAGCTTCGCGAGCTTGCCGAAGCCGCCTGCGATGGAAAGACGCGGAATCGGATGCCGCCGCAGGTACTTGAGCATGCCGCCGACGAAATCGCCCATGTCGATGATGGCGGTGTCGGGGAGTCCGTAGAGCGCCCGCACCGCCCCCTCGGAGATGCGGCCCGTGGCGGCCGCGACATGGTCGAGACCGGCTGCGCGGGCGACATCGATGCCGCGCCGGATGGAGGCGATCCAGGCGCTGCAGGAGTAGGGTTTGACGATGCCGGTCGTACCCAGGATCGAAAGCCCGCCCAGGATCCCGAGGCGCGGGTTCCAGGTGCGCCGGGCGAGTTCCTCGCCGCCGGGGATGGAGACCGTGATCTCCACATCCGGCCGCTCCCCGCAGGCGGCCGCGAGCTCCTGCACCACCTCCCGCATCATCTGCCGCGGCACCGGGTTGATGGCGGGCTCGCCGGGCGGCAGCGGCAGCCCGGGCAGGGTCACCGTTCCCACGCCCGGCCCGGCGCGGAAGAGCACGCCGCTTCCGGGGGCGGCGCGGCGCACCGCGACGCGCACGAGACAGCCGTGGGTGACGTCCGGATCATCGCCGGCATCCTTGGTCACCGCCGCATGCGCAAACTCCGCATCGATGCCGTGCTCGGCGAGGGGAAAGGTCACCCGCTGGCCCCGCGGCAGCCGGATCTCGACCGGATCCGGGAAGCCGCGGCCGAAGAGCGCGGAGACGGCGGCCCGGGTCGCCGCCGTGGCGCAGGCGCCGGTCGAGAACCCGTAGCGGAGGCCGCGCCTGCTGCGCTTCGCCTTGAAACCGGATGCCGCTTGCGTCATGGCAGGGGGAAGGAGACGATGCGAGGGTCCCGTCCGAGCGCATGAGCACGCCGACCATCATCGTCGCGGCCCCGGCCTCGGGTTCCGGCAAGACCGTCGTCACGCTGGGCATCCTGCGCGCGCTCGCGCGCCGCGGCATGCGCGTGGCCTCCTTCAAGGTGGGGCCGGACTACATCGATCCCGCCTTTCACGAGCGGGCGACGGGACGTCCCTGCTATAATCTCGACAGCTGGGCGATGCGCTTCGAGACCCTCGCGGGGCTTCTGCAGAACCTCGGGGAGGGTGCCGAGATCGTGGTCGGCGAGGGGGTGATGGGGCTGTTCGACGGCAGCCCCGACGGCCGCGGTTCGACCGCCGACCTCGCGGCGCTGTTCGGCATCCCGGTCGTGCTCGTGGTCGAGGCGCACAAGCTCGGCCAGTCCGGCGCCGCGATCGCCGAGGGCTTCCTGCGCTTTCGCGACGATGTCGAGGTGGCGGCGGTGGTGTTCAACCGTGTCGCCGGCGCGGCGCATGCCGCCCTGCTCGTGGAGGCCTGCGACGAACGCTTCTCGACGCCGGTGCTCGGCTGCCTGCCGCGCGATCCCGATCTCGTCCTTCCCGAACGCCATCTCGGCCTCGTTCAGGCGCGCGAGCTCGAGGGCGTCGAGCGCGCGATCGAGAAGGCGGCCGATCTCGTCGAGCGCCATCTCGACCTCGGGCGTCTGTTGCGCCTTGCGAGGGTCCCTTCGGTGACCCTGCTCGCCAGCCTGCCGAGGCCGATTCCGCCCCTCGGTCAGCATGTCGCCGTCGCCTCGGACGATGCCTTTGCCTTTCACTATCCTAGCGTCATCGACGGCTGGCGTCGCCAGGGGGTGCGGGTGAGCTTCTTCGCGCCGCTCCGCGACGAACCGCCGACGGCGGGCTGTGATGCCGTGTTTCTTCCGGGCGGCTATCCCGAGCTCCACGCCGCCCGCCTGAGCGCGAACCATGGTTTCGTCTCCGGCCTGCGAGAGGCCGCCGCGCGGGGGGCCTTCATCTACGGCGAATGCGGCGGCTACATGGTGCTGGGCCAGCTGCTCGTCGACGGCGAGGGCCGGGAGCATCCCATGGCCGGGCTGCTGCCGGTGGTGACGAGCTTCGCCGACCGCGCCCTGCAGCTGGGCTACCGCCGCCTCGAGGTCGCGGCTTCCACCCCCCTCGGGCCGCCGCAGACCGTCTACGCCGGGCACGAGTTTCATTTCGCAAGGGAAATCCGCCGCGAGGGACCGCCTCTGTTCGCACGGGTGCGGGACTCCCGCGGCCGCTCGCTCGGCCCCGCGGGGGCGGTGGCGGGAAACGTCGCCGGCTCCTTCATCCATCTCGTGGATCTCGCCGAGCCGCCGCCCTGACCGCGCCGCGAAAGCGGTTGTCGCAGGCGCGAATTGCCCTGCCGTGACCTGCGGTCGAAGGTCCCGCGCGCGTCACAAGTGCAACCCGATGTTCGAGATCGAGGCCGATTTCATCATCGTCGGCGCCGGCAGCGCCGGCTGCGTGCTGGCCGCGCGTCTCTCCGAGGACCCGCAGAACCGCGTCCTCGTGCTCGAGGCCGGCGGCAGCGATGCGGGGCCGATCATCCAGATGCCGGCGGCGCTTTCCTATCCCATGAGCCTTCGCTGCTACGACTGGGGCTACCGCACGGCGCCCGAGCCCCATCTCGGGGGACGGCGGCTCGGCTGCCCGCGCGGGCGGCTCGTCGGCGGCTCCTCCTCGATCAACGGCATGGTCTATGTGCGCGGCCATCCGCGCGATTTCGACTGCTGGGAAGCGATGGGAGCGCGCGGCTGGAGCGGTGCCCATGTGCTGCCGTATTTCCAGCGGCTCGAGTCGGCGCATGGGGGCGAAGAGGGATGGCGCGGGCGCGATGGGCCCCTTCACGTGACCCGCGGCCGCATGGCGAATCCGCTCTACCACGCCTTCATCCGGGCCGGGCTCGAAGCCGGCTACGGCTATACCGCCGACTACAACGGCGCCCGCCAGGAGGGCTTCGGGCCGATGGAGATGACGGTCTGGCGGGGGCGCCGCTGGTCGGCCGCCAACGCCTACCTCCATCCGGCGCTGCGTCGTCCCAACCTCGAGCTGTGGCGGCGCACGCTCGTGCACCGCGTGCTGCTCGAGGGACGCCGCGCGGTGGGGGTGGAGGTGTCACGCTTCGGCCGCATCCGCCGCCTGCGCGCGCGCCGCGAGGTCGTGCTCGCCGCCGGGGCCATCAATTCCCCGAGGATCCTGCAGCTTTCGGGCATCGGCGACCCGGAGCGGCTGCAGGCGGCGGGCATCACACCCCATCATCCCCTCCCCGGCGTGGGCGAGAACCTCCAGGATCACCTCGAGATCTGGATCCAGGTGGAGTGCCGGCAGCCCATCACCCTGCACCGCCATCTCCATCCGCTCGCCAAGGCCCGGATCGGGGCCGAATGGCTGCTGTTCGGGAGCGGGCCCGGCGCCACGAACCATTTCGAGGCCTGCGCCTTCATCCGCTCGCGCGCCGGAGTCGAGTATCCGGACATCCAGATCCACTTCCTGCCGGCGGCGATGCGTTACGACGGCACCCCGGCGACGGAAGGACACGGCTATCAGATCCACATCGGCCCCATGCGCTCGCCCTCGCGCGGCCGGGTACGCTGCGTCTCACCGGATCCGTCGCATCCCCCCGAGATCCTCTTCAACTACCTCTCCCATCCCCGCGACCTCGAGGACTTCCGCATCTGCGTCCGCCTCGGTCGCGAAATCCTGGCCCAGCCCGCATTCGCCCCCTTCCGGGGGCGGGAGATCGCCCCGGGGGAGGGGGTCGTCGCGGATGCCGCACTCGACGACTGGCTGCGCGAGCATGTGGAGAGCGCCTACCACCCCTGCGGCACCTGCCGCATGGGCGATCCCCGCGATCCGCAGACGGTGGTGGATCCCGAGTGCCGGGTGGCGGGCATCGAGGGCCTGCGGGTCGCGGACAGCTCGATCATCCCCCGCATCACCAACGGCAACCTCAACGCGCCGTCGATCATGATCGGCGAAAAGGCGAGCGACCACATCCGTGGCCGCGCACCCCTGTCTCCGCTGAGCCTCGAGCCCTGGATCCACCCCGAGTGGCGCAGCCGTCAGCGGTGAACCGGACTCAGCCGCGGAAGGTCTGAAGCTTGGTCACCCGCAGGCCGTCGAGGCCGTGCTTTTCCATCGCCCGCTCCCAGGAGTGGAATTCCTCGGGCGTGAGGTTGTAGCGGGCGCAGGCCTCGTCGAAGCTCAGAAGACCGCCGCGCACCGCCGCCACGACTTCGGCCTTGCGGCGGGCCACCCAGCGCACCGTATCGGGGGGCGGCAGATCGTCCAGCGTGAGCAGGCGGCCGTTGGGTCCCACGACCGCGCCCGGATGATTCGAAGTGACGTCCGACATGAGGCAGCTCCGAGACGTTCTTGATCTCTGGTCCAGGGTTCCCTGCGAGAGGAACATCTACCTCCACCCCTTTAACGGACGGCTAAAAGACATGGTGAACAGGCATTAGCCAAGACGACGCATATTACCGGCTGATCCTCATGAGCTCGTCGAGCATTTCGTCTACTGTGGAGATGACACGGGCACTGGCCGTATATGCCCGCTGGGTGACGATCATCTTGGTGAATTCGTCGGCGAGATCGATGTTCGCCTGCTCGAGCGCGGCAGGTGAGATCCGGCCGGCGCCGCTCGTGCCCGCAAAGCGCAGATTGTACTCGCCGGAATCGTCCGTCTGGGCGAAGACGCTGCCGGTTCTGGGATCGAGACCGCCGGGATTGGCGAAGGTCGCAACCGGAAGGCGGTAGATCTTGCGCTGCGAGCCGTTGGTGAAGGTGGCGACGATGTAGCCTTCGTCGTCGATCTCCACCCCCTTGAGCTGGCCGACCTCAGCGCCGTTCTGCTCGATGAAGGACACGTCGGAGTCGGCCGCGAACTGGCTCAGGCCGTCGGCCTCGCCGCTGGTGCCGAAGTTGAAGTCGATCGAACTCGTGCTCGCACCGTTGTCCCAGGTGATGGACACGCCCGTGGTGAGCGCGGCGGATATCGTGTCCAGCGTGCCGTCGCCATTGAACTGGGCGGTCCCCGAAGCGAGCAGCCCGGTCGAGTGAACGGTCGAGTCGAGATCGCTGCGATCGCCGTAGATCTCGACCTGCCAGGTGTTGTCGGCGGTCTTGAGGAAGGCGACGGTGATCGTGTGCGCTTCGCCCTGACTGTCGAAGACGCGCAGATCCCGCTTGAAGTGGGGCTGGACGCCCGAGCTCCCGCCCGAATCCGCATAGACCTCCATGTCGCCTGCCGAATAGGCGCCCGTATAGGCGGCCTGCGTGGCATCGAGGTTGGCGCCGATGTCCACCTTCGTGGTGGCCGTGGCGACGCCGTTGACGACCCGGATGTTCACCGTCTCGAGGCTGTTGATGTCCACGATCTCCTCGTTGGCATCGAGCGCCCATCCCTGGAGGTAGAAGCCCGAGGGTGTGACGAGATTGCCGAGGTGATCGGCGCTGAAGTTGCCCGCGCGGGTATAGAGCTGCTCGCCCGAGGAATCGGCGTTCGTGTTGACCACGAAGAAGCCCGGCCCGGAAATCGCGGCGTCGGTGGGCGACTCCGTGCTCTGCACGAGCCCCTGCTTCTCGACCGTGTAGCTCGTGTAGGCGCGCACCCCACCCGGGGTGTAGGTGACGCGGCGGGCGAGACGCGTGACGAGGGAGGCGAAATCGGGCTCCGCGCCCTTGTAGCCGGTGGTGTTCACGTTGGCGACGTTGTCCGAGATCATGCCGAGGGCGCGGCTGTGGGCGGTGAGACCCGAGGCACCCGAGAACAGCGATCCGAAGAGGCTCATGCGACTGTCTCCCGATTCGTGACCGTGCTCATGCGTCCGTGGGTGATCCCGGAGAGATCGCGAGGACCGTGGACAGCGGATGGGGCGTGCCGTCGACGACGAGCAGCAGCTCGCCGTCGTCGAAGCGGACGGACTGCACCGTGCCCACGGTGCGCAGCTCGACCTCGACCGGCACGCCGGCACCATCCTTCGCCGCAAGCTCGAGCCGGTAGCGGCCGGGCTCCAGCCGCCGGCCCGCATCGTCGCGTCCGTCCCAGCTCACGAGGTGACGCCCGGGGCTGCCGTCGAGCATCTCCTCGTGGACCACCCGCCCCGAGACATCCCGCACGACGAGCTGCACGCTTGCGGCCTCCCTGGGGAGGAGATAGCCGAAGCGGGCGTCGCCCGCCGCGGGCAGAAAGATTTCGTCGCCCGCGAGCTCCACCTCCCGTCCCACATAGGCCGCGGCGGAGAGGACCTGGCCGGCGCGGATGGTGTCGATCAGCGTATCGAGCCGTTCGTTCGCCCGGAGCGCCTGCTCCACCGTCGTGAACTGCACGAGCTGCTGGGTGAACTTCTCCGCATTCATCGGCGAGAGGGGATCCTGCTGCTCGAGCTGGGTGGTGAGCAGCTTGAGAAA
>CAZHHU010000037.1:0-2562 GCA_964532215.1 uncultured Geminicoccaceae bacterium
CAGAGCACGCCGCGGCCGCTGCGCGCGAGTTCGGGCAGCACCGCCGGCAGTTCCTCGAACGGGCTCTCGCCGGTGACGAGGAGATCGAGCAGCGGATCGGCGAGCAGTTCGAGCGCCTTGGCCATGCGCCGCCGGCGGTCCCAGCGGGGGCGCTGCGGGGCGGCGATGTGGCTCACCTGGGAGCTCGTGATGGTGAGCCGCCGGCTGTGGAAATCCTCCCCCAGGGGCAGCGGCACGAGGACGTCGCCGTACCAGGACAGTTCGACGATGCGCGCCTCGAAGCCGGCCCAGCCGAGCGCCCGCGCGAGCGCCTCGGGGGCGCCGCTCGCGTGCAGCAGGAGATCGGCCTCGAGATGGATCTCCTCCGGCAGCGCGAAGGGGATCTCGAGCGCCTCCGCGATGCGGCGCCGCTCGAGGTCGACGTCGACGAGCAGCGTCTCCGTCCCCGGCACGCGGTTCGCGAGCCAGGCCGCGAGCATGCCCACGAGCCCGGCGCCGATGACGAGGATGCGATCGCCGAGGCGCGGCGTCGCATCCCACAGCCCGTTGAGGGCCGTCTCCATGGCCGCGGCGAGCACCGCCCGCTCCGGCGGCAGCCCCTCGGGCAGGGGATGGAGCGCCGCCACCGGGACCAGGAGACGGGTCTGATGGGGATGGTGGACGAAGACGAGCCGCCCCACCAGCGATTCCGGGCCCTGGAGGACGCGGCCCACCACCGCATAGCCGTATTTGACCGGGAAGGGGAATTCCCCCTCCTGATGCGGGCAGCGCATGCGCCGGTACTGGCTCTTCGGCACCCGCCCGGCGCACACCAGGGCCTCGGTGCCCCGGCTGATGGCGGAATAGAGGGTCTCGACGAGCGCCTCCTCGGGTCCGGGGACGGGAAGGGTGGTGGTGCGGATCTCCCCCGCGAAAGGGGCGATCGCCCAGTACGCCCGCGCCCGTCGGCCGGCCATGCCGCATCCGCCTCCTCGAGTCCCGTCCCGTTCATGCCCAAAGCCCGGCCGCGGGGGAAGGGGGCGCTTATCCACAGAGCTGGGGACGGATCTGTCGAGCGTTCTGTGGACGCGGGGCGGGGCTTGCGGCGGCGGCGCGGGCGCGCCAGAGGGAAGGGGGAAGGGGAGAGGAGAGCCGTGCCCGCCTACATCCTGGCGCTCATCGAGGTGCGCGATCGCGCGCGCTATGCCGCCTATGCGCGCGCCGTGCCGGCGGTGCTCGCCCGCTACGGCGGACGCTTTCTCGTCCGCGGCGGCAATCCCGAGCCGCTCGAGGGAGAGCTTCCCGCCCCGCGGGTCGTGATCCTCGAATTTCCCGACCGCGAACGGGCGCTCGCCTTCTATCGCTCGCCCGAATACCGCGCGATTCTGCCGCAGCGCCGCGCCGCCTCCGAGGGCCGCCTGCTGCTGCTCGAGGGCACCGCCGGCTAGCGCCGGTCGCTCCCGCGTATGCGGCGGACGCCGCGGGGCTCGCATCCGGCCTGCGGATCGATTACATCGCTCCGGGAGCATCAGGGTATCGGCCGTGACCGCGAGCGCGCGCGGGATCGATCTCTCGATCATCGTCCCCCTCTACAACGAGGAGGACAATCTGCGCCCGCTCTACGAGGCGATTCTGGCGGCGGTGCGTCCGCTCGGCCTCGCGGTCGAGCTCCTCTTCGTCGACGACGGCAGCACGGATGCCACCTTCGCCCGGGCGCTCGAGCTCCCCCGCCTGCGGGACGGCGTGCATCTCCGCATCCTCAGGTTCCGCCGCAACTACGGCCAGACGGCGGCGATGGTGGCGGGCATCGACCACGCCCGCGGCCGCATCCTCGTCACCATGGACGGCGATCTCCAGAACGACCCCCGCGACATCCCCCGCTTTCTCGCCAAGATCGAGGAGGGCTACGACCTCGTCGTCGGCTGGCGGCGCAACCGCAAGGACCACTGGTCGCGGGTCCTCCCCTCGAAGATCGCGAACTGGCTCATCGGCAAGGTCACGGGGGTGCCGATCCGCGACAACGGCTGCTCGCTCAAGGCCTATCGGGCCGAGCTCATCAAGCGCATCCCGCTCTATGCCGAGATGCACCGCTTCATCCCCGCCATGGCCTCGCTCGCCGCCGCGCGCATCGCCGAGATCGAGGTGCGCCATCATCCGCGCCGCTTCGGCCGCTCCAAATACGGCTTCTCCCGCATCTACAAGGTCCTCCTCGATCTCCTCGCGATCCGCACCATCCTGAGCTTCGCCCGCCGTCCCTTCGCCTGGCTCGGCGGCCTCGCGCTCGCCGCCGCCGGCGGCGCCGCGCTCACCTTCGCCGCCTATCTCGGCACCCTGTTCGATCCCGCCCGCGGCCCCAGCGTGGTGGAAAGCGCGATCGCGGTGCTCCTGGGCTCGCTCGCGATCTTCGCCCTCGCCCTCGGCCTCCTCAACGAACTCGTCTACGCCGGCCGCGCGCGCGAGCTCGAGACTCTGCACCGGCTCTCGGTGCGCCGTCTCGGAGGCGGGCGGTGACGGCTGCTTCCTTCCGCCGGGCATACCGCAATCCGCGCCCGCGGCGCGTTTTCCGCTTGCGGGGAAGGGCCG
>CAZHHU010000037.1:2662-24005 GCA_964532215.1 uncultured Geminicoccaceae bacterium
GCGGACTGCGACTACATCCTCACCCTCACGGCGAGCCCGCAGGTGGAGCTCGAGGAGCTGCCCAGGCTCGCCGCGGCCATCGCCGGCGCCGATCTCGTGGTGGCGCGGCGGGTGACCGAGCGGCCGCCGCGGCTCGGGCGGGCGAAGAAGCTCGAATATCTGGCCCGGCTCCTGCTCCGGAGTCCGTTCGAGGATCTGCGCTGCGAGGTGCGGCTGCTGCGGCGGGCGGTGGCCGAGGGGCTCGTGCTCTACGGCAACCAGCACCGCTTCCTGCCGCTGATCGCCCAGATGCAGGGCTTCACCGTCGTCGAGGTGCCGCTGCGGGGGCACATCCCGGGCCCGCCGCGACGCGGCCCCGATCTCCCCCTGCTGCTCGATCTCCTGACCGTCTTCTTCCTCCTCCGCTTCGTCCAGAAACCCTTCCGCTTCTTCGGCGGCATCGGCCTCGGCGTGCTCGCGGTGGGGGCGTTCGCCACCGGCTGGCTCGTCTTCGAGCGGCTGTTCCTCGGCGTCGCCCTCGCCGACCGGCCGGCGCTCGTGCTCTCGACCCTGTTCGTCGTGCTCGGCATCCAGATCCTGGCGGTGGGGCTGATCGGCGAGATCGTCGCCTTCGCCCACGCCCGCCATCTCAAGGACTACAAGCTCGAGCGCATCGTCGAATAGGCCCGGCGCGCCTGCGGCGGGCCGCGCCGGAGGCGCTGCCGCCGCGGCGGCGCAGACGGCAACACCCTCCCCGGCGGGGAGGGTGTCCCGTGGCGGCAGGGAGGCGCGCCCTATTCCTTCCAGGCCCGGAAGTAGCGGTGGGCGTCGAAGCTCGGGCCCCAGATCATGCCCTTGACGTTCTTGCGCTGGGCGATGACCTCGATCGCCTGGGCGAAGACCACGAACGGCCCCTCCATCTGCACCTTGCGCTGGATCTCGCGGTACATCTCGGCCCGCTTTGCGGGGTCCTTCTCGAGCACCGCCGCCTCGGTCATGGCGTTGAGCTCGGGGTCGAAGTAGGAGTTGCGCCAGGCGAGCTTGCCCGTGAGCTTCGCCTCGTCCGAATTGTCGGGATTGAGGGCGAAGCTGTCCGCGTTGGAATGCGGATCCTGATAGTCCGCGCCCCAGCGGCCGATGTAGATGTCGTGGTTGCGGGCGCGGTATTTGGTGAGCGTCTGCTTGGCATCGCCGGGGATGAGCTCGAGCCGGATTCCGGCCTCCGCCCAGGCCGCCTGGATGATCTGGGCGATCTCCTTGATCGGCGACTTGCTCGCCACGTCCATGGTGATCGCGAAGCCGTCCCCATAGCCGGCCTCGGCGAGCAGCTCCTTGGCCCTGGCGACGTCGTAGGAAAACGGCTTGTCCTCGAGCGCGCCGAGAAAGCCCATGGGCAGGAAGGCCTGATGGACGAGCGCCTGCCCCTTGAGCACCGTGTTCACGATCTTCTCGTAGGGCACGAGATATTTGAGGGCGAGGCGCACCTTGGGATGGGCGAGATATTCGTTCTTGAGGTTGAGGCCGAGGTAGAAGACCGTGCCCTTGGGCACCGAGATGATGTCGATGTCGGGATTGTTCCTGAGCGCCTCGATGTCGTCGGGCAGGAGATCGCGGGCGATGTCCACATCCCCCTTCTCGATCAGCAGCCTCTGCGTCGCGCTCTCGGGAATGTGGCGGATGATCACCCGCTTGATCTTCGGCGCCCCGAGCCAGTAGTCGGGATTGGCGTCGAGGATCACGCTCTCATTGGGCTTCCAGCTGACGAGCCGGAAGGCGCCCGAGCCCGCGGAGTGCGTCTTCAGCCACTCGTGACCGAGATCCCCCTCCTTCTCCTGCGCGAGGGCGGTCTTCATGTCCACCACCGAACCCACGCCGGCGGTGAGGCAGTAGAGGAAGAAGGTGGGGGCGTAGGGCTTGTCGAGGGTCACGACGAGGGTGCGCGGGTCGCGGGCCCGGATGCGCTCCGCGACGTTCTCCGGCGTGAAGCCGAACTGGGTGAGGATGAAGGAGGGGGTCTGCTTGAGCTTGATCACCCGCTGCAGCGAGAAGGCGACGTCCTCCGCCGTCAGGGGCGCACCGGAGTGGAAGGTGATGCCGTCGCGGATCTTGAAGGTGAAGGTCCTGCCGTCGTCCGAGACCTGCCAGCTCTCGGCGATGTGGCCCATGAGCCTGGAGACGTCGTCGACGGGATAGGTGACGAGCCGGTCGTAGATCTGGGCCTGGATCTCGGCCCCCGAGAACTCGAACACCTGGGCCGGATCGAGGGTGATGAGATCGTCGATGGTCTTGGCCATGACGAGGATGTCCTTCGGCGTCTCCGCGCGTGCCGCAGAGAGCCCGAAGGCGAGGGCGAGCGCTGCGACACCCGCCGTCCATCGCTTCCGGGACATGCTTCCGCTCCCTGATCTGATGACTTCGCAACGCCGGCGACCGTGCGGAGCCGCTGCGGCGCTGTCAAGAGAAGCGGCTCCCCGGGCCCGCCGCGGCGGGATCTATCCGGCGGCAGGGAGGGGGCGGGGGAGGTCGCGCAGCTCCTTCATCGGACGGCGGTAGACGAAGGCCGGCGGGGCGTCGGCGCTCTCGCGCTCGGCCAGGCGCACCATGGCCGCGTGATGGGGCGAGAGCGCGCAGGCGGGATCGGTGGCGGTGGCATCGCCCAGCAGCATCGCCGCCTGACAGCGACAGCCGCCGAAGTCCTCCTCCCGGCGCGGGCAGCTGCGACAGGGTTCCTTCATCCAGGAGGTGCCGCGAAAGGCGTTGAAGGCCGCGCTCGCATACCAGATGTCGGCAAGCCGCAGCGCGCGCACGTCCGGGAAGGTGAGCCCCGCGATCACATGCGCGGCATGACAGGGCATGGCCCGCCCCTCCGGCGTCACCACGATCACCGCCCGGCCCCAGCCGCTCATGCAGGGCTTGGGATGGCGCGCATAATAGTCCGGGATCACATAGTCGATGGCGAGGCGGCCCGTGAGTTCAGCCACCGCCCGCTCGAGGACCTGCCGGAAACGTTCGAGCTGGGCGCGGGTGGGCATCAGCGCGGCGCGGTTGACGAAGGCCCAGCCGTAGTACTGCACGTTGGCGAGCTCGATGCGATGGGCGCCGAGCTCGAGGGCGAGCTCCAGAAAGCGCTCCACGCGGTCGAGATTGTGCCGGTGCAGCACCGCGTTCAGGGTCCAGGGCAGGCCGAGGGCGCGGGCGCTTTCGGCGAGCGCGATCTTGCGCGCGAGCGCGCCCTTCGCCCGGCCGATATGCTCCGCCCCCTCCGGCGTGACGTCCTGGAAGCTGATCTGCACATGATGCAGGCCGGCGTCGCGCAGCCGCGCGAGCCGCGCACCGTCGAGGCCGAAGGCGGAGGTGATGAGATTGGTGTAGAGGCCGCGTTCGGCGGCGCGCGCGACGATCGCCTCGAGATCCTCGCGCAGCGCCGGCTCGCCGCCCGAGAGATGGAGCTGCAGCACGCCGAGTTCGGCGGCCTGGTCCAGCACATCCAGCCAGACGTCGGTCTCCAGCTCCCGCTCGCGGCGCACGAGCTCGAGCGGGTTGGAGCAGTAGGGACACTGCAGCGGGCAGCGATGGGTGAGTTCGGCGAGCAGGCCGATCGGCGGCTCGATCCGCTCAGGCGACGGCGCGCTCATCGTGGGCTCTCCGGATCTCGAGCAGGCATCCGCGGGCGAGTTCGTCGAGCAGCTCGATCACATCCCCCAGGATCTCCGCCGCGGGTGCGTCGAACTCCGCGGCGAGCTCGGCGGCGAGCTCGGAAAGCCTCCGCCCCCCGGCGCCGAGCCGCTCGAGGATGGTGACGGTGGTGGGGCAGGGGAACAGCACCCGCTCGGGCGCGAGCAGCACGTGACGGCCGCGCACCGGATCGAAGCGCAGCACCACCCAGGACGGCAGGCGGACGTGGTCGTCGGCGCGCAGCAGGCTCATGCCGCGGCCTCCGCCTGCATGTCCTCGGGGACGAAACAGCCGGGCGGGATGCCGCCGCCGAGCACATAGGCGTGGTGCAGGGCGTCGAGCTGCGCCCACAGCACGTCGCATTTGAACCACAGCGCCGCACAGACGAGATGGCGCTTCTCCGGCGTGTCCGCGTGGCGCTTGCAGTATTCGAGCGCGAAATGGGCATCCCTGGGCGCCTGGGTCAGGCGGCGGCGGAAATAGGCCACCATCTCCTCGGAGATGAAGTCGTAGTTCTCGAGCAGACCGGGGATGCGCTCCTCGTGGATCCTGGGCGCGAACAGCTCGGTGAGCGAGGAGGCGACCGCTTCCAGCAGGCTCTTCTCGCGCACGAAGCGCACATAGGCGTCGACCGCGAAGCGCGTGCCGGGCAGGATCCCCTGCGTGGACACGACATAGGCGCGGTCCAGGCCGAGGTGTTCGCACAGCCCGAGCCAGCGCGCGATGCCGCCCTCGTCCCCGCCGTAGCCGTCATGGTCGTGGATGCGTTTGATCCACGCGCGCCGCAGCTCGCGGTCCTCGCAGCGGCTCAGGAGCGCCGCGTCCTTCAGGGGAATGCGGCTCTGGTAGTAGTAGCGGTTGAGCGCCCAGGCCTGCACCTGGCCCCTGTTCAGCCGCCCGCTATGGAGCAGGCGGTGGAAGGGATGGAGGTTGTGGTAGCGCTGCGCGCCGATCTCGCGGAGTGCGGTCTCGAGCTCCTCGGCGCTCTGCAGGTTGCGGTAACGCGCGAGCGCGATCATGGAACGATCTCCATGCCGTCGTAGGCGACCTCGAAGCCCGCCGCCTCCACCTCGCGGCGCTCGGGGGAGTCGGCGAGCAGGATCGGATTGGTGTTGTTGATGTGGATGAGCACCTTGCGGCCGGCGGGCAGATCGCCGAGGCGCTCGAGCACGCCGCCCGGGCCGCTCACCGACACATGCCCCATGCGCCGGCCGCTCTTGGTGCCGACCCCGGCCTGGATCATCTCGTCGTCGCGCCACAGGGTGGCGTCCACGAACACGACGTCGGCGCCGGCGAGGCGCGCGCGCAGCGGATCGTCCAGCCGCGCCACATTGCCCACATAGACGACGCGCCGTCGCCGCGCGCGGAACTCGACGCCGATGACATCGCCTTCCTCGGCGTCGGTCGCGAGCCGCGCACCGTACTCGCCCTCGAGATAGAGCGGCGGCTTGCCGGGCACCGGGAAGGCGAGGAGCTCGAGGCCGAGCGGTTCGCCGGCGGCATCGCGCAGCGTCACCGGCTCCTCGAGGGGCAGTTCGCGCCGCGGGACGAGGCGGCGGTCGAGGACCTCGAAGATGGGGTTGCGCTCGAGGACCGCGAGCGTGCGCGGCGCGGCGTAGAGGGCGAAGGGCGTGCCCTCGCGCAGATGCAGCAGCCCGGCCACCGCGTCGACGTCGCCGTTGGTGAGCACCACCGCGGCGATCGGGCTGTGGCGCGGCGCCTTCCGGGGCCAGAGATCGAGATGGGCCGCGATCTGCTGGCGCAGATCGGGCGAGGCGTTGACGAGGATCCAGGCTTCGCCGTCGGCCGAGAGGGCGATGGAGGCCTGGGTCGCCGGCCGGGCCGCGGGATCGCCGCGCCGCGCCCGCAGGTTCGCCTCATCGGCCGCGTTCCACTGGGGAAAGCCGCCGCCGGCGGCGGCGCCGAGCACGAGGATGCGCACCCGTCACCTCCCTCCGGCGGCGATCCCGGCGCTCAGGCCTCGGCCGGCAGATACATGGTGACTTCCATGCCCGCCGGACGCGAGGTGAGCTGGGGCTTGCGCCAGATCTTCCGCATCGTTCTTCCCTCCGGAGTTGCAGGTTCCGGCTCGTGGACCGGCAGGCTGTGTTGTGGGCGCCCGCGCCCGCTGCGACCACTTTTTCGAGCCATAAGCGGATGCTTCATAAGCGGCGGCCTGGGAAGCGGAGGAGAGGTGCCGCCCCCCTCGACTCGCCGCGCCCGCGCGGCTAGCTCCGGGACGCGCCCGGATGGGGGAGGGGGTTCATGTTCGCGCTCTTCGGGGGTGCGCTGCGGCTCGCCGTCTCGGTCGCCGTCACCTTCTTCGGCCTGCTGCTCGTGACCTTCCTCATCGGCCGGGTGGTCCCGGTCGATCCCGTGATCGCCCTCGTGGGCGAGCGCGCGCCGCCCGATGTGGTGGAGCGGGTGCGCATCGAACTCGGCCTCCATCTTCCCCTCTGGCAGCAGTTCCTGATCTATCTCTCGAAGGTGCTCGCGGGCGATCTCGGGGTGAGCGTGCTCACCGCCCGCCCCGTGCTCGAGGACATCCTCAGGGTCTTTCCCGCCACCCTCGAGCTCGCCACCGCGGCCACCCTCCTCGGCGTGTGCGTCGGCGTGCCCCTGGGGGTGCTCGCCGCCACCCACCAGGGCCGGCTGCCCGATCACCTGGTGCGGGTGGTGGCGCTCGTGGGCTATTCGGTGCCGGTCTTCTGGCTCGGCCTCGTGGGGCTGCTCGTCTTCTACGCGCGGCTGGGATGGGTCGAGGGGCCGGGGCGGCTCTCCGTCTTCTACGAGGGGCTCGTCGCGCCCCGCACCGGCGTCATCCTGATCGACGCCGCCCTCGCCGGAGAATGGGAGGTGTTCCGCGACGCCTTCTGGCACCTCCTGCTGCCGGCCTCGATCCTCGGCTACTTCTCGCTCGCCTACATCGCCCGCATGACGCGGAGCTTCATGCTCGGCGAGCTGTCGCAGGAATATGTGACCACGGCGCGGGTCAAGGGGGTGCCGGAGTGGCGGGTGGTATGGGTGCACGCGCTGGGCAACGTGCGCGTGCAGCTCGTCACCGTGATCGCGCTCTCCTACGCCTATCTCCTCGAGGGCTCGGTGCTCACCGAGACCGTCTTCGCCTGGCCGGGCCTCGGCCTCTACATCACCAATTCGCTCCTCAACGCGGACATGAACGCGGTCCTGGGCGGCACCCTCGTCGTCGGCTGCGTCTTCATCGGCCTCAACCTCCTCTCCGATCTCCTCTACCGCCTGCTCGATCCGCGGGTGCGCTGAGCGGCCGCCCTCAGCCGTGGGGGAGGAGGATCTGGCGCACCGTGCGCCCCTCGGCGAGGCGGTCGAAGGCCTCGTTGAGCTCCTCGAAGCCCAGCCGCTCGCAGAGCAGGGCGTCGACCGGAAGCCGTCCCTGCTGCATCAGCGCCATGTAGCGGGGGATGTCGCGCACCGGCACGCAGCTTCCCATGTAGCTGCCCCTGAGGGTGCGCTCCTCGGCCACCAGGGAGACCTGGGGGATCGCGATCCGCCGGTCGGGATGGGCGATGCCGGCGGTGACGGTGACGCCGCCGCGGCGGGTCACGGCATAGGCGAACTCCAGCGCCGGGATGCTGCCCACCGCCTCGATCGCGGCATCGACCCCGCCCTCGGTGAGCGCGCGCAGCCGCTCCACCGCATCGCCGGCGCCGGCATGGACCGCGTCGCTGGCGCCGAGCTGGCGCGCGAGGGCGAGCTTGTCGTCGCGGAGATCGACGGCGACGATCTGGCGCGCGCCGGCGAGCCGCGCGCCCATGACCGCATTGAGGCCGACCCCGCCGAGGCCCACCACCGCCACCCGCTGGCCCGGCCGCACCCCGGCGGTATTGAGCACCGCCCCCACCCCGGTGAGCACGGCGCAGCCGAAGAGCGCCGCCTGTTCGAGCGGGATCGCGGGATCGACGGGGACGAGGGCGCCGCGGGCGACCACGGCGTATTCGGCGAACACCGAACAGCCCATGTGGTGGTTGAGGGGCGCGCCGTTGCGGCGCAGCCGCCGCGCGCCGGAGAGCAGCGTGCCGGCGGAATTGGCGCGATAGGCGGGGGCGCACAGCGCCGGCCGGCCCTCGAGACAGGCGCTGCAGCGGCCGCAGGAGGCGACGAAGACGATGACCACGTGATCGCCCGGGGCGAGATCGTGGACGCCGGGCCCGGTCGCCTCCACCACCCCCGCCGCCTCGTGGCCGAGCACGAGGGGCAGCGGCCGCGGCCGGTCGCCGTTGATGACCGAGAGATCGGAATGGCACAGCCCGGCGGCGGCGATCCTGACGAGCACCTCTCCCTCGCCGGGCGGGTCGAGCTCCACCTCCTCGATCGCGAGCGGCTTCGAGCGCGCGTAGGGGCGCGGCAGTTCCATGGTCTCGAGTACGGCGGCCTTGATGCGCATGATCTCTCCTCCCCGATCATCCGGGCTCATGATGGGCGCGATCGCGGCCGCGGTCGAGCGGCGGTGCGGGCGCATCGGGAAGGCGGAGGTGGTCGCGGTGACCGATGCGCATCCGGCTCGCGCCGCGGGCCAGGGCTTCGAGGCGGAAGCGTCGCCAGGCGGCGATCGCCGCCGCGCGGGCCGGCGCCTCGAGGGATGCCGCCTCCGCCCAGCCGGCGACGAGGCCGGCCTGCAGCGCCCGCGCGCCGGGGCCGAGCCGCCAGTCGCTGCGGGCGCGCGCGATCCCCGGCAGCAGCCGTTCGAGGCGCTGCGGGGCCGCGGCCCCGAGGGCCGGACCGAAGCCCTTGTCGCGCCGCTGATGGGCGCGGAAGAGGCGCAGCACCGCGGCATCGAGGGGATGGGCGGGGGCGAGGGCGATGCGGCCGTCGCAGGTGAGGCGGGCGTAGAAGGCGGCGCCACCGAGACGCGCCAGCAGGCGGCGCAGCCAGGCGTCGGAGACGAGATCGAGCAGCGCCGAGGCGGTGACGAGATCGGGCGGGGGATCGAGGAGGGATTCGAGCGCCTGGGCGAGATCGGCCGCGATCCAGCGCCATTGCGCCCGCGGCGGCGGGCGGGCGCGCAGCCGCCGGCTGCCGGCGGCGCGAAGGCGGGGATCGCATTCGACGAGCTCCCAGAGCTGGAATACCGGCAGGCGGGGGGCGAGATGGCGCAGCAGCGCCCCGGTGCCGGCGCCGAGATCGAGGATGCGCAGGGGTGCGCCGCGCCCGGCCGCCCAGCGGGCGAGGCGGCAGACGAGCGCCTCGGCGCAGGCGGCCGCATCCACGGCCTCGCGGCGGGCCAGCCAGGAGGCCGCAAAGACGCTCACGCCGCGGATGCGAGCCGCAGGCCGCGGGCGACGGTCGCCGCCGTCTCCGGCCAGCGCGGAAGCCGCGCCGCGAGGGCGCGCGCGCCCTGGCGCAGGGCCTCGCGCCGGGCGGGATCGGTGAGGAGCGCGCGCAGGGCGGCGGCGAGCGCCGCGGGATGGCCGGCGGGGACGAGGATGCCGGCCTGGGGCGGCAGCACCTCGGCCACCGCGCCGCCGGCGGCGGCGACCACCGGCAGACCGCGGGCGAGGGCCTCGGCGATCGCCATGCCGTAGCCCTCGAAGCGGGAGCTCGAGACGAAGAGATCGGCCCGCCGCCACGCCGCCTCGAGCGCGGCGCCGGCGAGCTCGCCGCAAAAGCGCACCCGCTCCTCGAAACCGAAGGCCCCGACCGCCTCCCGCACCGCCCGCACGGTGGTGGGATCGCGCGCCGTGGAGCCGACGAGATCGAGCCGCCAGGGGAGATCGGCGAGGTGGGCGAGCGCCCGGATCAGGGTGAGATGGTCCTTGCGCGGGATGAGGGCGGCGACGGAGAGCAGCTGCGGCACCGTCCCGCCCGAGCCCGCGGCCGCTTCGACGGGATCGACTCCGGGCTCGGCGACGAGGATGCGGGCGAAGGGGACGCGATATTCGCGCAGCAGGAGATCGCGGGTCGTGCGCGAGGGCACGAGCACCCGCCGGGCATGGGCGAGGGCGGCCCGCTCCCGGGCCGCGAACTGCTGCCGCTCGAGCGGCGTGAGCCCGGTCTCGAAGGCGAGGGGATGGTGGACGAGGGCGACGAGCGCAAGCCGTCCGGCGTGCCGGGCCATCACCTCGGGCGCGGCGGCGAAGACGAGCCCGTCCACGATCGCCGTGGTGGCGGGGGCGAGGGCGGCGAGCAGCCGCTCGAGGGCGGCGAGATCCTCCGCCCCGGGGCGGGGAAAGCGCGCGGACAGCCCGAAGATGCGGACCCGGAAGCCCCGCCGCTCGAGCTCGCGGGCGAGCCGGAGGTCGTAGAGGGTGCCGCCGGTGCGCGCCTCGAGGGGCTCCGGCAGCAGCACGGCGATCTCCGCCATGGCCGCCTCCCGATGGATGTCGGCCGCGCGCGGGGGCGCGGATTCGAGCATTCCGATAGCCGCGTTCGCGGCCCGGGGGAAGAGGCCGTCACGCCTGCAGCCGGGCGAGCAGCGCGGAGGCCGGCAGGCCGAGGCGGGGGTGGATCCAGTCGGGCCAGACCTCGACCAGCGGCGCGAGCACGAAGCGCCGCTCGGGCAGGCGGGGATGGGGAAGGGTGAGGCGCGGATGGTCGAGAACGAGATCCTCGATCGCCACGAGATCGAGATCGATGACCCGCGGCTGCCAGGGTTTCGTCTCCCGGCTGCGGTCGCGGCCGAGGGCGCGCTCGATCGCCTGGAGGGCATCGAGCAGGGCGAGCGGCGGGTGCGCGGTGTCGAGGATCGCGACCGCATTGAGGAAGGGAGGATGCCAGCGGGCCTCGTCCTCGGGATGGATCACCGCCTCGGTCTCGATCAGGCGCGAGCGGGCGCGCAGGCGGCCGAGACGGGCGAGCGCGGCGAGCGCCGCCTCGATGTTGCCCGCACGGTCGCCGAGATTGGCCCCCAGGGCGATGATCGCCCTTCGCGCCCGCTCCATCGCATCGCTCCCCGCCGTCCCGGCAAAGCTAGCGCAGCCGGCGGCGGCGGCGAGGGGCCGTTGCCGCGGCGGCGGCGCGGTAGAGGTGCATCACGAATTCCACACGGATTTCCAGCATGTTGGATCCGTTCATTGATCCATATCATGGGATGTTCGGTATATCCCGTTGTTTCACGCCTGTTTCACGGAATCCCGTGTCCGTCGGACACGATCCGGACGCGGATCGGCCGCCGTGAAGGGGGTCTGGAGCCGCGCGAAGGCGGCGGGAAGCTGCGCGAACATCGATCTGCACGCCGCGGATGGCGGTCTCGGGCGCTTGCGCCCGCCGCCCTCATAGGATAATAGTCACAGACGGTTCACGGGAGAGGGTTCATGCCGCGCCATCCCACGCCTGCCCAGCGCGAGGCCTCGCGCCGCAACGGACGGAAGTCCCAGGGACCGGTGAGCGCGGAGGGGCGGGCGAAGGTTTCCGCCAATGCGCTGCGGCACGGGCTTCGCGCCGAACGCCATCTGCTCCTTGCCGAGGAGCGGGCGGAGGAGCTCGAGGCCTTCGCCGCCGCGCTGCGGGCGGAGCTCGCGCCCGGGGGGCTGATCGCGGCCCAGCTCGTGGAGCAGATCATCGCCGTGCTGTGGCGGCTCAGGCGGGTGCCGGAGGTGGAGCGGCGGCTGCTCGAGGCGCAGCGCTACCGGGGCGAGCGCCGCTTCACCGCGGCCGAGCTGCTGCTGCGCGATCTCGCCGGCGCGCGTTCGGTGCTCGGGGTGAGCGAATACGAGCAGCGGCTGCTGCGCCAGCTGCGGCGGCTGTTCGTGGCGCTCGAAAAATGCGGCGAACGAACCCGAGAATCGGGAGCAACGGCTTGAAGATGAAGGAAAAGCCCGCCGGCCCCGGGGGCCGGGAAGGGGTTCGGGGAGGGGTTGAGGCGCGTTTCGGGGCGCGCAACGGGTGCCGGATCCGAAATCACGGGAAGCAGGATTATGGAAAATTCGGGTCCGGAACGTCTCATCCCGCCGCCGCCGGGCGCCGGCCGCATTTCGCCGCCGCCTCGAGGAACTGGCGCATCATGCGCACGTGATGGGTGCGCACGAGCGCGGCCCCGGCCTCGAGGGCGAACAGCGCGAGCAGCTGCGAGAGCGGGTCCCGCTCCTCCATCGGCACCTTGAGCAGGCCCTTGCGCGAGACCGCCACCATGACCGGAAACGGCGCCACCCGGGCGACGAAGCGGTCGAAGGCGGCGAGCAGCCGCCAGCTGTCCTCCGGATCGTGGCTCAGAAAGGCGCTCCAGCCGGGATCGAGGATGATGCGCTCGGCGGCGATGCCGCGGCGCACGGCGAAGTCCGCCCGCTCGAGGAGGAAGGCGGCGACCTCCTCCACCACGTCGCGGTAGCGTGCCGGCCGTGGGCTCACATGCGGCAGCGGCGCGTCCTTGGCGTGCATGAGGATGAGCGCGGCCTCGCTGCCCGCCACCACCTCCACCATTGCGGGATCCGCCCGCAGCGCCGAGACGTCGTTGATGATCCGGGCCCCGAGCTCGAGGCAGCGGGCGGCGGTGGCGGCGTGATAGGTATCGATGGAGAGCGGCATCTCCGGCGCCAGCGCGCGCACCACCGGCTCGATGCGGGCGAGTTCGGTCGCCGCGTCGACGGGCTTTCTTCCGGGCGCCGTCGATTCGCCGCCCACATCGACAGCCGCCGCGCCCTCGCGCATCATCGCCCGCGCCGCGGCGATGGCACTCTCGGGGTCGCCGAAGCGTCCCCCGTCGCTGAAGCTGTCCGGCGTGAGATTGAGCACGCCCAGGATCCAGGGCGGCGGTGCGGCGAGCAGGGAGTGGAGGCGATGGGACATGGCGGAGGCCGTTTTGCGGCTGCGACCGGCCATCAAGCTGCGCCGCGTCTGCGGCTCGTCAAGCTCGGCGGCAGCCTCATCGCCTCCCCCCATCTCCGCTCCTGGCTCGAGGCGCTCGCGGCGCCCGGGGATGCGGCCCGGCTCGTCGTCCCGGGCGGCGGCCCCTTCGCCGATGCCGTGCGCGCGCTCCAGCCCCGCTACGGCTTTTGCGACCGCAGCGCCCATCGCATGGCGATCCTCGCCATGCAGCAGTACGCGCTCTTCCTCGCCGAGCGGGCCCCCGCGGCGCGGCTCGTCGAGAGCCAGAGCGCGATCCTGCGGCTGCGCCGCGAGCGTGCCTTCGGCATCTGGCTCCCCTGGCGGCTCGCGGGTCTCGCGGCGGATCTTCCCGCCTCCTGGGCGGTGACCTCGGACAGCATCGCCCTCTGGCTCGCGGCCCGTCTGCGGGCCTCGGAGCTCCTGCTCGTCAAGCACCTTCCTCCCGGCATGGAGCGGGCGTCGATGGCCGCACTCCTGCGCGCGGGCATCCTCGATCGGGCCTTTGCCGGGATGGGGCGGCGATTCCGCGGCCGCTGGCGGGTGGTGGACGTTGCCGACGCCCGGGCGCTCATGCGAATATCGCCCTGCCCGAGCCGGCAGGGAGGGGAGGAAGAGGCATGAAGCCGCCGCCCGTGCGCATCAAGGCGCTGGCCCGCCATCTCCAGACCTTCGCACCCCGGCTCAAGCCCCTGCGGTTCCGGGTTCAAAACGGTCTGTATCGGCTGTTCCGCCGGTGTCACGACAGGGACTATGAAGCCCTCGGATCGCTCTGCCCGACGCCCTCGCTGGCGCTCGATGTCGGCGCCCATTACGGGCAGAGCATCACCTCCTTCCGGATCCTCTGGCCCGAGGTCGAGATTGTCGCCTTCGAACCCCTGCCGCATCTCGCCGCGCGTCTGCGGCGTCTCTACCGGCGGGATCCGCGGATTCGGATCGAAGCCGTCGCCCTCGCGGATCGCTCCGGCAGGGCGCGCTTCTTCGTCCCGCGGTATCGCAGCTACGCGTTCGATGGCCTCGCCTCCCTCGATCGCGAGTGCGCCCGCTCCTGGCTGAATGCGGATACGCTCCTGGCCTTCGATCCCGCGAAGCTCGCGCTCGATTCGTTCGATGTGCCGGTCGCCACGCTCGATTCCTACGGACTTTCCCCCGACGTCGTGAAAATCGACGTCCAGGGTGCGGAATTCGCCGTGATTCGCGGTGCGGTCGCGACGCTCGCCCGCTCCCGTCCCGTGCTGTTGATCGAAGGCGTGGAGCCGGCGCTGCTGGCGTTCCTCGAGGCGCAGGGCTACCGCGCCGCGGTGTATGAGCAGGGACGGCTCCGCTTCGACGCGCTCGGCGCCCGCAACACCCTCTTCGTGCCGGAAGAACGGCTGCCCGCGCTTGCGGGCGTGCGCGGTGAGGGCGCGGAGAGAGCGGCGTGATCCGGCGCGGGATGCCGCTTCGGGCGGCTGGATCCCGCTTCTCCGGCCGCCATATTGCGGGAGGTGGCGTTTCCCGTGGAGCGGCGGTGTCCGAGGACATCCGGCGTCTGTTCGAGGCCGAGGAGGCGGAGCCCGCACCGAAGCGGGCGCGGCTCGCCTGGGCCCTTACCGGATCGGGGCACGATTTCCTGCCCTGTCTCGAGCTCATGCGCCGCATCGGCGAAATGGACGTGTTCCTCTCGAAAGCCGCGGCCGAAGTGATCTGGATGTACACCCGCGAACGCCGGCCGTTTCCGCCGGAGATCCGGCTCATCCGGGACACCTCCGCCTCGGCCGCCCCGGTGGGGCGCTTCTACAAGGGCTGGTACCATACCCTCGTGGTCGCGCCCGCGACCTCGAACACGGTCGCCAAATGCGTCTTCGGCATCTCCGACAATCTCGTCACCAACGTCTTCGCCCAGGCGGGCAAGTGCCGCATCCCCGTCATCGTCTACGCCTGTGACACCAAGCCCGTGCACATCACCATGGCGCCCGACCGCGAGGTGGTCGTCCATCCGCGCGCGGTCGATCTCGAGAACACGGCGCGGCTCCGCCGTTTCGAGCGCACCACGGTGGTCGAGAGCCTGGAGGAGCTCGAGCGGGCGCTCTTCGCCCGGCTCGAGGAGGTGGCGCGCGGCGGGCGGGCTCAGTAGAGCAGCCTGAAGATCCGCTCCGCCTTTTCCCAGTGATGGGTCTGGGGATTTCTGAGCCCGGGCTCGAGAGTCGCGAAGAGATGTGCGAGGGCGGTGGTGAGTCCGCCGATGAGCTCGGGCAGGAACGCCTCGACCTCGACGCTGTAGCCGAGCTCGAGCGGCGGCAGCTTCTCGAGACTCCGCAGCAGCGGCTCCAGCGAGACGGCGACGTCGTAGCGGCGGAATTCGTGGATCCGCTCCTGCAGCCCCTTGCCTACCGGCAGATCCCAGGGTTCGATGATGTCGCGGCCGTTGGCCCTGGCGCGGGCCACGGCGACGACGAGCATGTCGTAGACGCGCGCGTCGACGAATTCCCGCACCCGCAGCAGATCGCTCTTGTCGAGGTCGATCCCCGCGGCCTCGCGGAAGAGGCGTTCGATGTGCGTGGCACCCGGGACATGCATGACGGACCTCCCTTCTCGCTCCTGGACCCTCCGCGCCGGGCGGGATCGTGGGCTGCAGGCGTTCTGGAGATGGGAACGCGGCAGAGCGGGCGCAATGCGGCGCTCAGGCCACCGCCCGGGTCGCGCAGCGGGCATCGAAGATGATGTGGCCGCCGCCCTGCCGCTTCGCCCGGTAGAGGGCGAGATCCGCCCGCTGGTACAGCTCCCCGGCGGCACGGCCGTGGGCCGGGAAGAGGGCGATGCCGATGCTCGCACCGATCCGCACCTCCCTGCCCGCGAGGGCGAAGGGCTCGCCCAGCATGCGGACGAGCCGGGCGGCGAGCCGGAGCGCCGCCTCGCGGTTGCCGGGATCGATCTGGAGCAGCCCGAACTCGTCGCCGCCGAGGCGGGCGAGCAGATCCTGCCGCCGGATGCAGGATGCGATCCGATCGGCCGCGGCCTTGAGGAGCCGATCGCCGACCATGTGGCCGTGTTCGTCGTTGATCCGCTTGAAGCCGTCGAGATCCACGAGCAGCAGCGCGAAGCCGTCGCCGCGATGGCGGCTCTCCCGCAGCAGTTCGGCGAGGCGGGCATCGAAGCGGCGACGGTTGGCGATCTCCGTCAGGGGATCGTGGTCGGCGAGATGGCGGACCCGCCGCTCCCGGCGGCGGCTGCGCCGCAGCAGGGCCCGGGTCCGGCGCAGCTCGCGTCCCAGCAGAAGAGTCAGGACGACGACGCTCAGGGTGAGACCGAGCGCGGAAAGCCAGGTCTGCCGGGACAGCCGCGCCAGTCTGCGCCGGAGCGTTTCCTGGCGGGCCGCATCCTCCCGCAGCGTGTCGAGCAGCAGCTGGTGCAGAGGTGGGGCCAGGGCTTCGAGCTCGCCCAGGAGAATGGCGAGCTGCGCCGGATCCCGGCGCAGCTCGAAGAGCCGGGGTTCGAGCCGCTCGAGCCGGGCGAGCATCGCCGGAACCTGCACCTCCGCCGCACTCGCCTCGCGGATGAGGCGGCTGCTGCGCCCCTCGACGAGCGGCGGCAGGCGGCTCCAGAAGATGTCGAAGCGCATGCGGGCGCGGGCGAAGTTCGCCGCCGTCGGTGCGAGGGCATAGGCCCGCAGGGCGTTGAGCAGACGTTGCAGCTCGAACTCCGCCTGATGGGCGAACCAGGGCGCCTCGTTGTCGATCGCGAGTTCGGCCTCCTCCACCGCGGCAAACCGCTGAATGGCGAGCCAGAACAGGAAGGCGAAGAGGCCGAGCGCGAACAGTGCGAGGCTGCGGGTCGCGAAACGCGACGGCGGCAGCGATACGCCCTCTCCGTCCCCTTCCGTCATCTCACTCGACCGCGATGCGGTGGAGCTGCCACACCGCGCGCTGGCGGAAGAGGCGGCGGTCGAGCTCGGGATGGTCGGAGAAGGGATACACGATCCAGAGGGGCCCCTTGTCCCGGCGGCGAAGCGGGTTGCCATCCCGCTTCCAGGCGATGATGATATCATAGGTTGAAACATCTGATATGGGAATCACGGATTCGTAATCGTTCAGGGCCAGAGCGCGCAGCCGCGCGCCCCGCGCGCCCACCGCCGCGAGCAGCGCGCGCATCGACACTCCCTCGAACACCCCCTCGCCTTCCGTCCAGGGGGTGCGGGTTACGAGCTGCACGGTTCCGAGGGCTTCCAGCATGGCGAGGTCGAAGCGCGCCTCGCCCGGCGCGTTGGTGTGGGTGATGGCGCCCGCGAGCGTGAGCAGCACCGGTCCTTCGGGGGATGGCAGCGGCGATGCCGCGGCGGCTGCCGGGCCTGTGAGCAGGCAGAGGAGCGGGAACAGGAGAAGGCGCATGAGACCTCCCGGGCATCTCTGTTCGAGGCGGCCCATTCTTCGCGCATCGGTGCGCTTGGGATAGCCCCTCGTGGCTTCGAGAGCGCTTTTCAGAAGAGAAGGTGGACGAGGGCCAGGGTGATGGAGGGAAAGAGGAGGAGAAGGAAAATCCGCACGAGATCGGAGAGGAGGAAGGGGGCAACCCCGAGGAAGGTCTCCCGCATCGGCACGTCTTCGGCCATGGCGTTGATCACGAACACGTTGAGGCCGACGGGCGGGGTGATGAGGCCGACCTCGACCGAAACCAGGGCCAGGATGCCGAACCAGATGAGGACCTCGCCGCCGTCGAGCCCGAGATCGAGGGTGAGCACGACGGGGACGAAGATCGGCACCGTGAGCAGGATCATGCTCAGGCTGTCCATGACGCAGCCGAACAGGAAGTAGAACAGGAGCATGGCCGCGACGACGAGAAGGGGCGGCAGCGCGAGATCGCCGATCCAGGTGGCGAGCATCTGGGGGGTCCGGGTGAGGGCCAGGAAGACGTTGAAGATCGTCGCGCCGAGCAGGATCAGGAAGATCATCGCCACCGAACGGGCCGTCTCGCGCAGGACCTCGAGCAAGCCGGCGAGGCCGAGGCCGCCCCGGGCGAGCGCGAGCAGACCCACGCCGGTGGCGCCCACCGCCGCTCCCTCGGTGGGGGTGAAGAGGCCGGCGTAGATGCCGCCGATGACGAGGGTGAAGATGAGAAGTACCGGCCAGATGCGGGCCAGCGCCCGCAGCCGTTCCCCCCGCGGCGCGCGCGTGCCGGCCGGTCCTTCCTGCGGGTGGAGGCGCACATGGAAGGCGATGGCCGCCATGTAGCCGAGGGCGGCGAGAATGCCGGGGATAAGGGCGGCGGCGAAGAGCTCGGCGATGTTCTGCTCGGCCAGGATGGCGTAGATCACGAGCACGAGCGAGGGCGGGATGAGGATGCCGAGAGTGCCGCCGGCGGCGATGGTGCCGGTTGCAAGCGCGCCCGAATAACCGTGACGCCGCATCTCGGGCAGCGCGACCCGCCCCATGGTGGCGGCGGTGGCGAGGGAGCTGCCGCAGATGGCGCCGAAGCCCGCACAGGCGCCGATCGCGGCCATGGCGAGACCGCCCGGACGGTGGCCGAGCCAGAGCCGGGCGGCGTCGAAGAGGGCCCGGCTCATGCCCGCCCGGGCGGCGAATTCCCCCATGAGGAGGAACAGCGGCACGACCGAGAAGGAATAGTTGGCGAAGAGGTCGAAGGCCGTGCTCTCGAGCGAGCTCAGAAGCGGCTGCAGGCCGGCGAGGCTCGCATAGCCGAGCGCGCCCACGGCGAACATGGCGACGCCGATGGGAATGCGCAGCGCGAGCAGCAGGAAGAGCGCGGCGAAGGCGAGCGCAGCGATGAGCGGTCCGCTCACGCCTCGCGGCTCCGGGCGAGGGCCTCGAGGGCGGTCAGCAGCGCGGTGGGCGCAAGCAGCGCGAAGGCGGCCACCATCGGCAGATAGCCCCAGATCACCGGGATCCCGAGCACCATGGTCGTCTCGCCGAAGCGCAGCACCTGGATCGCCCCCACCGCCGTGCGCCAGGCGAGGAGGATGGCGATGGCGGCGAGCATGAGATCTCCGGCGACGGTGAGCCGCTCCCGGGTACGCGGTGCGCAGGAGGCGGTGAAGAGGTCGACGACGATGTTGCCGCGCACGAGCTGACACCAGGGGAGGGCGGCGGCGATCGCAACCCCGCAGCCGAGCCCGACGAGCTCGAAATCGCCCGAAAGCGGGCGGATCCAGGAGAGCATGGCGAGGTCGAAGCGTGCGGCGAGAGCGGCGAGCTCGCGCGTGAGAATGCCGTAGAGGGTCACGAGCGCGAGCCCGCAGATCACGAAGCCGGAGAACAGGGCGAAGAGATGGGCGAGCCGGGCGATGATCCGGCCCGCGGGTCCGAAGCGGGAGATTCCGGCAGGCATCTGGCGGGTCGGAGTCATCCCGCGAATGTGGCGACGAGCTCCTCGGCGCGGGAGAGGAGCGCCTCGCCGTCGAAGTCGGAGGCGCCGGCCACCCATTCCCGGACCACGGGCCGGGTGGCCGCGATCCATTCCTCGAGCGCCGCACCGGAGATGGTGATGAAGCGGTTGCCGCGCTTCTTCGCCGCTTCGAGGCCGGGCTGCTCACCCCGGTCCATGGCGCGCCCGAACTGCCGGGCGAGCGGGATACCGCTGTGGGCATCGATGACGCGCTGCAGATCCGCGGGCAGGGAACGGTAGCGCTCGAGGTTCATGCCGAACAGGAAGGTGGCCGTGTAGAGCCCCCGCTCGCCCTCGAAGATCGTGTGGTTGCCGACGAGCTCATGGACCTTGAGAGGCCAGACCACCTCGAAGGGAATCACGGCAGCGTCCACGACTCCGCGGGCGAGCGCTTCGGGCAGGGCGGGCACCGGCATGCCGACCGGAATCGCCCCCAGGATCTCGAGCATGCGGTTGACCACCCGTGTCGGTGCCCGAACCTTGAGACCGCGGAGATCCGCAAGCTGTGCGACGGGCGTGGATGAGTGGATCGACCCGGGGGCATGGGTGTGCAGGCAGAGCACCTTGACTCCGGGAAACTCGTCTTCGAGCGCCTCCTCATAGAGCGCCTGCACCGCCTGGCTCGTGACCTCGGCACTCGCGGGCAGGAAGGGGAGTTCGAACACCTCGATGCGGCGGAACCGTCCCGGCGTGTAGCCGGGAAGCGTCCAGACGACATCGACGACGCCGTTGCGGACCTGATCGAAGAGCGAGGGCGGCTTGCCGCCGAGCTGCATGGCGGGGAAGATCTCGATTTCGATCCGCCCCTCGGAGGCCTCGCGGACCGCCCGGGCCCAGGGTTCGATGAGATTGCGGTGGGCGTTCGAGACCGGCGGCAGGAAGTGGTGGAGCTTGAGGGTGACCTCGGCGGCGCGGGCGAAGCGCAGCGGCGTCGCGGCGGCGACGGTGGAGAGGGCGAGAGTCCCGAGAACCTCCCGGCGATTCGGCATCGACGGCCTCCTTCTCGTTTTCTTCGCGGTCCTTCGCATGACGAGCCGCTTACACGGATGCGGAGAGGGGCACAACCGGAGGGTTGCCGTGCGGGAGGGAGGAGGCGCCATCGATGCCGCGGGCGCCATCCCGCCCCGGGCATGCCGTGTCCCCGGCTGCGTTTCTGATGCCGTGGCCGTAGCCTTCGCTCCCCTCGGCGGTTACAAGGAGGCCGCGTGTGATGGGCGTGAGCGGGTGAGAAGATGGCTCTTGCGATCGGGGTTCTGGGGCTCGGCTATGTGGGGACGACAACCGCGGCCTGCCTGCTCGAGGCCGGCCACCGTGTCCTCGGGGTCGACATCAATCCCGACAAGGTGGCGGCGGTGCGGGCGGGGCGCTCGCCGGTCGTCGAACCCGGAGTCGAGGAACGGCTGCAGGCGGGGCGCGCCTGCGATCGCCTCGATGCGGCGACGGATGTCACCCCTCATCTCGCGGCTCTCGACCTCGTCTTCGTCTGCGTGGGAACCCCTTCGCGGGCCGACGGCAGGCTCGACCTCTCCCATCTGCTCGAGGTCACCCGACAGCTCGGCCGCGGGCTCGAGGGGCGTGATCCCGCACGCCCCCCGCTCCTGCTCGTCTACCGCAGCACGGTTCCGCCCGGCACCATGGAGCGGCTCGTGCTCCCCACCCTCGTCCGCATGAGCGGCGAGCTTCCCGGACGGCGCTACGAGGTCGCCTTCAATCCGGAGTTCCTGCGCGAATCCACCGCGGTGGACGACTACTGGTCCCCTCCCAGGATCGTCCTCGGCGAGCGCGAGCCCGGCATCACGCGGCGGCTGCTCGGCATCTACGATGGCATCGACGCCCCGCTGTTCGAGGTCCCCTTCGCCGTGGCGGAAATGGTGAAGTTCGTGGACAACAGCTTCCATGCGC
Organism: uncultured Geminicoccaceae bacterium; assembly: GCA_964532215.1. Taxonomy (GTDB): domain Bacteria; phylum Pseudomonadota; class Alphaproteobacteria; order Geminicoccales; family Geminicoccaceae; genus HRBIN39. The sequence goes on from CAZHHU010000037.1 coordinate 23,390, forward strand.
TCAAGGTGGCCTTCGCCAACGAGATGGGACGCATCTGTACCGCGCGCGGTATCGACCCGCAGCTGCTCGCCGACATCTTTCTCGCCGACACCAAGCTCAACGTCTCCGCCGCCTATCTGCGCCCCGGCGGCCCCTTCGGCGGTTCCTGCCTGCCCAAGGATCTCTCGGCCATGATCGCGCTCGCGCGGGAGAGCGGTCTCGCCGCTCCGCTGCTCTCGGGCGTGCGGGAGAGCAACGCGCTCCATCTCTCCTGGATCGCACACCGCATCCGGGCCCGGGTGCCGCCGCCCGGTCCGCTCCTCCAGATCGGCCTCTCCTTCAAGGCGGGTACGGATGATCTCCGCAACAGCCCTCTCCTCGAGCTCGCCGAGCAGCTGCTCGATTTCGGTTATGAGCTCGAGATCCACGATCCCGACCTCGATCCCGACCGCCTTCTGGGCGTCAATTTCGCCCTCGCCCTCGAGCATCAGGAGGTGCTCAGGGAACGCCTGGTGGCGGATCCCGAGGCGGCCGCGGCGCGGGCACGTCTCGTGGTGATCGGCAAGGAGCTGCCCCGGCTGCGTGCCTGCATCCCGGAAGGCGTGGCGGTGTTCGATCTCACCCGGTTGCGCGATGG
>CAZHHU010000038.1:0-8513 GCA_964532215.1 uncultured Geminicoccaceae bacterium
CGACCGATGCCCCGCCAGAGCACGAAGCGCAGCTCTCCACCCGCCACCTTCTTGTCGCGTCGCATGAGCGCCAGCACGCGGTCCGGATCGGCGGCGATCCCCGCCGCCGCGGGTGTCGTCGGGAGTTCCGCCGCCGCCAGCACCGCCTCGAGCCGGGCACCGTCCCGCGCCGGTGCGAGGCCCAGACGGTGCGAGAGTTCGGCCGCCATCCCCATGCCCACGGCCACCGCCTCGCCGTGAAGCAGGCGCCCGTCGTAGCCGGCGAGCGCCTCGAGCGCATGCGCGAAGGTGTGGCCGAAGTTCAGAAGCGCGCGGATACCGCTCTGCTCCGTCTCATCGGCGGCCACGATCTCCGCCTTGATCTCGAGGGCGCGCCGGATGGCCCGCTGGCGCGCCCCTTGCTCGCCGGCGAGAAGCTGCGCCCCCGCCTTCTCGAGCCAGGCGAAGAACTGCGGGTCGCGGATGCAGCCGTATTTCACCACCTCCGCATAGCCGGCGCGCAGCTCGCGCGGCGGCAGGGTATCGAGCGTGGTCGTATCCGCGAGCACGAGCCGCGGCTGCTTGAAGGCGCCGACGAGATTCTTGCCGCGCCGCGTGTCGATACCCGTCTTGCCGCCGACCGCGCTGTCGACCTGGGCGAGCAGGGTCGTGGGCAGCTGGATGTAGTCCACTCCGCGCAGCACGATGGCGGCGGCGAAGCCCGCGAGATCACCGACGACGCCGCCGCCGAGCGCGAGGATCGTCGATGCCCGTTCGATGCCGCGCGCGAGGAGGTCGTCGATCAGCCGTTCGAGATGGGCGAAGCTCTTGGTATGCTCGCCCGGCGGCAGCACGAGCACCTCGGCGGCAAGCCCCCGGGCGGCGAGCGCCCGTTCGAGGCGGGCGAGATGTCCGGCCGCCGCCACATTCTCGTCGGTGACCACGAACAGGCGGCGGTGCGCGAGCAGCGGCGCGATACGCGCGCCCGCCTCATCGAGCAGGCCCGGGCCGATGCAGATGGTGTAACTGCGCCGCCCGAGGGCGACCGTAAGCTCGGAGACCTCCCTCATCGCTCGCGCCCGCTGCGGGCGAGCGCATCGAGAACCTGCGCCACGACCTCGCCGATCGGCCCGTCGCCGGTCTCGACCGTGATGTCGGCCTCGGCATACACGGGATAGCGTCTCTCCATGAGTGCCGCCAAGATCGCGCGCGGATCGCCGCGCATCAAGAGGGGACGCGTGCCCGGCCGGCGCGCGGTGCGCGCCACGAGGGTATCGAGATCCGCCCGCAGCCATACGGACCGCGCCCGCGACTTGACCGCGCGGCGGATCGCCGGATCGAGAAAGGCGCCGCCGCCGAGCGCGAGCACGCCCGGCTCCTCCTCGAGCAGCCGCAGCACCACGCGGCGCTCGAAATCGCGAAAAGCCGCTTCCCCATAAAGCTCGAAGATCTCCGGAATGGACAGGCCCGCCTCCGCGACGATACGCTCATCGGCATCGACGAAGCGACATCCGAGCGCCCGGGCGAGGCGCCGACCGACCGCCGTCTTGCCGGCCCCCATGAGCCCGACGAGCACGATCGGCCGATCCACGACATCTGAGCTGCCCCGCTCCTCCGTCACCTCTCCATCCGTCGGCATTGCCACCCTCCCCGGAGCTCGATATAAGCCGCCACGGTCCGGACCCCAAAACCCTCACGCTTGTATCCCGCCCGGGTCCCGCGGGAGAAGGCGCGAGCATCCGGATGCTCGCATCGATGGCGAACTTCGGGCGCGTGCTTCTTCTCGTAGCGATCGTCGTGGTCCTCGGCGGGCTCATCTTCATCCTCAGCTGGGACATCCCGCCACCCACGAAACCCGTCGAGGTGGTGATCCCGGACGAGAAGCTGCCGCGATGACGAGACGCGCAGGCCGCGGCTGGTTCGTGCCGCTCGCGGCGCTCCTTCTGCCCATCGTCCTGAGCGGCCTGCACGCCGAAGCGCCGCGCCCGCTGGCGCCCGTACCGGCACCGGCGCGCACCACACCGGCGGAAGACCCGAGCGGCAACATCCGCACGGAACCCCTGCCCGAGCCCTCCCTCGCCACCCTCGGCCTCGAGCACCCCGTCTTCGGCTTCGACCAGGCGCTGTGGAGGGATGCCGACGGCGCGCGCCTTCGGGCCCTCATCGCCGCCCTCGAGGGCCTGCCGCCGGTGCCCGAATTGCGGCAGCTCGCACGGCGTCTCCTCGTCGCACCGGGCCCGGCGGTAGCCGATGGTCGCGCGCTGCTCGAGGCGCGGGCCCGCGCCCTGTTGCGTCTGGGCTTCGCCCGCGAGGCCGCGGATCTTCTCGCCCTCGCGGCAGAGCGGCAGGAGGGGGCGCGGGATCTCCGGCTCGAGCTCGAGGCCCTTCTGCGCGCGGGCCGTTTCGATCGCGCCTGTACGGCCGCCCGCCACCTCCGCGACCGGCCGGCGGAGCGCAGCGCCCTTCGAGCCGCCTGCCTTCGCTTCGAGGGCCGGCTCGCACAGGCGCGGCTGCAGCTCGATCTCGCCATCGAGCGAGACCTGCGCCTGGACGATGCGGCCGCGGCCTTTCTCCGGGCGGTGGCAGATGGGGCGCCGGTGCCGCTGCCGCCCGTCGGCTCGCCCGCGCGCCTCGCGGGGCTCCTTGCCGCAGCCGCCTTCCCGGTGGCGATGGAGAGGATCGAGGGCGAGATCGCGCTCGATGGCGCGCTGCTCGCGGCACTCGCCCGCAACAGCGGGCTCGCACCCGAACGCCGCCTCGAAGCCGCGGAGCGGGCCCTGCTGCGGGGGATGATCTCCCTCGGCGAGCTCCGCGAGCTCTACCTCGAGCTCGGCTCCGGGGCGAAAACCGTGGAGAAGCCCGGGCCCGCGCGCACCCGTGCGCGCCTTTTCGCAGCGCTCCACGCCGAGAAGGACGTCGCGGCGCGGGCCGGGCTGCTCGTCGAGGCCATGAAAGCGCAGCCTGCGGGCATCGAACGCTATCTCTGGCTGCGGCTGCTCGCGTCCGAAGCCGAAGCCATCCCTTCCGACCCGGCCCTCCTGTGGGCGTTCGAGCCGGTGAGCCTCGCCCTCGCCGCTGCGGGAAAGCGCGAGAGCCTGCGGCGCTGGCTCGCGCTTGCAGGTGCGCAGCGGAAGGAGGAGCCGGAGCGGGCGCAGGCCCGGGCGCGTGTCGCGGCGCTCGAGCAGCTCCTCGACGGCCGGGTGGCGGAGTCGCAGCCCGGGCGACCCGCCCGCCTCGGCGAATATGCGCTGGCACTGCGGCTCGGGCTCGGTCTCGAGGTGCCGACAGGGGAGCTCGCCGCCGCGATCGCGTGGCCCACCGGTCGGCCCGCTCCGCCGCCGCGCCTCGCCCTCTGGTGGCTCGCCCGCGAGGGGGAGGCCGCGGAGCGTCCCGGTGAGGCGCTGCTCGCGACCCTTGCGCTCCTCGGCCCCGACATCGAGAGCATATCGCCGCCGCTTCTCGTCGAGACGCTCCTGCGGCTGCGCCGCTTCGGCGAGGTCGAGGCGGCGCGGTCGCTGGCGATGGCGGTCGCGCTCGCGCTGCGCCTTTGAGCCATGCTCGAGCGCTTTCTCGAGATGCTGGCGGTGGAACGCGGTGCCGCGCGCCACACCCTCGACGCCTACCGGCGCGACCTCGCCGATTTCGCCGCCTTTCTCGAAGCCGCCGGCCTGCGCCCCGAGGAAGCGGGAGAGGAGGAGCTGCGCCGCTATCTCGCCCATCTCGCCGCGCGCGGCCTCGCAGGGGCGACGATCGCGCGCCGGCTCTCGGCCCTGCGGCACTTCTACCGCTTCCTGTTTCTCGAGGGGGTGCGCCGCGACGATCCCGCAAGCCGCATCGACCGGCCCCGATCGACGCGGGCGCTGCCCCGGTATCTGAGCGAGGAGGAGGTCGCGCGGCTGATCGAGGTCGCGACGCGCAGCGGCGGGCCGGGCGGGATTCGCCTCGTGGCGCTCATCGAGCTGCTCTACGGGACGGGACTTCGGGTGAGCGAGCTCGTGGGCCTGCCGCTTGCGGCGCTCGCCGACGACCTCTCCCATCTCCGCGTGCGCGGCAAGGGCGGGAAGGAACGCCTCGTTCCCCTCGGCAGCCGGGCGCGGGAGGCACTCCGCGCCTGGCTCGCGGTCCGCGGCACGGATGCCCCCGGGCGGGGGCGGAGGGCCTGGCTGTTTCCCTCCCGCAGCCGCCAGGGCCATCTCACCCGTCAGCGCGCGCTTCAGCTCCTCAAGACCCTCGCGGGCGCGGCGGGCATCGACCCCCGTCGCGTTTCGCCGCATGTGCTGCGGCACGCCTTCGCGAGCCATCTCGTGGCCCGCGGTGCCGACCTGCGCACCGTCCAGACCCTGCTCGGCCATGCCGATATCGCCACCACCGAGATCTACACCCACCTCCAGCCCGGTCGGCTCGCCCAGGTCGTGACGCGGCACCACCCGCTTGCTAAAGAGGGCGCCGTTTCGGGCACGAACAACGGCGTGCGGTCCCCCGGCCGGGGACCCGGCAACGACGAGGGAGACAAGGCATGAGCTTCAGGCTCGTCGAGGAGGCACCCCCCAGACTCAACCGCTCGGAGCTCGCCGTGCCGGGATCGAGTCCGCGGATGTTCGAGAAGGCGGCGCAGTCCGAGGCGGACATCATCTTCCTCGACCTCGAGGATGCCGTTGCGCCGGACGTCAAGGAGGAGGCGCGGCGCAACGTCATCGAGGCGATCAACGACATCGACTGGGGCGAGAAGACCCTTTCGGTGCGCATCAACGGCCTCGACACCCCGTACATGTACCGGGACCTCGTCGATCTGTTCGAAAAGACCCGCGACCGCCTCGATCTCATCATGATTCCCAAGGTGGGCACGGCGGCCGACGTGTATACCGTCGACTGCATCGTCACCCAGATCGAGAATGCCAGGGGGCGCAAGCGCAGGGTCGGCTTCGAGCTCATCATCGAAACCGCCCTCGGCATGCAGAACGTGCACGAGATCGCGGCCGCGAGCCCGCGCAACGAGTCCCTCCATTTCGGCGTCGCCGACTACGCCGCCTCGATCCGCGCGCGGACGACCAAGATCGGCGGCGTGCATCCGGACTACGGCGTCCTCACCGACCCCGACGAGGAGGGAGCGCGGCAGTTCTTCTGGGGTGATCCCTGGCACTATGCGATCGCGCGCATGGTCGTGGCGGCGAGGGCGAACGGGCTCCGTCCCGTGGACGGTCCCTTCGGCGACATCCGCGATGCGGACGGCTACCGGGCGGCGGCGAAACGCGCCGCGGTGCTGGGATGCGAAGGCAAATGGGCGATCCACCCCTCGCAGATCGGCCTCGCCAACGAGATCTTCAGCCCCTCGGAAGCGGAAGTGACGCGGGCGCGGCGCATCCTCGAGGCGATGGAGGAGGCGAAGCGCGAGGGCAAGGGCGCGGTGAGCCTCGACGGCCGTCTCATCGATATCGCATCCATTCGTCAGGCCGAGGCACTCGTCGCCAAGGCGGACCGCATCGCCGCCGCGAAGAGCTGAGCGGGCGGCAGTGCACCGGCCCGGCGCAGCGTTTGCCCCCGCACCTGCGCCGGGCTAGGGTGCCACCGCCCTTGCGCGCCACGGTCCAGGGAGGCTCTCCGTGCGTCGAGCAACGTTCCCCCTTGCCATCGCCCTGCTCCTCTCCGCGTTCGCCGCCGCGCCGCTGCCCGCGGCCGAGCCGGTCGAGCTCGTGTTCCTCCACTTCAACGACCTCTACGAGATCGCGCCGCGCCGCGGAAAGGGCGGTTTTGCGCCCCTCGCCACGCTGCTCGAGGAGGAGCGCCGGGACCGGCGCTGCGTGTTCACCACCTTCGGTGGCGATCTCCTCTCACCCTCGGTGCTCTCGGGCCTCACCAGGGGCGCGCAGATGATCGAGCTCGCGAATGCCGTGGGCATCGATTTCGCGGTCCCGGGCAACCACGAGTTCGACTTCGGCCCCGAGGTCGCTGCGCGCCGCTTCGCCGATTCGCGCTTTCCCTGGCTTGCCGCCAACATGCTCGATGAAACCGGCAGGCCCGCGCTCGGAACCCGGGCCACGGCCATGACCGAATGCGGCGGCTACCGGATCGGCTTTCTCGGGCTGGTGACGCCGGCGACCGCCGAGCTCAGTTCGCCCGGGGCGAAGATCCGCTTCGAGGCCGTTGTGGCTGTGGCCCGCCGCGAAGTCGAGCGGCTGCGCGCGGAAGGTGCGGACTTCGTGGTCGCCCTCACCCATCAGGACTTCGCCGCCGACCGCGTGCTCCTTGCCGAGGTTCCCGGCATCGACCTCGTCCTCGGCGGACACGACCACGATCCGATGAGCGTCTACGAAGGTGGGCGGCTGCTCGTGAAGGCCGGCTATGACGCGCATTATCTCGCGGTGGTGGAGGTTGCACTGCGCGAGGAGGAAAGGCGCGGCCGCAAGCGCCTGCTGTGGACGCCGCAGTGGCGCTTTCGCTCCACCGCAGGGATCGCACCCGAGCCCGCCATCGACCGCATCGTCCAGCGCTGGAACCGGCGCCTCGACGAGGAGCTCGACGTCGCGGTGGGCACCACCGAGGTCGAGCTGGATACGCGCCGGGCCACCGTCCGCAGCCGCGAGAGCAACTTCGGCAATCTCGTCGCCGACGCGATGCGGGCCGCAACCGGGGCCGAGATCGCGATCACCAACGGCGGCGGCATCCGCGGCGACCGCACCTACCCGCCGGGCACGGTGGTCACCCGCAAGGACATCCTCACCGAACTTCCCTTCGGCAATGTCACCGTGCTCCTCGAGCTCACCGGGGCGGACATTCTCGAGGCGCTCGAGAACGGCGTCTCGCAGGTGGAGAAGCAGGCGGGAAGGTTCCCGCAGGTCTCCGGCCTCAGCTTCACCTTCGATCCCAGGCGCCCCGCAGGTCAGAGGGTCGTCGCCGCAAAGGTGGGCGATGCGCCGCTCGATCCCGGACGGCGCTACCGGGTCGCCACCAACGACTATCTCCTCAAGGGCGGCGACGGCTACGCCATGTTCGCGCGCGGCAGGGTGCTGCTCGATCCCTCCGCGGCGCGCCTGATGGCGACCGCGGTCATCGAGCATATCGAAGCCGCAGGCGGCCGCATCGCCCCCGGGATCGAGGGGCGGATCCGGCGCGTGGAATAGGGCTCGGCCGGAGAGAGCGTCCGATGGGCCTCACGCGTCGGGCGGCGCTTACGGCTCTGGGCGCGGGTGTCCTCGCCGCGGCGCGCATGCCTGAGGGCCGCAGCGAGCCGGGGGTGCGGACATATGCGTTCGCCGCCGCGCCCGCGCGCATCCAACTGCTCGGCCGGCGCATGGCGCTCTGGCTCTACGGCGGCAGCTTTCCGGGCCCGACGCTGGAAGCCCGCGAAGGAGAGCGCCTTCGCCTTCACTTCGAAAACCGCATGCCGCTTCCCACCAATCTCCATTTCCACGGCATGCTCGTAAGCCCGGTGGGAAAGGCGGACAACGTCTACCTCGAGATACCGCCGGGCGAGCGCTTCACCTACGAGATCGACATCCCGCCGGGAGAGGCGGGCCTCTACTGGTATCATCCGCATCGCCACGGCCTGCTCGCGCTGCAGATGTGGCACGGGCTGTCGGGGCCGATCGTGGTGCGGGGGCCGCTCGACGATCTGCCGGAGCTGCGCGCCTTCGAGGAGCTTCTGCTGTTCGTGCGCGACATCGAGCTCGGGCACTCCGGCCTCGCGCCCCATCGCCCCCGCGACTGGCACAAGGGCAAGGAGGGGCACCATCTGCTCGTCAACGGACGGTTCGAACCGGTGCACCGGGCGCGCCGGGGCGGGGTGCGACTCCGCATCGTCAACGCGTCCAACGCGCGCTATCTGCGCCTCGCCCTCTCCGAGCGCAGGCCCCTTCATCTCATCGCCACCGACGGTCACTACCTCGAGCAGCCGGTGGCGCTCGACGAGTACCTTCTTCCTCCTGCAGGGCGAGCGGATTTCCTGGTCCGCTTCGAAGACGGGCGGCCGATCGATCTCCTGGCCCTTCGCTACAACCGCGGCGTACCCTCGCCACCGCTTGCCAACCGCTATCTCCTGCGGCTCGAGCCGCCGCCCGGCCGCACGGTGCTGCGGCTTCCCGGGCGCCTTGCCGAGATCCCCCGCTACGACGCCGAACGCGCGACGGTGCGGCGGCGGATCACCATGTCCATGTTCCTGCTCGACGGCCGCAGCTACCGCCTCGACCGCATCGACCTGCGCGGGCGCATCGGCGAGCTCGAACTGTGGCGGGTCGAGAACGTGGGGACGATGGACCACCCCTTCCATCTCCACACCTGGTATTTCCAGCTTCACCGCCGCAACGGCCGCCCGCCGCCGTTCCGCGCCTGGTACGATACGGTGAACCTGCGCCCGGGCGATGTCGTCGAGCTGCTCGTGCCGTTTCGCCGCTTTCCGGGGCGTACCGTCTATCACTGCCACATCGCCGAGCACGGCGACCGCGGCATGATGGGCAACATCGAGGTCGGCGCGCCCGGATTCGCGATGCCGCCCCTGCCGGCAGCCGGTGGATGCTACGTACCGCGCCTTCCGCTTCCGC
>CAZHHU010000038.1:8613-23998 GCA_964532215.1 uncultured Geminicoccaceae bacterium
AGCTGGGGGCGATAGATGGGCATCTCGCCCTCGGTGGAGAGACAGGGGCACTGTCCGCACACCCCTTTGCCGCAGCAGTCGCGGTAGGCGATGAGATAGAGCTGGCCGTCGCCGGGGTTGAGGCAGCTGCCGACCCAGGAGGTGGGCGCAGGATCGGAGCCCGGCGGGCAGGTGTGAAGACCGCCGCCACAGCAGGTACAGAGATAGCCATCCATCGCGCAGTAGCGCCAGTAGTTGCAGGCGTTGGGATCGTCCCCCTGCACGTTCTCGAAGAAGGCCTGCGCCCGCGCCCGGTTCAGGCGGCCGCTGCGGTCGACCGGGAGCATGGGCAGCAGCGCACCGCCCACGAGCGCCGCGCCGAGGCGGGCGAGGAGGCTGCGGCGCGAGGTTCGCTGGGCGACGCCGCGACTTGCGCGTTCGGCGATGCGATCGAGAAGACCTTTCTCCCGCATGGCTGCTCTCCACCTCCCTGATCCGTCTCTTTCAGCGGCTTCCGACCGCTGCGGTCTCCCGCTCCCTGGCGGCGAGATAGTCCTGGATGCTCACATAGCCGGTCTCCTTGGCGACGAGCAGGCTCTCGAGGTGTTCGCGGCTGTTCACGAGGCCCTTGGAGCGCACGATGCCCTGTTCGTCGACGAGGATGGCGTAGGGAAGCTTGCCGACCTGGAAGCGCATGCCGATTTCGGGTGCGATGACGAAGGGAATGTTGTCGAGGCCGTGCCGCTGCGCCATGGCCCGATGCTCCTCCGGATCACCGTCGCCGACGAGCACGAGGTCGAGGCTCCGCCCCTCGCTCTTCATGAACCAGCGCACCACCGAGAGCAGCTTCTTGCACACCGGGCAGCCCGGCGAGACGAACAGCAGCATGGTACTGCGGCCATCCTCCCGCCTGCCACCGATCTCGACCTTCCTGCCGAAGATGTCCACGAGCTCGAAGCGCGGGGCCGCATCGCCCACCTCGATGCCGCTGTCCATCATGAGCGCGCCCAGAGGCGCGATCCGCTCGTGCAGCACGCCGATCTGCCGGGCGAGCGCGAACACCGCGAGCGCGAGCACGGCGAAGACGAGCCAGAGCAGGAGCTGCGAGACAACGAGCGCCTCGGTCATCGTGCCTCCCCTTGCCGCAGTGGAGCCGTCTCGAGCAGCTGGGACAGGGCGAAATAGGCGAACAGGAGCGCGAGCGTCGCACCCGCCACGGTGGCGACATCGAGGACGGTGATGGCGCGCACCGGCGCGCCCGCGGCAGCCACATCGAGCGCAAAGGCCAGAAGCACGAGATTGCGCACCACGAGCGACCAGCCGATGCGCTGGCGCCCCCGGCCGCCGAGAAAACAGCCGCAGTCGATCTCACGCCGCCCGCGCGCGAGGTTGATCGCGATCGCCGCGATGAAGACAAGCAGCAGCCCGGCAATCAGCAGGGCGGCGGCCGTCCGCGAGGGTTCGAACAGGAGCCCGAGCGCAGCCAGAAGCTCCACCACCGGCAGCAGCCGGGCGAAGGGCACCACGAGCTGCTCCGGCAGCAGCCGGTAATCGCGCAGGATGCCCTCGAAGACGTCGCGCGCCCGCAGCTTGCTCACCGCGGCAAGCAGAAAGATGCCGCAGAGCAGAAGCCGCAGCGTCCACACCATCGCCGGATCGGACAGCAGCGACACCGCGCGGCCTCCCTCAGCTCCCGAACGCATGCAGCAGGAAGGGGGTAACCCCCACGCCCTCCACCTTCCGCAGGAGCTCCCCGCTTGCGGGATCGTAGACACCCATCACCCCGGTGTCGGTGAGCGTGACGAGAAGCGGATCGTCGTCCGGGGTGAGAAGGATGGAGATCGAGGGCTCCTCGAGCGGAATGCGGGCCGTGCGCTCGTTGGTGTTCGGATCGAACACCCAGACCTCCTCGCCGGGGAACTTGTGCGACCACTTCGGCCCTTTGTGGAAGAGCACGAACAGCCGATCCAGCCGCGGATGGTAGGCGGCGAGCTGCCAGCCGCCAGGACGCCATCCCTCATCCCGGTCGGCGTCGGAGAGCATGGACCAGCTCTCCCGGACCCGGGTGCGGCCGTCCTCGAACGCCACTTCGTAGAGCATCCCTTCGAACGACACCCAGTAACCCTTGCCGCCCCGGGTGTCGAGCGCGGCATGTTCGAACACCGGGTCCTTCTCCGAGTCGAAGAAGGGCTCGTTGTCGTGGATTTCCGCCTTTCCGCTCTCGTCGTAGCGGACATCGGCGAAGGAGCCGTCCGGGCAGAGCATGGAGAAGCTGCGCGGGCCCGTGGGGTAGACGAGCGCGCAGCCGGGGGCCTCGATCTCGCCCACGTATTTGCGCGCCTTGATGTCCACGAGGCTCACGGTGGTCGCCGGAGTCATGTTGTAGGAGAGCAGGAAGCGACCATCCGGCGAGAGATCCGAGACCGGCCGCTTGGAGACGAAGAGCCCGCGCCCCATGGGAAGGATGACCTCGCCCGTGCGCTCGAGGGTGCGGGCGTCGTAGATGGACACCACGTCGATGCGCTCGCCCTGGGTGCCGCGCGAGAAATAGGTCTCGTTGACGTAGAGCTCGCTCTTGTCGGGCGCGAGCAGGAGATTGGGCACGTAGCCGGAGTGCACGACGCTCACGAAATTGCCGCTGTCGGCGTCGTAGATGTTGATGCGCGAAGCGACGAGATTGTCGAAGGCGACATCGAGCACGTAGATCCAGTGGGGACTCGCTTCGGGCAGGACGGCGGTACCGAACTCCTCGGTGGGCGTGAGCCGCGCCTCCTCGGGGAGAACCTCGAGCCCCCGCTGCTGTGCCCGCGAGAGAGACGGGAGCAGCAGCAGCGATGCGAGAGCGAATACCGCGAGCGGACGTGCGCTTGCCGGCATGTCGGACCTCCCTGATCGAAGGCGTGCTCGCCGAGGAGCCGCCGGACTTTTTGAGCTTGCTGCACGCTAGAACAGAAATGAGGCGCCGTCCAGAGGGCCGAAGCGCCGATCGCCCCGGGCCCCGGTGGCGTCGCTCACTGGCCGCAGCGTGAGCGCGTTGCTATGGGGAGCCGCCGCAGACCCGCCGCGCGGGCGCGCGGACGACCCCGGGTTGGTGGACGCGGGCGCATGAGTGCGAAAGCGAAGCTGCGACTCGACGAACTGCTCGTCCGACGCGGCCTCGCGCGGTCGCGAAGCCAGGCCCGCGCGCTGGTTCTCGAGGGGCGCGTCTTCAGCCGCGAGGTCCGGCTCGACAAGCCGGGGATGCTTCTCGCCGCGGAGACGCCGCTCGAGGTCCGCGGCGGGCGCCGCTTCGTCTCCCGCGGCGGGGAAAAGCTCGAGGCCGCCCTCGACCACTTCGGCCTCGATGTGCGGGGCATGGTGGCGCTCGATGTGGGGGCATCTGCCGGCGGCTTCACCGACGTGCTGCTGAAGCGGGGCGCAAAGCGCGTCTATGCGGTCGACGTGGGGTACGGTCAGCTCGACTGGAAGCTCCGCAACGACCCGCGCGTCGTCGTGCTCGAGCGCACCCACGCGGCCGAGCTCGACCGCGACCGGGTTCCCGAGCCCGTGGATCTCGTGGTCTGCGACGTGAGCTTCATCTCGCTCAAGAAGGCACTCCCGGCACCGCTCCGCCTCACCGCACCGCGGGCCTGGCTCGTCGCCCTCATCAAGCCCCAGTTCGAGGTCGGCCGCTCGCGGGTGGGCAAGGGCGGCGTGGTTCGCGATCCGGCTCTGCACGAAGCGGTGTGCCGGGACATCGCCGCCTGGATCGACTCCCTTCCCGGCTGGCGGGTGGTGGGAACGGTCGAAAGCCCGCTCCGCGGCCCCAAGGGCAACCGCGAATTCTTCATCGCCGCGCGCCGCGAGCCGTCGTGACCGCCGAGGCATTGCAGAATACGATCGAATTTTAAGGAAATCGACGCACAATTGCCGCGGAGTTGTTGAAGAAAGCGATCGGTCTTCGAAGCGATCGTGGTTGCGCGCCTCTTAACTTAACCTTAACGTCCGCCGTGTACAAGGAAGGCAGCCGGGGCGGATACCGACAGGTTGACGTTCCGGAACAACGGCAACGGACGGAGAACAACGATGGCGGTCTCGAGGCAAGAGCTCACGGCGCTTCTCACTCCTTCGCACAACGACAACGCGGAGGCGCAGGCTGCGCAGCAGCAGCGGGTCGTCCGCCTTGCCCCTCCCGCTTCCCGCCCCGACATCGTCCTGCCCAACCTCGTCGCCGAGCTCGAGCCCGAAAGCGGCATCCTCTGGGCCGAGATGCAGCACGGCGCGCGTGCCTGCTTCACCCCCGAGCTCATGCGCGACGGACGTGCCTTCCAGCTTCACCTCAAACGCCTCTATGCGCGTTGCCCGCGCGAGCACATGCCGTTCCGCTATCTCGCCTGGACCTCCCGCGCCGAAGGCGTGTGGAGCCTGGGCGGGGACCTCGCGACCTTCCTCGAGCTCATCCGCCGGGGAGACCGCGCCGGCCTCGAGGCCTATGCGCGCCTCTCCATCGACGTGCTGTACGACAACTACCGCAGCCTCGATCTGCCCCTGCTCACGGTCGCCGTCATCGAGGGTGACGCGCTCGGCGGAGGGTTCGAGGCCATGCTCACGAACGACCTCGTGATCGCCGAACGTGGTGCCAAGTTCGGTCTGCCCGAGATCCTGTTCAACCTGTTTCCCGGCATGGGGGCCTATAGCTTCCTGCGCCGCAAGGTCGGCGAGGTCACGGCCCGCCGCCTCATCGAGGATGGGCGCTCGCGCAGCGCCGAGGAGATGCATGCGCTCGGTCTCGTCGACCTGCTCGTCGAGCGGGGCGAGGCCCGCGATGCGCTGCGCCGCCTCGCCCGCGAGGAGGGTGCCCGCTTCCGCACCCGGCTCGCGCTCAAGCGCGTGCGCGAGCGGGTCGAGCCCGTGACCCGGGCGGAGCTCGACGAGGTGGTCGCCATCTGGGTCGATCTCGCCCTCGAGCTCGAGGAGGGTGACCTTCGCCGCATGCAGGCGCTGGCCCGCCATCAGGCGCGCAAGAAGGCCGCCTGAGTTCGCCGCGACCGCTTTACCGGCCTGGGTATTCGACCGCCGTTGCCTCGGAACCCCCAGGGTTCCGGAATGCCTCCTTCCTGCCTCGACCCATGGCCGCTGCTGGGGCGACACGAACCGCGTGTCGCCCTCTTTTTTTCGTCCCGCGAGCCCCTGTTTTCGTCTCAGGAGCCTCCGTTTTCGTCCTGCGGGCCCCTGCACGGCGGGACGCCGCCTGCGCTGCCGCCCGGTGGACCGCTCGGGGTGTACCGGCCGCGCACCCGGGCGGCCACCCCGGCGGTCGGAACGCGGTGCGCTGCGTTGATCGTCGCGGGGCCAGGGGCCGACGCCACCACCCGGCGGGCGCGCAGCCGATCGCCCGCGACATCCAGCCCGCAGCCACCCCGCCTCGAGGCGCACGGCTCCCGTCGGCGGCAAACCCCGGCCGCCCCGGCCGCGACCCTTCTGAACCCGCGGGAGTTCCTGCGGGACGCTGAGACCAGATCCTGCCCTCGATGGCCGCCGCCGGGCACGCCGAGGGGAGTGCCGCCGTCCGCCGCAGGGACGGAACGGGCGCCTCCTGCGCCCCTTTCCGCGGGCGCCATCCACGCGATGCGGAGCGCTCCTCCTTGCCCGCGGGCGCTCAGGCAGGGGTGAGAGCAGCGGCCGGATCCGCCCGCCTGCGGGGGGCCGGGCGAGATCCGTCGAGTCTCCGGCGATCCTGCCGGCCGAGTCCGTATCGGCACCGGTCCGCGCCGCGCCCTTCCACACCATCGCGCTCCCGCACCAGCGCCGCTGCGCGCGGACGCTCGACGCCTTTCCCGCCGCGGCCTGGGCGGTGGAAGTCCCCTTCTCCCGAGATGTCCGCGGGGGGCGGGAGCGTGCCCTGTCTGCGGTGCTTCTCGCGCGCGGGAGGTCGGCTCCGCATGCGCCGCGCGGCCGGCCCGTGGCCGGGGGAACGTGCCGGGGGCGCCCCGCATGGCGCGGCGCGGCGGCGCGCGAGCCTCGAACTGCCGGAGGCGGCGCCCTATGTGAGAGCCGGCCCCGGGCACGCGGATGATGAATGGACATAGGTCATGAATGATCTTCCCCGTTCCATCGACGACACGGTCGAGCTTCTGCGGCGGGGCGACTATGTCGCCGATCGCCCGCTCGCGACCGCCCTCTTTCTCGCCCTCAGGCTCGAGCGGCCGCTCTTCCTCGAAGGCGAAGCCGGGGTTGGCAAGACGGAGGTGGCGCGGGTGCTGGCGCGGGTGCTCGGACGCCGCCTCATCCGCCTGCAGTGCTACGAGGGCCTCGATCTCGCCTCGGCCGTCTACGAGTGGAACTACCCCCGCCAGATGCTCGAGATCCGCCTCGCCGAGGCCACCGGTGAGGCCAATCGGGAGGCTCTCGCCCAGGACATCTTCGACGAACGCTTTCTCATCCGTCGCCCCCTGCTGCAGGCGCTCGAGCGCCAGGAGGGCGGCCCGCCGGTGCTCCTCATCGATGAGCTCGACCGCACCGACGAGCCCTTCGAGGCCTTTCTGCTCGAGGTGCTCTCGGACTTCCAGATCACGATCCCGGAAATCGGCACCATACGGGCGGAGCAGCCTCCCATCGTGATCATCACCTCGAACCGCACCCGCGAGATCCACGACGCCCTCAAGCGCCGCTGCTTCTACCACTGGATCGACTACCCGACGGCGGAGCGGGAGCTCGAGATCATCCGCGTGCGCGTGCCCGGCGTCGAGGAGCGCCTGTCGCGTCAGATCGTGGCCTTCGTCCAGGCGCTGCGGCAGCGCGATCTGTTCAAGCTGCCGGGGGTCGCCGAAACCCTGGACTGGGCCCGGGCGCTCACCACCCTCGACGTGCTCGAGATCACGCCCGAGGTGGTGAACGATACCCTGGGCACGCTCCTCAAGTACCAGGACGACATCATCCGCATCCGCGGTTCCGAGGCGGCCCGGATTCTCGAGGAGATCCGCATGCGGCAGCAGACGGAGGCGACCGCGTGAGGACCGCACTGCCGGAGGCCGTAGCTGGCGGCCGTTTCGCGGACAACATCATGCATTTCGCCCGCGCGCTCAGAGCCGCGGGCCTGCCCGTGGGGCCCGGGCGGGTGGTGGAGGCGCTGCGCGCGGTGGAGACGGTCGGCATCGCATCGCGCGAGGATCTCTACTGGACCCTGTTCGCCGTGTTCGTGAACCGCCGCGATCAGCGCGAGATCTTCGATCAGTGTTTCCACATCTTCTGGCGCGATCCCAGGATCCTCGAGCGGGTCATGCAGCTTCTGCTCCCCCAGGTCGAGCTGCCGCAGCAGCCGCCGGGCGAGCGGGCGCGGCGCCGGGTGGCCGAGGCCTTCGCCCCGCTGACCGCACCGGGCAGGGGTGAGGCGGAGAAGGAGGAACGGCCGCCCACGATCGAGCTCGACGCGCACATGACCTGGTCGGATCGGGAACTCCTGCGCCGCAAGGACTTCGAGGAGATGGGCGCGGAGGAGCTCGAGGAGGCGCGCCGCGAAATCGCCCGCATGCGCCTTCCCCTCCACGAGCGCCCCACGCGCCGTTTCGTTCCCCACCCGCGGGGGCGGCGGATCGATCTGCGCCGCACGCTGCGGCGCTCGCTCAGAGGCGGCGGCGCGATCATCGACCTCGCCCGCAAGCGGCGCCTGCGCCGCCCGCCGCCGCTGGTCGTGCTCTGCGACATCTCGGGCTCGATGAGCCGCTATTCGCGCATGCTGCTCCTCTTCCTGCACACCCTCACCAACGACCGCGACCGCGTCCACAGCTTTCTGTTCGGCACCCGGCTCACGCCGGTCACGCGCTATCTGCGCCACCGCGACATCGACGTGGCGCTCGCCCGGGTGGGCGAGGTGGTGCGCGACTGGGGTGGCGGCACGCGCATCGGCCACTGCCTGCGCGAGTTCAACGTCCGATGGTCGCGGCGGGTGCTCGCCCAGGGAGCCGTGGTGCTGCTGATCACCGACGGGCTCGATCGCGATGCCGGCAGCGGCCTCGAGCTGGAGATCGAGCGTCTGCACAAGAGCTGCCGCCGCCTCATCTGGCTCAATCCCCTCCTGCGCTTCGATGCCTACGCCCCGATATCGCGCGGCGCGCGCATCCTCATCCGCCACGTCGACGAATTCCGCAGCGCGCACAATCTCGAGTCCCTGCGCGAACTCGCAGACGCCCTCGCGCGGGAGGCGCCGCGGCGCGAGGACGCGGCGACGCGCTGGGTGGAGGAGCTGACTCAGGCGGAGCAGGCGGCATGAGTGAAGAGGCGGAGCTCTTGGAGCGGGCGCTCGAGTGGCGGCAGGAGGGCCGGCGGGTGGCCATCGCGACCGTGGTCTCGACCTGGGGCTCCTCGCCGCGCCCGGCGGGAAGTCATCTCATCGTCGACGAGCGCGGCAACATGCTCGGCTCGGTTTCCGGCGGCTGCATCGAGGGGGCGGTGGTCCGCGAGGCGCTCGAGGTGATGAAGAGCGGTGAGCCCCGCCTGCTCGAGTTCGGCGTCTCCGACGAGCGCGCCTGGGAGGTGGGGCTCGCCTGCGGCGGGCGCGTTCAGGTCTACGTCGAGGCGCTCGAATGAAGCGCGAACTGCTCGAAGCCCTGAACCGGGCGCGGCGCGAGAAGCGGGAGGCCGCGCTTCTGCGCTGGCTCGATGGCGGCACGGAGGCGCTCGTGGTGGAAGGCGAGACGGTGTTCGGGCCGCGGCCCGATGGAGTGCTCGCCGAGGCGCTCGCCGCGGCCCTTCGCGACGACCGCTGCCGCCTCGTGGAAACGGAGGACGGGCCCGTTTTCATCGAGGTCTTCACGCCACCGCTCAGGCTCGTCGTCGTGGGGGCGGTGCACATCACCCAGGCGCTGTTGCCCATCGCCCGCGTCTGCGGCTACCGCACGATCGTGATCGACCCGAGGCGCGCCTTCGCCACCGCCGAGCGCTTCCCGGACACCGAGATCGTCACCGACTGGCCGGACGAGGCGCTCGAGGCGCTCGCGCTCGATCGGCGCACGGCGGTCGTGACCCTGACCCACGACCCCAAGCTCGACGATCCGGCGCTCGCCGTCGCCCTGCGCTCGCCCGCCTTCTACGTCGGCGCCCTGGGCAGCCGGCGCACCCATGCAAAGCGCATCCCGCGGCTGCGCGAGATGGGCTTCTCGCCGGAGGAGATCGGCCGCATTCATGCTCCGGTGGGGCTCGACATCGGTGCCGTGAGCCCGGGCGAAATCGCCGTCTCGATCCTCGCCGAGATCACCTCGGTGCTGCGCCGGGGCGGGATGCGGCGCGAGCGTGGCGATCAGCCTGCGACGCTCGGCGCCTGAGGAGGACACCGTGCGCTTCGGAGCGGTGCCACTCGAGCAGGCGGAAGGGGCGATCCTCGCCCACCGCCTCAAGCTCCCGGATGGCGTCATCAGAAAGGGGCACAGGCTCAGCCGCGCGGACCTGGAGCGCGCAAGGCGCGCGGGGTGCGACGAACTCGTGGTCGCCATCCCCGAACCGGGCGATGTCGGTGAGGACGAGGCGGCGCGACGGATCGCGGATGCGCTGACGGCTCCCGACCTCGAATGCGATCCGCCCTTCACCGGCCGCGTCAACCTGCGCGCCCGCCGAGCGGGACTCGTGGAGCTCGACAGCGCGCGCATCTGCGCCCTCAACGCCGTGGATGAAGCGGTCACGGTGGCGACGCTGCCGCCCTGGAGCGCGGTCCGTCCAGGTCAGCTCGTGGCGACGGTGAAGATCATCCCCTTCGCCGTGCCCGAGGGCATCGTCCAGCGGGTCGTGGAGATGATCCGGAACGCCCCGCCCCTGCGGCTGCGGCCGTTCGCCCCCTTCGCGGCGCGGCTCATCCAGACGCTGCTGCCGGGTGCCGCGTCGCGCCTGCTCGACAAGACGGTGGTCGTGCTGCGCGAGCGCCTCGCCCGGCTCGAAGGGCGCCTGCTGTCCGACAACCGCTGCCCGCACGAGGTGGAGCCGCTCGCGGCGGCGATCCGTGCCGCCGCCGCCCAGGGCTTCGACATGCTCTGCATCCTCGGCGCTTCGGCCACGGCCGATCGGCGCGACGTCATCCCCGCGGCGCTCGAGCGGGCGGGCGGCAGGGTGCGCCGCTTCGGCATCCCGGTCGATCCGGGCAATCTCCTGCTCCTCGGCGAGCTCGAAGGACGTCCCGTGCTCGCGCTTCCCGGATCGGCGCGCTCGCCCAAGTCGAGCGGCGTCGACTGGGTGATGGAACGTCTCGCCGCGGGTCTCGAGCTCGGCGCGGCGGACTTCGCCGCCATGGGCGTGGGCGGACTCCTCGGCGAGATCCCGAGCCGGCCGCAGCCGCGCGAGCTGCGCCCCCGCGGCGGAGAGGAAAGGCGCGTGGCGGCGATCGTGCTCGCCGCCGGCCGCGGGCGGCGGATGGGCACGCGCAACAAGCTCCTGCTCGAGATCGACGGCAAGCCGATGATCCGCCACGTGGTGGAATCCCTGCTGGCCTCGCGCGCCCGTCCGGTGATCGTCGTCACCGGCTTCGCCCGGGAGGCGGTCGTCGCAGCCCTCGAGCACCTGGATGTCACGCTCGTCTTCAACCCCGATTTCGACGCCGGTCTCTCCACCTCCCTGAAGCGCGGCCTCGATGCCGTTCCCGGGGCGTGCGACGGCGTGATCGTCTGTCTCGGCGACATGCCGCGGGTGACCGCGCCGGTGGTCGATCGCCTCATCGAAGCCTTCGATCCCGAGGCCGGAGGAGGGATCGTGGTGCCCACCTGCGGCGGCCTGCGCGGCCATCCCGTCCTCTTCGGACGCGCCTTCTTCGAGGCGATGCGGGCGATCGCCGGTGATACGGGGGCGCGTCAGGTGGTGGAGAGCTTTCCCGAGGCGGTGGTCGAGATCGAGCTCGGCGACCCGGCGGTGCTGCTCGACGTGGATACGCCGGCCGAGCTCGAGCGCGCACAGAGGACGGAACGGTGACCCTCGACGTCGCGGCGATCCGACGCGAGTTTCCGATCTTCGAGGCCGTCCCGCCTCCGTTCCACTATCTCGACAGCGCGGCCACCGGCCAGATCTGCCGCGCTGCCGCGAAGGCGCTGTGGCACTTCGAGACCGCGGCCCGGGCGAACGTCAAGCGCGGCGTCTACCGGCTCGCGGATGAGGCGACGCGCGCCTATGAGGATGCGCGCGCGCAGATCGCACGCTATCTGGACGCCGCCGGGCCCGAGGAGATCGTCTTCACCACAGGCGCCACCTTCGGCCTCAATCTCGCCGCCCATGTGCTGAGCGAGCGCCTCCAGCCCGAAGACGAGATCCTCCTCTCGATCGCCGAGCATCACAGCAATCTCGTCCCCTGGCAGATGGCGGCCGAGCGGCGGGGGGCGCGGATCCGTGCCATTCCCGTGGATGAGCGAGGCCGCCTCAGGCTCGATCGGCTCGGGGAACTCGTCAGCGCGCGCACCCGCATCATTGCCGTGACCCATGTCTCCAACGTCACCGGCGCGATCACGGACATTCCCCGCATCGCCGAGGCGGCGGCGGCGGTGGGGGCGCTGCTGGTCGTCGACGGTGCCCAGCGCGTCCCCCACGGACCGCTTTCCGTGCGCCGGCTGGGATGCGACGTCTACGCCTTCTCGGCCCACAAGATGTTCGGCGCCACGGGCGCCGGCGCCCTCTGGGTGCGCCGCGACCTCCTCGCCTCGCTGCCGCCGTTTCTGGGAGGCGGCGAGATGATCCGGCGGGTTTCGATCGAACGCACGCGCTATGCCGATCCGCCGCGCCGCTTCGAGGCGGGAACGCCGCCCATCGGCCCGGTGCTCGCGATGGCGGCGGCGGCGCGATGGCTCGCCGGGCTCGACTGGTCCGCAATCCGCGATCACGAACGGCGGCTCCTCGCCCGCCTGCTGGACGGACTGCAGACGATTCCCGCGGTCATCCTGCGGGGGCCGCGGGAGATCGAGGACCGTTTCGGGGTCGTCGCCTTCGAGGTCAGAGGGGTCCACGCCCACGACGTCTGCCAGATGCTCGACGGCTTCGGCGTGTGCCTGCGCGGCGGGCATCACTGTGCCCAGCCGCTGATGGAAGCCTTCGGCACCGAGGCGACGGCGCGCGCGAGCCTCGCCCTCTACAACGACGAAGCGGACATCGACGCGCTTCTCGAAGGGCTCGCATATACGATCCGCAGGCTGGCATGAGCGCGGACCTCTACAACGAGCAGATCGTCGCCGCCGCGAGGGCCGCAGACGGCGCCGGAAATCTCGCCGATCCGGATGTCGTGGTCGAGCGGGACAACCCGCTCTGCGGCGACCGCATCCGGCTCGAGCTCCATCTCCGGCAGGGGCGCATCGCGGCGCTCGCCCATCGCACGCGGGGCTGCCTCCTCACCCGCGCCGCGGCATCGCTGCTCGCGCGACGTGCCCGCGGGCTCGATGTCGCGGCCGCGCGGGCGCTGCGGGCCCGCATCGAGCGCCTGCTCGCCGGCGGAGAGACGGCCGAGGATCCGGACCTCGCCATGTTCCGCCCCGTGGCGTCGGTGCGAAGCCGCCACGAATGCGTGCTTCTCCCCTTCGAGGCCCTCGTGCACGCATTCGAGAGCGCGGAATCCGGGCCGGAGGCTTCCTGAGCGTCGCCTTCTCAGACCGTCGCATCCGGCTGCCGTTCGGGAAGCGCACGCGCGAACGCCGCAAGCCCGCTGCAGCTGGCCTCGACCCGGGCGATCGTCGGAAAGGGCTCGAGCGGGCAGTGGTAGCGGCGCGCGTTGTATACCTGCGGCACGAGCAGCACGTCGGCCATGGTCACGCGGTCGCCGAAGCAGAAGCGGCCGGCGCTCCGCTCCAGTTCGCGCTCGAGGAGGGTGAAGCCCTCCTGGACCCAGTGGCGGTACCAGGCCGCGACCGCGCGCTCGTCGAGGCCCAGTTCCGCCCGCAGGTGATTGAGTACCCGCAGGTTGTTGAGGGGATGGATCTCGCAGGCGATGAGGTCGCAGAGCGCCCGCACCCGCGCACGGTCTGCGACGTCGCGGGGCAGAAGCGGCGGCTCGGGGTAGGCCTCCTCGAGATATTCGAGGATCGCCAGCGACTGGCTGAGGCCCCGCCCGTCGTCCTCGAGATAGGGTACGAGCCCCTGGGGATTGCGGCGCAGATAGTCGGGCGCCCGGTGCTGGCCGGATCGCAGATCGATGGCCACGTATTCGTAGTCGAGGCCCTTGAGATTGAGGGCGATCCGCACCCGGTAGCTCGCCGAGCTGCGCCAGTAGCCGTAGAGCCTGCGCATCGCCGCCTCCCTGTCGCATCGCTCCGATCGCCGCTATTGTCGGACGGGATCATCGGCAGGTCGACGGAAAACATCATGGCGGACAGGATCCGACTGAGCGACGAGGAATGGCGGCGGCGGCTTCCGGCCGAGGTGTTCGCGGTCACGCGCCGTGGCGCCACCGAACCGCCCTTCTCGGGCCGCTACTGGAACCATCACGCCGAGGGCGTCTATCTCTGCGCCTGTTGCGGCGCGCCCCTGTTCGCGAGCGAGACGAAGTTCGACTCCGGAACCGGCTGGCCCTCCTTCCATGCGCCGATCGCGGAGGATGCGGTCGAGACCGAACCGGATCACTCCCTCGGCATGGTTCGCACCGAGGTGCACTGCGCCCGCTGCGCGGCCCATCTCGGGCACGTCTTTCCCGACGGCCCCGAGCCCACGGGGCTGCGCTACTGCATCAACTCGCTCGCGCTGCGTTTCCGCCCTCGCGAAGGCTGAATACGGGACGCGTCGTCGCAGCCGGCGCCTTCAGCCTTGGCCCCGTGCGCACGGGCGGGCAGCCTCGCCGGGGCGGTGGCCGGAGGAAGCGCGCAGATGATCGCAGAGCGGCAGGGATGGCGAAGGCTTGCGGCCTTCACCGCCGTCCTCCTGCTCGCCCTCGCTCCCTTCATCGCCGCCCTCTCGAATGCCGCCGCGGCACGCGCCGGCAGGGGCATTCCCATATGCACGGCGCGGGGGATCGTCTGGGTGCCGGGCGGGAACAAGGCGCCGGCGCCGGATCGCCGAGGCGGCCCGCACCTCTGCTGCCTCCTTCACGGCTGTGGTGGCGCACTCGAACCCGATCATGCGCGCTCGCCGCAACCGGTGCGGTTCGCGTTGCCGCGCAGAATTCCCGCCGGCGACGAGATCCTTCCCGCGGGGGCACCCCTCGCCTCCTTCCGTGCCCGCGCCCCACCCGCATCCCGCAGTCTCTCCTGATGCCGAAGGCCCGGACGGCGCCACGCCGTCGGGCGGGAATCGCTTCACCATCTGCGGAACGGAGGACTGTGAGATGCGTGCATCGACGACGCGCAGAAACTTCGTCGCGCTCGGCATGACCGCGGCCCTGGGCGCGCTCCTGCCTTTCCCCGCCGACGCCCACGGGACCTGGAGGGTCGGCGATATCGAGATCCGGGAAGTGTGGGCCCGCAGCGCCATGAAGGGGCGAAACGGCGCCGCCTATCTCGAGATCATCAACCACGGCGACGAGCCGGATCGCCTCGTGGCGGCGAGCAGCCCGACCGCGGGCAGGGTCGAGCTCCACACCCATGTGATGGCGGAGGGCGTGATGAAGATGCGTCCGGTCGAAGCCATCGACATCCCGGCCGGCGGCACCGTCCTGCTCAAGCCCGGCGGCTTCCACATCATGCTCATGAGGCTGCAAGAGCGGCTCGCGCCCGACATGCACATTCCGCTGACGCTCATCTTCGCCCGGGCGGGCAGGGTCGAGGTCGTGGCTCATGTGCGGCCCGCGGGCGCCATGTCCGGCATGATGGGCGATCACGAGCACGAGCACCACGGCGGTGAGGAAGGACGAGCCCGGGGCGACTGAGCCCGGAGGCTTTCCCTTCCCCTGCACGGGGGCCGCGACCGACCGCGGCGGGATCTCCGCGGGGTGGCGTGATCTCGCAGAAACGCTGCACTAGGATGTGCGGGCAGCGGCAGTTCGGAGCATGCCCTTGCGTCGATCCCGCGGGCAGCGGTTGCGGCCCTCACTCCTTCTCCTTGCCGTCCTCGGCGCCGGCGCCCTGCTTCTGTTCGCCGTGGTGGCGGCGTACGAGGCGGGGCGATCCGAGCTTCGCCTGCAGTACGAGCGTGCGCTTGCGGAAGCGCAGCGGGTCAAGGAGCTCGACCGGCTGCTCAACGAGCGCATCGCCCGCCTCGAGGCGGAGCGCGAGGCGCTCCAGAGTCGCTACGCCGAGCTCGAGCGGACCTACCGGCAACAGGCCCTCGAGCCGCGCTACGCGACCCTCCTGCGGCTGCTGCGCCGCAAGGAGGCCGAGGGCGTGCCTCTCGAGCGCCTCGCCTTTCTCCTCGAGAGCGCAAGCGTGAAACGCGACTGCAGCGAGGAGGTCGAGACCCGTCGTCTGTTCGTGCGCGTGCCGCTCGCGCGGCAGGCGCGGGATACGGTCGCGGTGGCGGAAGGGCGGATCACGGTCACCGTCGTCGG
>CAZHHU010000039.1:0-21524 GCA_964532215.1 uncultured Geminicoccaceae bacterium
GGCGGCTCCAACGTCCAGTTCGCCATCAACCCGGAGAACGGACGTATGATCGTCATCGAGATGAACCCCCGCGTCTCCCGCTCCTCGGCGCTGGCCTCCAAGGCCACCGGTTTTCCCATCGCCAAGGTCGCCGCAAGGCTCGCGGTCGGCTACACGCTGGATGAGATCGCGAACGACATCACGCGCGCAACCCCCGCCTCCTTCGAGCCCAGCATCGACTACGTCGTCGTCAAGGCGCCCCGCTTCGCCTTCGAGAAATTCCCGGAGACCGAGCCCGTGCTCACGACCTCGATGAAGTCCGTGGGCGAGGTCATGGCCATCGGCCGGTGCTTCGAGGAAGCCCTGCAGAAGGCGCTGCGCGGGCTGGAGACGGGGCTCAGCGGCCTCGACGAGATCGAGATCCCCGGTCTCGAGGATCCGGACCGCCCTCATGCCGCCGTGCATGCGGCCCTCGCCAGACCGACGCCCGACCGGCTGCGCCAGGTCGCGCAGGCGTTCCGTCTCGGCCTCTCGGTGGAGGAGATCCACCGCATCTGCCACTACGATCGCTGGTTCCTCGAACGCATCCGCGACCTCGTCGCGATCGAGGAGGAGGTGCGCGCACGGGGGCTTCCGGAAGACGTGGCGGGATGGCTGCGGCTCAAGTCGCTCGGCTTTTCCGACGCCCGCCTCGCCCGTCTCGCCGGGCTCGAGGAGCGGGAGGTGCGCGCGCGGCGCGAGGCGCTCGGCGTGCGGCCGGTCTTCAAGCGCGTGGATACCTGCGCGGCCGAGTTCGAGGCCCTCACCTCCTATCTCTACAGCACCTACGAGCCGCCGCCCGCTCCCGGTATGGCGCCCGAGTGCGAGGCCTTCCCGAGCGATCGGCGCAAGGCGATCATCCTCGGCGGCGGGCCCAACCGCATCGGGCAGGGCATCGAGTTCGACTACTGCTGCGTGCATGCCGCCTTCGGCCTCGCCGAGCTCGGCATCGAGACGATCATGGTGAACTGCAATCCGGAGACCGTATCGACGGATCCGGACACCTCGGACCGGCTCTACTTCGAACCGCTCACCGCCGAGGACGTGCTCGAGATCTGCCGGGTCGAGCGCAGCCGCGGCGAACTCCTGGGCGTCATCGTCCAGCTCGGCGGCCAGACGCCGCTCAAGCTCTGCCGCGCGCTGGAAGAGGCGGGAATTCCCGTGCTCGGCACCGCCCCGGATGCCATCGATCTCGCCGAGGACCGCGATCGCTTCCAGAAGCTGCTCAGGGAGCTCGGGCTGCGGCAGCCGGAGAGCGATGTCTGCGCCACGCTCGAGGAGGCGGTGGCCCGGGTGGAGCGGCTCGGTCTGCCGGTGCTGCTCCGCCCCTCCTACGTGCTCGGCGGGCGGGCGATGCGCATCGTCCACTCGATGGAGGAGCTCAAGGCCTTCTTCGCCGAAGCCGCGGCGGCGTCGGAATACGGGCCGGTGCTCATCGACCGCTATCTGCAGGACGCCGTCGAAGTGGATGTGGACCTGCTCGCCGACGGCGAGGAGGTGTTCGTGGCCGGGATCATGGAACACATCGAGGAGGCCGGCATCCACTCCGGCGATTCCGCCTGCGCCCTTCCCCCCTTCTCGCTCGCGCCCGAGGTGTGCCGGGAGATCGCCCGCGAGGCCGAGGAGCTCGCGCGTGCGCTCGCGGTGCGCGGCCTCATGAACGTGCAGATGGCGATCAAGGACGGACGCATCTACATCCTCGAGGTCAACCCTCGCGCAAGCCGCACCGTGCCCTTCGTCGCCAAGGCGATCGGAGTGCCGATTGCCGGAATCGCCGCCAAGGTCATGGCGGGCGTGCCCCTTCGCGAGTTCGGCCTCCGGCCGCGCGCGCTCTCCCATGTGGCGGTGAAGGAGGCCGTGTTCCCCTTCGCGCGCTTTCCCGACGTCGATCTCCTCCTGGGCCCCGAGATGAAGTCCACCGGCGAGGTCATGGGCCTCGATCGCGACTTCGGTACCGCCTATCTCAAGGCCCAGATCGCTGCCGGCAACGAGCTTCCGCGCCGGGGTCGGGTGTTCCTGTCGGTTCGCGATGCGGACAAGCCGGCGCTCGTCGAGATCGCGGCGGCCCTCGCCGATCTCGGCTTCACGCTCATCGCCACCCGCGGCACGGCGGCCGCGCTCGCCGAAGCCGGGCTCGAGGTTGCGGTCATCAACAAGGTCTACGAGGGGCGGCCGCACATCGTGGACCGGCTCAAGGACGGCGACATCGCGCTCGTCATCAACACGACCCAGGGCACCCAGGCGGTGCGCGACAGCTACAGCCTGCGCCGCACCGCCCTGCTCATGCGGGTCCCCTATTTCACCACCATCGCCGGCGCCCGTGCGGCCGTGCACGCCCTGCGCCGTCTCGCCCGCGGCGAGCCGGAGGTGGCCCCGTTGCAATCCTACTATGAGGCCCTAGAGTCGCAGACGGTCCTGTGAGATCTGACGTGCCCGGCCTTGCCGGGCTTCTTTACGAGCGTTTCTGGGACGAAGCCGGTCATGTCAAACAGGATTCCGATGACGCCGGAAGGCTACGCACGTCTCGCCGAGGAGCTGAAGCGGCTCAAGACCGTGGAACGCCCGGCGATCATCCGGGCGATCGCGGCCGCGCGCGAGCATGGGGACCTGTCCGAGAACGCCGAGTACCACGCCGCGCGCGAACGCCAGAGCTTCATCGAGGGACGGGTGATGGAGCTTGAGGACAAGCTCGCCCGCGCCGAGGTCATCGACGTCAAGAACCTCTCCGGCAGCAAGATCATGTTCGGAGCGACGGTGCGGCTCGTCGACGAGGAAACGGAAGAGGAATTCACCTATCAGATCGTCGGCCCCGAGGAAGCCGACATCCAGCGCGGGCTTCTGTCCGTCCACGCGCCCCTCGCCCGGGCCCTGATCGGCAAGGAGGCGGGCGACCACGTCGAGGTGACGACGCCGCGCGGGGTCCGCTATTTCGAGATCCTCGAGGTGCGCTACGGCTGAAAGCGAAGCTCTGGAGAAGCGCATGGCCCGCCACGTCAGAGTACTGATCCTGGGCTCGGGGCCCGCCGGCTATACCGCGGCCATCTATGCGGGGCGGGCCAATCTCGCGCCGGTGGTGATCCAGGGGCTGCAGCCGGGCGGCCAGCTCACCATCACCACCGACGTCGAGAACTACCCGGGCTTCGCCGAGCCGGTTCAGGGCCCCTGGCTCATGGAGCAGATGGCGAAGCAGGCGGAGAACTGCGGGGCGGAGCTGATCTTCGACGTGGTAACGGAGGTGGATCTGCGCAGCCGGCCGCTGCGCGCACGCACCGACGGCGGGCTCGAATTCACCTGCGAGACCATGATCATCGCCACGGGCGCGGTCGCCCGCTGGCTCGGGCTCGAGAGCGAGAAGCGGTTTCAGGGTCACGGGGTCTCCGCCTGTGCCACCTGCGACGGCTTCTTCTTCCGCGGCAAGCCGGTGGCGGTCGTGGGCGGCGGCAACACGGCGGTCGAGGAGGCGCTCTATCTCACCCAGATGTGCGCGCGTGTCCACCTCATCCACCGGCGCGACGCGCTGCGTGCGGACAAGGTGCTGCAGCAGCGGCTGTTCGCCAATCCCAGGATCGAGGTGCACTGGAAGCGGGTCGTCGACGAGATCCTGGGAGAAGAGGAGCCGGTACGACGCGTGACCGGGCTGCGGCTGCGCGATGTCCGCACCGGCGCGCTCGAGGAGCTCCCGGTCGAGGGGGTGTTCATCGCCATCGGCCACGATCCGGCGACGGCGCTGTTCCGCGGCCAGCTCGAGATGGACGAGCAGGGATACATCAAGACCGCCTGCGACAGCACGAGGACGAGCGTGCCCGGCGTGTTCGCGGCCGGTGACGTTCAGGACAGGGTGTTCCGGCAGGCCGTGACCGCCGCCGGGAGCGGCTGCATGGCGGCGCTCGAAGCCGAGCGCTATCTTGCCGAACAGGAAGCCGCCACCGCCTGAGCGGTCGGCCCGGTCGGGGAGGATCGGTGCTCAACTGGGACCGCATCCGGATCTTTCTGTCCGTCGCCGAAGCCGGAAGCTTCACCCGCGCCGCGGAGCGCCTCGGGCTCAGCCAGTCGGCGGTGAGCCGCCAGATCGGCGCGCTCGAGGAAGACCTCGGGGTCACCCTCTTCCATCGCCATGCCCGCGGTCTCGTGCTCACCGAACAGGGGGAGCTCCTCCTCCATACGGCGAAGGAGGTCGCCGAGCGCATGGCCCGCGCGCAGGCGATGCTGAGCGAGACCCGCGACCGGCCCGCCGGCCATCTGCGGGTGAATACCACGGTCGGCCTCGGCACCGTCTGGCTCGCCTCCCATCTCGCCGAATTCTTCGAGCGCTATCCCGAGATCACCGTCACCCTCGTGGTCACCGATGTCGACCTCGACCTCACCCTGCGCGAGGCGGACGTGGCGATCCGCCTTCAGCCGCCGCGTCAGCCCGATCTCGTGCAGCGGCGCCTCATGACCGTGCACACCCACATCTACGGCAGCCGCGAATATCTCGAGCGCTACGGACGCCCGCGGACGCCCGAAGAGCTCGACGGCCATCGGCTCATCGCCTACGGCGAAGAGGTGCAGGCGCCGGTGCCGAGCCTCAACTGGATCCTGGCGGCAGGACGGGAGTCCGGCGAGGAGCGCAGGCCGCGCCGGGCCGTGCTCAAGATCAACAATGTCTACGGCATGCTGCGGGCGGCCGAACGCGGTGTGGGCCTCGCCTCGCTTCCCGACTATCTCGCCTCGACGAGCTACCGCCTCGAGCGCGTCCTCCCCGAGCTCGAGGGGCCGAGCTTCACCGCCTATTTCGTCTATCCCAGCGAACTGCGGGCGAGCAAGCGCGTGGCCGTGTTCCGCGACTTCCTCCTCGAGAAGGTGGCGGAACAGCCGGTGTGGTGACGGCGCTGCGCGCAAATCACCTCTGCGTCAAGGGGGGTGGTCAGGAGCTTCGCCTTCCACTATATTTCGCAGCGCAGCAGGACGGTGGTTCTGGGCCGTTCTGCCGATCGCCGGTTGCGGCGATCCCTCGGGTGCAAGGCCCGAGGCGGGGAAGTCCTTCCGGTCTTCCTCACTCCCAGACGTTTAGCCTCCCTGATCTACTTGGCCGGGTCCTCGGACCCGGTCCTTTTTTTGAAGGCGCGGGAAGTTAGGACTGCGCGGGCGCCTCGGTCAAGCGCGCAGATCCCATGCCTCCCCCGCGCTTGCTGCGCCTGCCGGCCGTCGCTAAGGCGGTCTCATGGCTGCGCCGCTCATCCGCTCCGACCGCCGTCCCAAGGGGCGCATTCCGCTCGCCGTCGCCCTTTCGGCGGCCATCGGCGGACTCCTGCTCGTGGCCGTTGCCACCGTATATGTCACCGCCCTCACGGTTGCCGTCGAGACCACCACCTCCCTCATCGCCGACCGCGCCCGCCTCGCCGTTACCATGCTGCGGGCCCGGGTGCGGGAGTATCTCCAGCCGGCCGAAGCCCTCGTCGCCTTTCTCGCTTCCCGCATCCAAGAGGGAAAGCTTTCCGCCGGCGATGACGCCGAGCTTCGAGCCGCCCTCACCTACACCCTCGCTGCGGCACCCCAGCTCGGCGCCGCGGCCTGGCTCTCGCGCGACGGCTGGGCGCTTGCTGCGAGCCGCGCAGAGGACGGCCGCATCATCATCCGGCGCATCGGCTGGCGCGCCCGCCCCCATCTCCGCCTCGCGATCACGGGGCTCGAGCGACGCCGCGAGGTCGGCGGTGTGTGGAGCCGCCCGCTGTTCATCGCCGAACGCGGCCGGACGGTCGTCACCTATGCGCGTCCCGTGTACCGGGATGGCCGTTTCGAGGCCGCGCTGGTGGCGGTCCTTCCCGTGGCGGCATTCTCGCGCTTTCTGCGCGAACTTTCCTCGGAGCTCAGGGGCCGCGCCTTCGTGCTTTACGGACGCGAGATCGTCCTCGCCCATCCCGGTGCGCGCTTCGCGCGCTTCACCCCCTCGCCCGAGCACCCGCTGCCGCGCATCGACGAGCTCGGCGATCCGGCGCTCGCCGCCATCTGGACGGAAGATCGCAGCCGCTCGGGTCTGAACTTCGATCTTCCCGGTCACAGCCGCGTTCTCGCCGGCATCGGACGCGTCTTCTACCTCTACGCGCGGCTCGAGGAAGGGCGCGAGACGCCCTGGATCGTCGGCGTGCACTTCCGCGCCGCGGACATGCTCGGCGAAGCCCGTCGCCTGCGCACCGCGGCGCTCGCCGGACTCGCCTTCCTGCTCCTCGCGGTGGTGGCCGGCATCGTGCTCGCGCGCCGCCTCGCCCGGCCGGTGATCCGCTTCGCCGAAGCCTCGCGCCATCTCGCACGGCTCGAGTTCGAGGCCATCCCCGAGCCCCGGCCCTCGCGCATCCGCGAGCTCCATGAGGCGGCCCAGGCCTTTGCGGGCATGGTTGCCGCTCTCCGGGCGTTCGCCCGCTATGTGCCGCGCGAGCTCGTCCGTCGGCTGCTGCGCACCGGCCGGGGCCAGGCTCCACAGCGCCGCCGGCTTACGGTCATGTTCACCGATCTCGCCGGCTTCACCGGGCTTGCGGAACGCCTCGATACCGCCCGCACGGCAGGGTTCGTCGAGGGGCACTTCGCGATGCTCACGCGCTGCATCGAGCACACCGGCGGCACCGTGGACAAGCTCATGGGCGATGGCGTGATGGCCTTCTGGGGCGCGCCCGAGCCGGTCTCCGATCACGGCCTGCGCGCCATCCGCGCCGCGCGGGCGATCGCCGAGGCCCATCTGGCGCGGCGCGGCGAGCCGGACTTTCTGCCGCTGCGCATCGGCATCCACAGCGGCGAGGTGATCGTCGGCGAAATCGTGACGCCGAGCAAGGCCACCTACACGGTCCTCGGCGATGCGGTGAACACCGCCGCACGGCTCGAACAGCTCGCGCGGGAACTCGAGCCCCGGCCCGCGGTCGCCATCCTGGTGAGCGAAGAGACCCTGGAGGGGCTCGGCGACCGCTCCGGGTTCGTCGCGCTCGGCGAGCGGCGGCTGCGCGGGCGCCGGCACCCGCTCCGGGTCCATGCGCTGCTCTACGCGTAGCGCCGATCCGGCGATGAGGGGAGCAGGGCGGTTCGCTTGAAGCGGCGGCCCTGCCTGACTATGGTTCGCGGGGCGGGTGTAGCTCAGAGGCAGAGCACGGCGCTTACACCGCCGGTGTCGGAGGTTCGATTCCTCCCGCCCGCACCAGCGCATCCGTCGTGCCGAACGGGCGGTGCGCTCGGCACCGCGAAAAGCGCGATCCCGGGGATCGCGAGCGAAGAGGAGGCGAGGGCATGGCGACGGCGATCGAGGACATCCGCAATTTTCTCAAGGACCCGGGGCTGTTCCGCGAACAGGCCTATGTGGACGGTGCCTGGGTCGAGGCGGCGAGCGGCGCTCGCATGACCGTCACCGATCCGGCCACGGGCAAGGCGCTCGGCAGCGTGCCGGCGATGGGCCGGGAAGATGTACGCCGGGCCATCGAGGCGGCGGATCGGGCCTTCCGCGACTGGCGCAGGCGCACCGCCAAGGAGCGGGCGGCGCTGCTTAGGCGCTGGTACGATCTCGTGATGGAGAACGCGGACGATCTCGCCTACATCATGACCCGCGAACAGGGCAAGCCGCTCGCCGAGGCGCGCGGGGAGATCGTCTACGGCGCTTCCTTCATCGAATGGTTCGCCGAGGAGGCGAAGCGGGCCTATGGCGACGTGATTCCCACCCCGCAGCACGGACGGCGCATTCTCGTCCTCAAGCAGCCGGTCGGCGTGGCGGCGGCGATCACGCCCTGGAACTTTCCCAACGCCATGATCACGCGCAAATGCGCGCCGGGGCTGGCCGTGGGCTGCACCATCGTCGCCCGGCCGGCGAGCGCCACCCCCTTCTCCGCCCTCGCGCTCGCCGTGCTCGCCGAACGCGCCGGCCTGCCCGCCGGGGTGTTCAATGTCGTCACCGGGCCCGCAGGCCCGATCGGCGACGAGCTGTGCGAGAACGAGACGGTGCGCAAGCTCTCCTTCACCGGCTCCACCGAGGTGGGCAAGCTCCTGCTCAAGAAGTGCGCGGACACCGTCAAGCGGGTGTCGATGGAGCTCGGCGGCCATGCGCCCTTCATCGTCTTCGACGATGCCGATCTCGACGCCGCGGTGCAGGGCGCGCTCATCTGCAAGTTCCGCAACGCCGGCCAGACCTGCGTGTGCGCCAACCGCATCTACGTCCAGGCCGGCGTCTTCGACGCCTTTGCGGAGAAGTTCGCCGAGGCGGTGGCGCAGATGAAGGTCGGGCCCGGGACCGAGCCGGGCGTGCAGATCGGACCGCTTATTGACGAAAAGGCGCTCATGAAGGTGGAAGCGCATGTCCGGGATGCGCTCGAGAAAGGCGCGCGGCTGCTCGCGGGCGGCCGCCGGCATGCGCTCGGCGGTCTCTTCTACGAGCCCACGGTGGTGGGCCCCTGCACCCCCGAGATGAAGATCACCTACGAGGAGACCTTCGGCCCGGTGGCGCCCCTCTACCGCTTCGAGAGCGAGGAGGAGGCGATCGCCCTTGCCAACGACAGCCCCTACGGGCTTGCCGGCTACTTCTACGCGCGCGATCTCGGACGCGTGTTCCGGGTCGCCGAGGGAATCGAGGTCGGCATCGTGGGCGTGAACACGGGCATCATCTCCACCGAGGTGGCGCCCTTCGGCGGCGTCAAGCAGAGCGGCCTCGGCCGCGAAGGCTCGAAGTACGGCGTCGATGAATACCTCGAGATCAAATACGTGGCTCTGGACGGGATCGGATGAGGTGGCCCATTTCGATCTGTTCGTGATCGGCGGGGGCTCGGGCGGCATCGCCTGCGCCCGCCGGGCGGCATCCCACGGTGCGCGGGTGGCCCTGGCCGAAGCCGGACGGCTCGGCGGCACCTGCGTGATCCGCGGCTGCGTGCCCAAGAAACTCATGCATTACGCGGCCCGTTTCGGCGCCCAGCGGGGCCTGCTCGCCGCCTACGGCTGGCGCGGCGTACCGGCGGAACTCGACTTCGCCGCCCTGCTCGAGAACCGCGACCGGGAGGTGGCCCGCCTCGAGGGGGTGTATGAGAACATGCTCGCCTCCGCCGGTGTGCGGCTCTTCCGCGCCCGCGCGCGCATCGGCGGCGACGGAACGCCGCCGCACGAGGTCATCGTCGGCGGCGAGAGCCACCGCGCCGACCAGCTGCTCATCGCCGTCGGCGGGCGGCCGAGCCGGCCGCAGCTTGCGGGCATCGAACACACGGTCACTTCGGATTTCGTGCTCGAGGGCCGCTATCCCCTTCCCCGTGAGGTCGTCATCGTCGGCGCGGGATACATCGGCGTCGAACTCGCCTCCATCTTCAACGGGCTCGGCAGCCGGGTGCGGCTCCTCTACCGCCGCGAACTGCCGCTTCGCGGCTTCGAGGAGGAGCTGCGCCTCGAGATGGCGGAAGCGCTTGCCCGCTCGGGCATCGATCTCGTGCCGGAGACCCATGTGCGGGCGATCCGCGAGGAAGGAGCGCGGCGCCTCGTGGACACCGACCGTGGAACGCTCGCCGCCGATCTCGTCGTCTACGCCACCGGCCGGCATCCCATTCCCAACACCCGCGGGCTCGGCCTCGAGGAGATCGGCGTCCGCATGAAGCAGGACGGCACGATCTACGTGAACGCCGGATACGGCACGAACGTCCCCGGCATTCATGCCGTCGGCGACTGCGCGGATCATGCGGGCCACGGCATGGACGCGAGCCAGCACGATCTCACGCCGGTGGCGATCGCCGAGGGCCGGGCGCTCGCGGACCGGCTCTTCGGCGGCATCACCCGCCACGTGAACTACGAGACGATTCCCACCGCCATCTTCTCCATTCCCCAGGCGGCGAGCGCCGGCTACACGGAGGAGGGGGCGCGCAGCCTGGGATTCGAGGTCGAGGTTTACAAGACGCGTTTCCGCCCCATGCTCTACACCCTGCCGGAGGTGGCGGAGCGCTCCTTCATGAAGATGATCGTGGACCGGGCCGATGGACGCGTGCTCGGCGTGCACATGGTCGGCGATGATGCGGCGGAGATCCTGCAGGGCTTCGCGGTGGCGATGACGGCGGGTGCGCGCAAGGAGGACCTCGACGCGACGGTGGGGCTTCATCCGACGGCGGCGGAGGAGCTCGTCACCATGTACCAGCCGGCGGCATGACAGAGGGAAGAGAGGTGATGAAACCGGCGGCCGAGTGGCATCCCGCAAGCTGGCGCGAAAAGCCCGCACGGCAGATGCCCGAATACGACGATCCGGGCGAACTGGCCGAAGTGGAACGGGTGCTCTCCGGCTATCCGCCGCTGGTCTTCGCGGGCGAATGCCGCGAGCTCGAGGCGAGGCTCGCCGAGGTGTGCGCGGGCCGCGCGTTTCTCCTCCAGGGCGGCGACTGCGCGGAAGCCTTCGCCGAGTTCAACGCCAACAAGATCCGCGACACGCTCCGGGTGCTGCTGCAGATGGCCGTTGTGCTGACCTTCGGCTCGGGCATGCCGGTCGTCAAGGTCGGGCGCATGGCGGGCCAGTTCGCCAAGCCCCGCTCGCAGCCGTTCGAGACCCGGGATGAGCGGACCCTGCCCGCCTATCGCGGCGATATCGTGAACGCACTCGAGTTTACGCCCGAGGCCCGCCGTCCCGACCCCGGCCGGCAGATCCAGGCGTACATGCAGGCGGCGGCGACGCTCAATCTCCTGCGGGCGTTCACCGAGGGGGGCTACGCCTCGCTCACCCGCGTCCACCAGTGGAACCTGGGGTTCGTCGAAAACTCGCCCCAGGGCGAGCGGTACCGGGATCTCGCGAACCGCATCGGCGAGGCTCTCGACTTCATGCAGGCCTGCGGGATCACCGATCTCAACACGCCGGCGATCCGCCGCACCGAGTTCTACACCTCGCACGAATGCCTGCTGCTCGGCTTCGAACAGGCGCTGACGCGCGTCGATTCCACCACCGGACTGTGGTACGACACCTCCGCCCATTTCCTCTGGATCGGCGATCGCACGCGCCAGCTCGAGGGGGCCCATGTCGAGTTCTGCCGGGGCATTTCCAACCCGATCGGGATCAAGGCCGGTCCCTCGATGACCCCGGACGAGCTCCTGCGCCTCATCGACGTGCTCAATCCCGACAACCGGCCGGGCCGGCTTACCGTGATCACGCGCATGGGGGCGGATGGCATCCGCACCCATCTGCCGCCGCTCCTGAGGGCGGTGGTGCGCGAGGGACGCGAGGTCGTCTGGTCCTGCGATCCCATGCACGGCAATACGATCAAGGTCGACAACGGCTACAAGACCCGGCCCTTCGAGCGCATCCTGCAGGAAGTGCGGCACTTCTTCGCCATCCACCGTGCCGAGGGAACGCACGCCGGCGGCATCCACATCGAGATGACGGGCCAGGATGTCACCGAGTGCCTCGGTGGCGCGCAGGCGATCACCGAGGCCCGCCTCTCGGATCGCTATCACACCCACTGCGATCCGAGGCTGAACGCCCAGCAGAGTCTCGAGCTCGCCTTCCTCATGGCCGAGGCCCTCAAGGAGGAACGCCAGGCCCTGCGCGCGGCCTCGTGAGGGGCGATGACGGTCTACGCGAACACGCATCTCTTCCCGCCCGAGGAGCGGGTCGGCGCCTATACGGACAAGTACTTCTCCAGGACCCGCGAGATCGTCGCGCGCTACGGCGACTGCCGGGTCACCTATGCCCTGTTCATGCGCCGTCCCGTCATCTGCGCGCCGCGACTGGCGCTCGCCTGGCTCGAACAGGTCATGCGGGCGCGCGGGGCGGACTACGCGGTCGAGCTCCGCTACCGGGAAGGAGACTGGGTCGGCGCCGGTGAGCCGCTCATGTACATCACCGGCCCCTTCCGCCATCTCGTCGACCTCGAGACCATCCTGCTGCAGAAGCTGGGGCCCGTCTGCGTGGCCGCCTTCAACGCCTACGCCATGTGCCGCGATCTCCCCTATGTGGCCTTCCTCGCCATGGACGCGCGCCACTGCGCGGGCGCGGAGATGGCGGAACTGATGGCCTATGCGGCGAGCGTCGGCTCGGAGAAGGCGAAGCGGGAGACGAACGCGAAGGGCTTCATCGGCAACGCCACCGACGCCACCGCCCACTACTTCGGCCGCGACCGCGGGCTCGGCACCATGCCGCATGCGCTCATCGGCTACGCGGGCAGCACGGTGCGCGCGGCGGAGATGTTCCACGAGACCTTTCCCGACGACCCGCTGTATGTGCTCGTCGACTACTTCGGCCGCGAGATCACCGACAGCCTCGCGGTCTGCCGGCGCTTTCCGGATCTCGCCCGCGAGGGGCGGCTCGGGGTGCGGCTCGATACCCACGGTGGGCGCTTCGTCGAGGGCCTCGATGTCGCGAAATCCTACGAAGTGCTCGAGCGTCACGCACCGGAGGCGATCCGCACCTACCGCACCGAGGAGGAGCTGCGCTGGCTCACCGGCACCGGGGTGACCGCGGCCGCCATCTTCTGGCTGCGGGAAAATCTGGACCAGGCGGGATATGCGAACGTGAAGATCATCGCGAGCTCGGGCTTCACCCCCCAGAAGTGCAGGCTCATGGCGAGCGTGCAGGCGCCGATCGACATCATCGGCACCGGCTCCTACCTGCCCGAGCGCTGGCACGAGACTTACGCCACCGCGGACATCGTCGCCTACGACGGCGAACCGCGCGTCAAGGTGGGGCGGGAGTTCCTCCTGCCCCAGAACCGGCGCGGGCAGACGGGCGGCAGCACATGAGCGCGCCGCGCCTGCGGCCCGTCCGCCTCGAGGACTACCGACCGCCGGCGTTCCGCACCACGCAGGTGGAACTCGTCTTCCACCTCGATCCCGAGGCCACCGAGGTGGAGGCCACGCTGTTCGTCGAGCGCCAGGGGGATGGTCCGCTCGTTCTCTACGGGCGCGACCTCGAGACGCTCGAATTCCGCATCGACAACCGCGCCCTCGACCCCGCGGAGCTCCGCGTGCAGGGCGAGGAGCTCACCCTGCGCGAGGTTCCGGACAGGGCGCGAATCTTCGTGCGCACGCGCATCCGCCCGCGCACGAATACGACCCTCATGGGGCTTTATGAGAGCGGCGGACTTCTCGTCACCCAGTGCGAGGCCGAGGGATTCCGGCGCATCGTCTGGTCGCAGGACCGGCCGGATGTGCTCGCCCGCTATCGCGTGCGCATCGAGGCCGACCGCAGCCGCTACCCGCTGCTGCTCTCGAACGGCAACCCGCTGGACCGCGGCACGCTCGAGGGAGATCGCCACTGGGCCCTGTGGGAGGACCCCTTCCCCAAACCTTCCTATCTCTTCGCCCTCGTGGCGGGCCAGCTCGATTTCATCGAAAGCCGCTATACGACGCGCTCCGGCCGCGAGGTCACGCTCCGGCTCTATGCCGAGCCCCGTTTCGTGGAGCGGTGCCGGCACGCGCTGCGGGCGCTCGAGCTCGCGATGCGGTGGGACGAGGAGACCTACGGTCTCGAGTGCGACCTCGACCTCTACCAGATCGTGGCGGTGGCGGACTTCAACTTCGGGGCGATGGAGAACAAGGGGCTCAACATCTTCAACGCCTCGGCCCTGCTCGCCTCGCCGGAGACCGCGACCGACGCCGACTATCTCCGCATCACCCGCATCGTCGCCCATGAGTATTTCCACAACTGGACCGGCAACCGGGTGACCTTGCGCGACTGGTTCCAGCTCACCCTCAAGGAGGGCCTCACGGTCCTGCGTGATCAGCAGTTCATGGC
Organism: uncultured Geminicoccaceae bacterium; assembly: GCA_964532215.1. Classification (GTDB taxonomy): domain Bacteria; phylum Pseudomonadota; class Alphaproteobacteria; order Geminicoccales; family Geminicoccaceae; genus HRBIN39. The sequence continues at coordinate 13,712 of CAZHHU010000039.1, forward strand.
CGACTGGCATTCTCCCGGGGTGACCCGGATCGGCGACGTCCGGCTGCTCAGGGAGGCCCAGTTCCCCGAGGACGCGGGCCCCCTCGCCCATCCGGTGCGCCCGAAGGAATATGTCGAGATCAACAACTTCTACACCACGACGGTCTACTACAAGGGTGCGGAGATCCTCCGCATGCTCGAGGTCCTCCTCGGGCGCGCCACCTTCGTGCGTGGTGTGCGGCACTATCTCGCGCGCATGGATGGTCGCGCGGCCACGGTGGAAGATCTGCTCGCGAGCATGGCGGCGGTGTCCGGCCGGGATCTCTCCGATTTCGCCCGCTGGTACGATCAGGTGGGAACGCCTGTGATCGAGGCCCGCTGGAGCCGCGAGGCCGGGGGTCTGCGCCTCGAGCTCCGCCAGCGGCGGCCCGATCACGACTCCGGACGGGATCCTCTCGTTGTGCCCGTCGCCGCAGCGCTTCTCGATGCGGAGGGAAGAAGCGCGCAGGAGCGCGTGATCGTCCTCGACCGGCACGAACAGATCGAGCACATCTCCTGCCCGGAGGAGATCCGCCTGCCCTCCCTGCTGCGTGGCTTCTCGGCCCCGGTTCGCCTCGAAGCGCCTTACGCCCCGGCCGATCTCGCCTTTCTCCTCGCCCATGATTCGGACCCCTTCAACCGCTGGGAGGCCGGCCAGCGGCTCGCGCTTCTCGCCATGGAAGAGGCGATGGCGGAGGATGCCCCCGACCTCGCCCGCACCGCCCTCTACGGCGCCTTCGCGACGCTGCTCGCCACGCTGCCCGAGGATGCGGCCTTCACCGCAAGGCTTCTGGAGCTGCCGAGCCGCGGCCAGCTCGTGGCGCGGCACGCGCCCGCGGTGGTCGAGGCCGTGGATGCCGCCTGGAGGAGCGTGCGCGGCGAGCTCGCGCTTCGCTCCTGTGCCGGCTTCTGCAGGCTCTATGACGGGATCGCCCCGGAGCGCCCCTACCGCCCGGAGGTCCGCGCCATCGGTGCCCGCAGCCTGCGCAACATGGCGCTCAGCTGGCTTGCGCTGGGATCGCCCGAGGAGGCGACGCCGCGCATCGAGCGCCAGTACGAGCTCGCCGACAACCTCACCGAGTGGATGGGAGCCCTCGCCGCCGCCTGCGCGGCGAACCTGGCCGTGGCCGAGCCCCTCCTCGAGCGCTTCTACGAGCGGAACCGCGAGGAGCCGCTCGTGATCGACAAGTGGTTCGCGCTCCAGGCTTCACGCGAGGATGCCGAGGCCGTCGCACGGGTGCGCGCGCTTCTCGACCACCGCGATTTCGGCTGGAACAATCCCAACCGTGTGCGCGCTCTGCTCGGCGCCTTCGCACATGCGAACTTCACCGGCTTCCACCGCGCCGACGGCGCCGGCTATCGCCTGATCGCGGATGCGGTATGCGAGGCGGACGGCATCAATCCCCAGCTCGCGGCGCGGCTCGTGCAGCCGCTCTGTCACTGGGCGCGGTACGCCGAACCCCGTGCCGGCCTCATGCGCGCCGAACTCGCGCGCATCCTCGAAAGGCCCGGTCTGTCGCGGGATGTCGCCGAGCTCGCCGAAAGGGCCCTCAAGGCCGCCTGAGGGGCGGCCCATGCCGGGCGTCGGCCGGCCTCAGGCGGCCTCCTCGGAGAAGGCGATCCCCTTCTCGCGCAGAAGCTCCTGGAGCTCCCGGCTCTCGTACATCTCGCGGACGATATCGAAGCCCCCCACGAGCTCCCCCTTGACGTAAAGCTGGGGAAAGGTAGGCCAGTTCGAGAACTCCTTGAGCCCCTGGCGCAGTTCGGGGTCTTCGAGCACGTTGTAGGATGCGAACTTGACCCCGAGGTGGGTGAGCACCTGCACGACGCCGGCGGAAAAGCCGCACTGCGGAAAGACCGGCGTGCCCTTCATGTAGAGCACGACGTCGTCGCGGGCGATCTGCTCGCGGATGCGGTCGAAGACGGGGTTGCTCATGGCCTCGGGCTCCGTTGGTTGCGTTCAGCGGTCGGGCACACGGGTGACGAGGGCGAGCGCGTGGAGCTGTTCGCCCATGCGCGCGCCGAGCGCCTTGTACACCATCTGGTGCTGCTGGATGCGCGACTTGCCGCGAAAGGCCTCGGAGGTGACGATGGCGCGGTAGTGATCCCCGTCTCCCGCGAGATCCTCGATCACCACCTCGGCATCGGGCAGGGCTTCACGGATCAGTTTCTCCAGCTCTCCCGCAGGCATCGGCATCGCTTCCACCCTCCGGCCCGTCGTCATCCATGTAGCGCGGCAGCCAGCTCTCGAAGGCGCGCTCGAGGGCATGAAGGGATATGGGCGGGGCATCTTCGAGGATCAACGCATCGCCGCCGGTCGTCCCGAGGCGGGCGAGCGGCACGCCCCCATCCCGCGCCGCCCGCATCACCGCCTCCTCCGCTTCGGGCGCCACGGCGAGCAGATACCGCCCCTGATCCTCGCCGAACCAGAAGGCCCAGGCTGCGGGCTCATCTCCGGGACGCGCGACCCGCGCCCCGCTTCTTGATGCCAGGCACATCTCCGCGAGGGCGACGGCGATCCCGCCTTCCGAGACGTCGTGACAGGCAAGGACAAGGCCTTCGCGGATCAGTTTCCGCACGAGCCGGCCGTTGCGTTTTTCGGCCGCGAGATCGACCGGGGGCGGCGCCCCCTCGAGGCAGCCCAGCATGAGCCGCTGGAAGGCGCTCTGGCCGATCCAGCCGCAGCTCGAGCCGAGGAGGAGGAGCGCAAGCCCGGGCCGCGGCCAGGCGATCGAGGCGCGCTTCGAGAGATCCTCGATGAGGCCCAGTGCGCCCACCTCGGGGGTGGGGAGAATGGCTCGCCCCTCGGTCTCGTTGTAGAAGGAGACATTGCCCGAGACCACGGGCATCTCGAGGATGCGGCAGGCTTCGGCCATGCCCTCGATGCAGCCCACGAACTGGCCCATGATGGCGGGTTTTTCCGGGTTGCCGAAGTTGAGGCAGTTGGTGATCGCGAGCGGCTTCGCGCCGACCGCACAGAGATTGCGGAAGGCCTCGGCCACGGCCTGCCGTCCGCCCTCCTTCGGATCGGCGGCGCAGTAGCGGGGCGTGCAGTCGGTGGTGAGCGCGAGACCGCGGCCCGTGCCGTGCACGCGCAGGATCGCCGCGTCGCCGCCGGGCCCCGCCACCGTATCCGCCATCACCTGATAGTCGTACTGCTCCCAGACCCAGCGCTTGCTCGCGAGATCCGGCGAGGCGAGCAGGCGCAGGAGCATCTCGTCGAGCCCGAGCGGCAACGCGACTTCCGCCGGAACGAAAGGGGCGGGCGGCGCGGGGGGCTCGACCGGACGCTCATAGACCGGCGAGGCGCCGGCTACGGGCGGGATGGGGAGATCGACGACCACCGCTCCGCGGTGGCGGGCGATGAAGCGGCCGCTGTCGGTGAGCTGGCCGATCACGGCGAAATCGAGCTCCCACTTGCGGAAGATCCGCCGCGCCTCCTCCTCGCGGCCGGCCTCGAGCACCATGAGCATGCGTTCCTGGCTCTCGGAGAGGAGGATCTCGTAGGCCGTCATGCCCTCCTCGCGCAGCGGCACGGCATCGAGATCGAGTTCGACGCCGAGCCCGCCGCGCGCAGCCATCTCGAAGGCGGAGGAGGTGATTCCGGCCGCGCCCATGTCCTGGATGGCGACGATGCTGCCCTGGGCCACGAGCTCGAGACAGGCCTCGATGAGCAGCTTCTCCGTGAAGGGATCGCCGACCTGGACGGTGGGCCGCTTTTCCTCGGCATCGGCCGAGAACTCGGCCGAGGCCATGGTGGCCCCATGGATGCCGTCGCGCCCCGTCTTCGCCCCCACATAGACGATGGGATTGCCGACGCCGGCGGCGCGGGCGTAGAGGACGCGGCCCGCCTCGGCGATGCCCACGCACATGACGTTGACGAGGATGTTGCCGTTGTACGCGGGATCGAAACTCACCTCGCCGCCGACGGTGGGCACGCCGACGCAGTTGCCGTAACCCGCGATCCCGGCCACGACGCCGCCGAGAAGATGGCGCGTCCTGGGGTGGCGGGGATCGCCGAAGCGCAGCGCATCGAGCAGCGCCACCGGGCGCGCACCCATGGTGAAGACGTCGCGGAGGATGCCGCCCACGCCCGTGGCCGCTCCCTGGTAGGGCTCGATGAAGCTCGGGTGGTTGTGGCTTTCCATCTTGAAGACCGCGACCCGACCGTCGCCGATGTCCACGACCCCGGCGTTCTCGCCCGGACCGCACACCACCCAGGGCGCCTCGGTCGGAAACTTCCGCAGGTGCACCCTGGACGACTTGTAGGAGCAGTGCTCGCTCCACATCACGGAGAAGATGCCGAGCTCCTCGAGCGTGGGCTCGCGGCCCAGGATCTCGAGGATGTGGTCGTATTCGCTCCGCGTGAGGCCATGCGCTTCGACGACCTCGGGGGTGATCGCGCGGGACATGGAGCGGCCCCTCTCAGGCTCGGGCTTCGAGAAGCGAGCGGAACAGCGCCGCGCCGTCGGTGCCACCGAGGAGCGGATCGGCGGCCCGCTCGGGATGCGGCATCATGCCGAGCACGTTGCCCCGCCCGTTGAGCACGCCGGCGATATCGTTCACCGATCCGTTGGGATTGTCGAGGTAACGGAAGGCGATCCGTCCCTCGCCCTCGAGCCGCGCGAGCCCCTCGCGATCGATCACGTAGTTGCCGTCGTGATGGGCCACGGGGATCGTCACCTCGACCGCGCCGCCGTAGGCGCGGGTGAAGGCGGTGTCGGGATTCTCGACCCGCAGGCGCACGGGCCGGCAGACGAAGGTGAGGCCGCGGTTGCGGACGAGCGCGCCCGGAAGCAGCCCCGCCTCGGTGAGAATCTGGAAGCCGTTGCAGATGCCGAGCACGAAGCCGCCTCTTCGGGCGAAGCGCTGGATCTCCCGCATGATCGGGGAGCGGGCCGCGATCGCTCCGCAGCGGAGATAGTCGCCGTAGGAGAAGCCGCCCGGAAGGCCCACGAGGTCGAGTGGGGGCAGCTCGGTCTCGGCGTGCCACAGCCGCCGCACCGGGCGCTGGAAGATGCGCTCCATGGCGACGGCGAGATCGCGATCGCAGTTCGATCCCGGAAAGGTGACGACGGCCGCGCGCATGCCGGATCAGTCGAGGAGATGGATCTCGTAGGTCTCGATCACCGGGTTGGCGAGCAGACGCTCGCACATCTCGCGCAGCTGCCGCTCCGCGGCGCTGCGCTCCCTGGTCGCGAGATCGAGCTCGATGATCTTGGCCCGGCGCACGCCGCCGATGCCGTGGAAGCCGAGATTGCCGAGAGCCTTGCCGATGGCCACCGCTTCCGGATCGAGGACGCCGGGCCTGAGGCGGATCTCGATGCGCGCCCTCACTGCAGCGTCTCCGGCCCGCGCAGATCGCGCGGTCCCGCCTCGGGCAGGATGCCGAGGCGCTTCGCGATCTCCGTATAGCCTTCCTGGACGTTGCCGAGATCGAGGCGGAAACGGTCCTTGTCGTAGCGCTCGCCCGTCTGGCTGTCCCACAGCCGCATGTTGTCCGGGCTCAGCTCGTCGGCGAGCACGATGCGCATGTCGTCCTCCTCCCACAGCCGCCCGAACTCCACCTTGAAGTCCACGAGCCGCAGCCCGACCCCGGTGAACAGACCGGAGAGGAAGTCGTTGATGCGCAGGGCGAGATTCAGCATCTCGTCGATTTCCTGGTAGCTCGCCCAGCCGAAGGCGGTGATGTGCTCCTCGGTGACGAGCGGATCGCCGAGCTCGTCGGACTTGTAGTAGTATTCGACGATCGAACGCGGCAGCAGGGTGCCCTCTTCGAGGCCGAAACGCCTTGCGATCGATCCCGCGGCATAGTTGCGCACCACCACCTCGATCGGGATGATCTCCACCTCGCGGATGAGCTGCTCGCGCATGTTCAGGCGGCGGATGAAATGCGTCGGGATGCCGATCTCGCCAAGCCGCTGCATGAGATACTCGGAGATGCGGTTGTTCAGCACCCCCTTGCCGGTGATGATCGCCTTCTTGCGGTTGTTGAACGCGGTCGCGTCGTCCTTGAAGTACTGGATCAGCGTCCCCGGCTCGGGCCCCTCGTAGAGGACCTTCGCCTTGCCTTCGTACACCCGTCTGCGCCGGGCCATGATCTCGCCTTCTCCACAGGAGCTGGAGGAAAACCGAAAGCACGGGTCCGGGCGGCGGCCCCGTGCGCGCGTTTCGATGATTTTCTCGCTGGCGGACGCGAATATAGAGCGCGCCGCTAGGCCGCACAACGTGCCCGCCCGCTCAGCCCGTTTACGCGATCTTCACCGCGGCGTGCTTCTCTCGCCGCTGCGGACGCAAGGCGGAAAAGCGTGGCCGTGAGCGAGATCCTGTTCGAATTCATCTACCTCGGAAGGCTCGTGCGGGTGGCCGCGGTCTGTTCTGACAGCCTCGTCGAGGTCGTCCTCCAGGCGCCCGCGACGACGCCGAGACACGAACTCGAGCAGCTCGCGCGGCGCAAGCTTGAGGCTGCGAAGAGGCGCCTCGCGACACACTCGCCGCCGCGCCTTCGCGGCTCGCCCGCCCGGGTCTGACGCCGCCGGCGCCGAGGTTTCGCCCCCCAAACTTGCGCATCAGTCCCGACTGCTTTAGATGCGCGCGATCGGAAAGCGCGCATACAACCGGATACCCGGGGACGCCCAGTGGCCGGCCGGGGCATGCGCACAGGCGCCTTCACCCGGAGCGGAAGTCGGGATGTACTACTTCCTGCAGCAGCTCATCAACGGCCTGACGCTCGGGGCCATGTACGGGCTGATCGCCATCGGCTACAGCATGGTCTACGGCATCATCGGCATGATCAATTTCGCCCACGGCGAAATCTACATGATCGGCGCCTTCATCTCGATCATCGCCTTTCTGCTGCTGGGTGTGCTCGGCATCACCTGGATCCCTCTCGCGCTTCTGCTCGTGCTCATCATCGCCATGGTCTTCACCGCCGCCTATGGCTGGACGGTCGAGCGCCTCGCCTACCGGCCGCTCCGGGGATCCTTCCGCCTCGCGCCGCTCATCTCCGCCATCGGCATGTCGATCTTCCTGCAGAACTACGTCCAGCTTCTCCAGGGCGCGAACGTCAAGCCGCTGCCGCCGGTGATCAGCGGCGGCTGGGTCATCAGCGACGAAAGCGGCTTCACCGTCCAGATCAGCAACGTGCAGATCCTGATCATCGTCGTGACGGTGGTGCTCATGGCGATCTTCTCGGTGATCATCGCCAAGACGCCTCTGGGCCGTGCGCAGCGGGCCTGCGCGCAGGATCTGGAGATGGCGGCGCTCTGCGGGGTCAACGTGGACCGCACGATCTCGCTGACTTTCGTCATGGGCGCGGCGCTCGCCGCGGTCGCCGGTCTCATGGCCACGCTGTACTATGGCGTCGTCGACTTCTTCATCGGCTTTCTCGCCGGCATCAAGGCCTTCACGGCGGCGGTGCTGGGCGGCATCGGCTCGATCCCCGGCGCCATGCTGGGCGGACTCCTGCTCGGCCTCGTGGAAGCCTTCTGGTCCGGCTACTTCACCACCGAGTACAAGGACGTGGCCGCATTCTCGATCCTCGTGATCGTGCTCATCTTTCTGCCCACCGGCCTGCTCGGCAAACCCGAGATCGAGAAGGTGTGAGCGATGAAGGTCGCTGCCGCGGCCCCGGTCACAAGAACCGCCGCTGCCCTGGACTGGCCGCGCATGCTCAGGGATGCGGGACTTGCGGCCTTCGTCGCCCTGGTCCTGTTCGTCCCGCTCATGGGCTTTCGCCTCGTCGGCGCGGAGGGAACCCTTTCCCTCGAGTACCGCCCGCACTGGGTGCTGTTCG
>CAZHHU010000039.1:21624-22932 GCA_964532215.1 uncultured Geminicoccaceae bacterium
ATTCCGCGCCCCAGCTTCTTCGGCCTCGAGTTCACGCGCCGGGCCAAGGAAGGGATCGCCTTCCACGAGTTCTTCGGCATCCCCTACTCCGGTTATCACCGGGTCGTGTTCCTCTACTACCTCATCCTCGCGCTCGCGCTTCTCACCAACTGGTTCGTGCTGCGCATCCGCAAGCTGCCCGTGGGTCGGGCCTGGGAGGCGCTGCGGGAGGACGAGATCGCGAGCAAGGCGCTCGGCATCAATCCCACGAACACCAAGCTCACCGCCTTCGCCCTGGGGGCGATGTTCGGCGGTTTCGCGGGATCCTTCTTCGCCACCCGGCAGGGCTTCATCAGCCCCGAAAGCTTCACCTTCATCGAAAGTGCGACGATCCTCGCCATCGTGGTGCTGGGCGGAATGGGAAGCCAGCTCGGCGTCGTGCTCGCGGCCGCGGTGATCGTTCTGCTTCCCGAGTTCGGGCGGGAGTTCGAGCAGTTCCGGATGCTTCTGTTCGGTGCCGCGATGGTGGGAATCATGGTCTGGCGCCCGCGCGGTCTGCTCGCCCATCGCGAACCCACGATCCGGCTCGAGCCCGGTGCGGAGCCACGATCATGAGTCGCGTGCCGCTGCTCGAGGTCCGTCATCTCACCATGCGCTTCGGCGGTCTCACCGCCATCGACGACCTCAGCTTCACCGCCTATGACCGTGAGATCACCGCGATCATCGGCCCCAACGGCGCCGGCAAGACGACGGTCTTCAACTGCCTCACGGGCTTCTACCGGCCCACGGTGGGCGAGCTCACCTTCCACGGGCGTCACGGCACGATCCTGCTCGAGCGCATGGACGGGTTTCGCATCCCGCGTCACGGCATCGCCCGGACGTTCCAGAACATCCGCCTCTTCGCCCAGATGAGCGCGCTCGAGAATCTCGTCGTCGCCCAGCACAACGAGCTCATGCGGGCTTCGGGCTATACCGTGCTCGGCCTCTTCGGGGCGCGGCGCTACCGCGAGGCGGAACGGCGCGCGGTGGAGCGGGCGCGCTACTGGCTCGAGCGCATGGGGCTTCTGCATCGGGCGGACTGGGAAGCCGGCGCGCTGCCCTATGGAGAACAGCGCAAGCTCGAGATCGCACGGGCCATGTGCACGCAGCCGAAGCTGCTCTGTCTCGACGAGCCCGCAGCAGGGCTCAATCCGCGCGAGACCGCGGAACTCAGCACGCTCCTGCTCGACATCCGCGATCGCGAGCAGATCGGCATCCTGCTCATCGAGCACGACATGAGCATGGTCATGCGCATTTCCGACCATGTCATCGTCATCGATTACGGGCGCA
>CAZHHU010000040.1:0-3724 GCA_964532215.1 uncultured Geminicoccaceae bacterium
GAGACCCTGCAGCCCTTCGAGGCCGAGGTCGGACGCGTGCTCGACATCGTCGTCCACTCCCTCTACAGGCAGCGCGAGATCTTCCTGCGCGAACTCATCTCCAACGCTTCCGACGCCTGCGACCGCCTGCGCTATCTGTCGCTGTCGGAGCCCGAACTCCTCGAATCCGACCCCGATTTCCGCATCGAGATCACCCTCGACCTCGGCCGCCGGCTGCTCACCGTGCGCGACAACGGCATCGGCATGAACCGCGACGAGCTCGCGCAGAATCTCGGAACCATCGCGCGCTCGGGAACCCAGCGCTTCCTCGAACAGATGAGCGGCGACGCCAAGGCCGACCTCGAGCTCATCGGTCGCTTCGGCGTCGGCTTCTATTCCGCCTTCATGGTCGCGGACAAGGTCGTCGTCGTCTCCCGCCGGGCGGGAGAGGAGCAGGGCTGGGTGTGGGTCTCGGACGGGCGGCGCGGCTTCGCCATCCACGAGGCCGAGGAGCGGCCGCCGCGCGGCACCGCGGTGACCCTGCATCTGCGCGAGGACGCCGAGGAGTTTCTCGATCCCTGGCGCATCCGCAGCATCGTCCGCACCTACTCGGACCACATCGGCTTTCCCATCCATCTCGAGGTCGTACCCAGGCCCGGCGATACCAGGACGAGCCTCCACGAACGCCAGCAGATCAACACCGCGAGCGCGCTCTGGACGCGCCCCAGGGCGGAGATCAGCGAAGAGCAGTACCGCGAGTTCTACCACCACGTCGCCCACGCCTTCGACGACCCCTTCGCCCGCGTCCACTTCACCGCCGAGGGCGCGCTTTCCTACACGGCGCTGCTGTTCGTGCCCTCGCTGCGTCCCTTCGACCTCATGGATCCGAAGCGGCGCCACGGCGTGAAGCTCTATGTGCGGCGGGTCTTCATCACCGACGCCCTCGAGGACCTGCTGCCGCGCTACCTGCGCTTCGTCGCCGGCGTCGTCGACAGCGAGGACCTGCCCCTCAATGTGAGCCGCGAGACGCTGCAGCAGAGCGCCGTGGTGGCGAAGATGCGCAAGGCCCTGACGCGGCGCATCCTCGACGAGCTCGCCCGCAGCGCCGAGGCGAAGGAAGCCGCCGCCGAGGAGGGCGAGGAGGAGGGGCGGGGCGCGCCCCGGGTCCGCAGTTACCTCGAATGGTGGGAGGCCTTCGGCCCGGTGCTCAAGGAAGGCCTCTACGAGGACGAGGAGAACCGCGCGCGGCTGCTGCGCCTCGCACGCTTTCGGAGCACCCGGGGCGGCTGGGTGAGCCTCGAAGAGTACCTCGCCCGCATGAAGCCGGGGCAGCAGGCCATCTACTACATCAGCGGCGAGAACCCGGAAGCGCTCGCGCGCCATCCCCAGCTCGAGGCGGCACTGAGCCGCGGGGTCGAGGTCCTGCTGATGACGGATCCGATCGACGAATTCTGGATTCCCCAGGTGCGGGAATTCGAGACCCGGCCCTTCGTCTCGCTGACCAAGGGCGAGGTCGATCTCTCGAACATCGAAGGGGAGGCGAAGGAGAAGCGCGAGGCGCTTTCCGAAGGGGATCTCGGGCGCCTCATCGCGCGGCTCAAACTCGTGCTCGGCGATGCGGTCAAGGACGTGCGGCCCTCGAAGCGTCTCACCGAGAGCGCGGTGTGCCTGGTCGCGGACGATGCGGGGATGGATCTCCGGCTCGAACGCTTTCTCTATCAGCATGGGCAGCTCAGGGAGCTCGCAAAGCGCGTGCTCGAGATCAACCCCGAACACGAGCTCATCCGCCGCATGAGCGAGATGGCGAAGGCCGAAGACGGGGCACAGACGTTCGAGGAACTCGCGAAGCTGCTTCTGGATCAGGCGCGCATCGTCGAAGGGGAGCCGCTGCCTGATCCCGGTGCCTTTTCGCGGCGCATGGGGCGGGTGCTCGCGCGCGCCCTCGCAGGCGCCCGGTCCTGAACGCGGACCGTTGACCCGGCCGCCCCGGCGGCCTAGGCGAAGCTCCGGTCAGGCGAAAGGAGCCGCGATTACGGGTACCGCCACGGACCTCGAGCAGCCGCCGCGACGGCGACCGCTTGTCGCCTGCCCCTGCTGCGGTCGCCTCCATGTCCTTTGCGCCCTGCCGGAGGGGGCGGCGGTACGCTGTCGGCGCTGCGACACCCTTCTGCTGCGGCAACGCCGCGGCGCCGCCGACCAGGCGCTGGCGCTGCTGCTCGCGGCCGTTCCGCTCCTCATCGTCGCCAACATCCTTCCCTTCATGAGCCTCGAGTTCGAGGGCCGAAAGCAGGAGACGCTGCTTCTCTCCGGTGTCTTTGCGCTCTGGCACGAGGGCCAGATCGGGCTCGCCCTGCTCGTTCTGCTGCTCCTTTTCGTCATTCCCATATTCGCCCTCGCGAGCGCGCTCGCGCTCGCCCGGGGCCTTCGCGCGGGCCGGCCGGCGCGAAGGCTGGCACCGCTCCTGCGCCTGCACGCTTTTCTGCGGCGGTGGGCGATGCTCGAGGTCCACGCGCTCGCCGTGCTGGTCGCGTTCGTGAAGCTCCGCGATCTCGCCGAGGTGGAGCCGGGTGCGGCACTGGGAGCGCTGGCGGCCCTCGTGCTCCTGCTCCTGCTCGCGGACCTGCGGCTCGAGCCGGCGCTGCTGCGCGCACGCCTGCGGACATCCGATGAGGCCAATCTCGGGACCGGCTGCCCCGACTGCGGCGAGCTCCTGCCCGCGGGCGAGGTGCGCGACGCGCGCTCCTGCCCGGGCTGCGGCGGCGGGCGGCCGTTGCCGCGGCGGGATGCGCTCGCGCGGAGCGCCGCCTGGCTCGTCGCGGCGGCCGCCATGTATCTGCCCGCGAACCTGCTGCCGGTCATGACCGTCGTCCATTTCGGCCGCGAGGAACCCACGACCATCCTGAGCGGCGTGGCGCGGCTCTACGCTTCCGGCATGTGGCCGATCGCGCTCGTCGTGCTCACGGCGAGCGTGGTCGTGCCGCTGCTCAAGTTCCTCGGCCTCGGACATCTGCTTCTGCTGGCGGCGCGGGGCCGCGCCGGCGGCAGGGTGCACGGGCGGCTCTACCGCCTGCTCGATGCCATCGGGCGCTGGTCGATGGTCGACGTCTTCGTCGTGGCGCTGCTCGCCGCTCTTGTCAGCCTCGGCAATGTGGCGACAATCGAGCCCGGATCGGGGGCGAGCGCGTTCGCGGCCGTCGTCGTGTTCACCATGCTCGCGGCGCACGCCTTCGACCCGAGGCTGCTGTGGAGCCGACCCGGCCCGTCGCATGCGCAACGGGGATGAGCCCAACACCGAGCCCGCGCTTCCGGTCGTGGAGGCGCGCCGGCGGCTTCGTCCGTCGCCCATCTGGCTCATCCCGCTGCTCGCCGTGCTGCTGGCGGCATGGCTGGTGTGGACCCATTACGCCGCCAAGGGCCCCACGGTCGTCGTCCGCTTCCGCGCCGCGGAGGGCATCGAGCCCGGCAAGACCCGGGTCCGCTTCCGCGAAGTCGAGGTCGGCAAGGTGCGCAGTGTCCAGATCAGCGAGGACCTCTCGCGGGTGCTCGTCACCCTCGAGCTCGTCCGCGGGGCGGAGCGGCTGCTGGCTGCGGACAGCCGCTTCTGGATCGTCACCCCGCGCATCGGCTTCGGCGGCATCAGCGGGCTTCAGGCGCTCGTGAGCGGAAGCTACATCGAGGTCGACCCCGGCAGCGGTCAGGGACCGGTCTACCGTTTCGACGGCCTGGACGAACCGCCGCTCATCCG
>CAZHHU010000040.1:3824-11180 GCA_964532215.1 uncultured Geminicoccaceae bacterium
CTGCGCACGCTGCTTACGGGCGCGATCGCCTTCGACAGCCCGCCGGGCGGCGAGCGCGAAAGACCGGCCTCCCCGGGCATGCGCTTCGCCCTCTTCGACAGCCGCCGCAGCCTGCTCGAGGCGCGCTATACCCGGGTCGAGCGCTACCGGGCCTATTTCGAGGGATCGGTGCGCGGGCTTCGCCCCGGCGCGGCGGTGGAATTCCGGGGCATCCGCGTGGGACGCGTGGCGGACGTGCGCCTCGCTTACGACGTCGCCCGCGCTCATCTGAGTGTCCCCGTCACCCTCGAGATCCAGCCCGAACGGTTCACCGTCATCGGCCGCGAGGTCACCGAGCCCTATCTCGACATGGACAGCATGGCCGCCCTCGTCGCCCGGGGGCTGCGGGCGCGCGTCGCGACGGCGAACATCCTCACCGGGGAATCCCTGGTCGAGCTCGAGTTCGTGCGGGATGCGCCGCCGGCCGAGCTCGGCTTCGACGACGAGTATCCCGTCATTCCCACCGTGCCCTCGCAGTTCGAGGCCATCGCCGCATCGCTGCGGGGCGTGCTGCGCAAGATCGAGGCGTTGCCGCTCGAAGCGCTCGTGAACGAGATGACGCGGACGATCCGCGATCTCGATGCGGTGATCGCCGGGCCGGATGCCGCCCGCACCCTTTCCTCCCTACGCCGTGCGGCGGAAAGCTTCGCCCGCGCCGCAGACACGCTGGAGCGGGGCGCGGAGCCCGCTCTCGTCGAGTTCCGGCGCGCGCTCGCCCAGACCAAACAGGCGGCGGACGAAGCGGAGCGCACCTTCCGCGCACTCCGGAGTACGCTGCAGCCGGGCTCGCGCATGTACGACGAGACCCTCCAGGTCTTGCGGGAGCTCAGGGCCGCGGCGCGGGCGATCCGGCTCTTTGCCGAATATCTCGAGCGCAATCCCCAGGCACTGCTGCGGGGCAAGGGACCATGAGGGGAGGGGGCATGCGATCCCGTCTCTGGGCTGTCGTCGCGGTTTTCCTGCTTGCGGCCTGTGTTCCGCTGCAGACCGCCCCGGTGCGCTACTATGCGCTCAGCCCCACCGTCGAAGGCAGTCCGGAGCCTACATCGGGGGCCTCGTCGCTCGCGCTCGCGAGCGTGACCATTCCGGCCTATCTCGATCGCACCGCCATCCTGCGCTTCGAGAGCCCCAACCGCCTCCGCGTGCATGAAAGCGACAACTGGCTCGAGCCTCCGGCCCAGGCCATCGCCCGCGTGCTCGCGGAGGATCTGCATCGCCTCCTCGGGCTTCGCGAGGTATATCTGCCCGAGCACCGTTTTCCCGAGGATCTCGCCTGGCGGGTGGAGGTCGATGTCTTCGACTTCCGGCTCGGTCCCGGCGATCGCGTCGTCCTCGACGCCCAGTGGCGCGTGATCGGGATGCATCAGCGGCGACGCGCGGCGGGTCGGGAGAGGATCGTGCTGCCGATCGCCCGGGCGGATGATCTCGAGGCCGGTGCGGCGGCCATGAGCGAGGCGCTGGGCGAGCTCGCGCGGCGCATCGCCCGGGCGATCCCGGGCAAGCGGTAAGCGGCGCGCGCGATTCCCTCCCTGCGAGGGTAGGGAAGATGGCGATCGGGCTTCCCGCAGGATCAGCGACTTTGCCGGCGGTCGGGACTCCCCTCTGCGCCGCTCTTTTCAGCCCGCGTCCGATGGCTGGGCCGGAACGGCACCCGCGATATCCCGGGTGGTCTGCCGCCCGGCACCCAGGATGCGGAAATAGAAGTCTTCCACCGTGCCGGCCGCGCTGTCCCAGCTGTAGCGTTCGAGCACATAGGCCCGGGCGGCGGCGCCGAGGCTCTGGGCGCGTTCGGGATCGGCGGCGAGTTCGGCGAGCGCGCTCGCGAAGGCATCGATGTCCCCGTTGGGCACGAGCAGGCCGGTGCGGCCGTGTTCGAGGATCGGCGCCGAGCCGGCGCTGGCGACGATGGCCTTGCCCGCGGCCATGTAATTGAGGAGTTTCTGGGGAATGCCGGGGCAGTTCCTGCGCGGCGAGACGGCGACGCCACAGGGCGCGAGCTGCCGCGGAAGCTCGGCGAAATCGGCGGAGAGAAGCTCCACCGCCTGTTCGACACCGAGCTCTGCGAGGAGCGCCGGAAGGGGGCCCGGATCGCCCTCGATGCACAGGCGCAGCCGCAGCCCGGGGCGGAGCCTTAGCGCCTTTGCGAAGGCGTGGAGGAGGAGCGGCAGATCCTGATAGGGCGCCGCGTTGCCCGTATAGACGATATGGTCCGGCGAGGCCGTCGGGCTCGGCGTGAACAGCTCCGCCTCGACGCCGTTGGTCGCCACCACGACCCGCTCCGGCGCAAGACCATGATGGTCGACGAGATCGCTGCGGATGGCATCGGTCACCGCGATGACGCCCGCACAGCGCCTGCAGCTCGCACGGTCGAGCCGGAAACCGAGGGCTGCGAGCGGCGCGCGCAGCCAGGTGGGGCCGTAGTCGGGGAGCTCCCTGGCGAGCAGCGTGTGGGCATCGTAGAAGACCGGGATGCCATGGCGGCGCGCGGCCAGGGCTGCGAGCAGAAGCGCCTCGATGTGATGGGCGTGGATGACGTCGAAGCGCTCGGAGGCGAGAATTCTGCGCAGCAGCAGGAACAGGCGGGGATCGAGATGGAGCTTCGCGAACTGGGGGCCGGGCGGCAGGCTGCCGCGCCGCGGCGGATCGGGTACGGTGCAAAGGCGCAGGCCCGCGGGCGGGCTGCCCACGCCGAGCCCGTAGGTCGCGAGGGTGACCTCGTGACCGCGGGCCATGAGGGCTTCGCACAGGCGTTCGATCCGGACCGGCGTGCCCCGGCGGGCCGGAAAGGGGCAGGCCGCCACCATCAGGATGCGGAGCGCACGCACGATACGGTTCCTCCGCCTGTCTCCTCTGCCGGCGATCGCTGTAACGTCGGAGTGTGCCGCTGCGCAAGGTCGATGGCCGATCTCCCGTCCCGGGGTATGGGAATGCCTCAGTCCGCGGGGGCGAGATCCATGGGCTCCACCTGGTGGGCGGCGCCCCTGCGGCTGCCGCGGCCGAGGGTGAGGGCGAGCAGGGGCGGCACGAGAAGCAGCGTGAGAAGCGCAGACAGCGACAGCCCGCCGACGACGACGGAACCGAGACCGCGGTAGATCTCCGAGCCGGCTCCGGGGAGGATGACCAGGGGCAGCATGCCGAAGACGCTCGTCGCCGTGGTCATGAAGATGGGGCGCAGCCGCTCGCGCACGGCATCGATGATGGCCGCCACCACGTCGCCCCGCCCTGCGCGGAGATGGGTGCAGGCGCGCTCCACCAGCAGGATGGCGTTGTTGACCACGACGCCGATGAGGATCACGAAGCCGAGCATGGTGAGCATGTCGAGCGGCTGGTAGACGAACCGGTTGAGGATCCACAGCCCGGCGATGCCACCTGCTGCGGCGAGCGGCACCGAGATCAGGACCACGAGCGCGAGCCGGAAGCTTTCGAAGAGGACCGCCATGGCGAGAAAGACGATGACCCCGGCGAGCAGCAGGTCCCGTGAGAGTGCCCGGAAGGTGCGGCTCAGCTGATCCGCCGTGCCCGTGATGCGCAGGCCGATTCCCGGGGGAAGCCCCTCGGCCTCGAGGGGCGCCACGACCTCGCGTCGCATGCGCGCGATGGCTTCCTCGAGGGAGACCCGCGGCGCCGGGCGGAGATCGAGGCTCACCGTGCGCCTGCCCTCGACGCGGCGGATGCGCACGGGACCGGTCGTGTAGACGATGCGGGAGAGATCGGCCGCACGGAGCACCCGGCCGGAGGGGGTGAGGATCGGCAGATCGCCGATCTCCTGCGTCCGTTTCGCGCCATGACGGCCGCGCAGTACGAGATCCACGAGGCGACCGCCGATGACGAGCTCCGCGACCCGGATGCCGTCGTTGAACGCATCCACCGCAGCGGCGAACTCGCGCGCGGGGATGCCGGCATCGGCGAGACGCAGCCGGTCGGGGAGAAGCCGCAGCTCCGGTGCCCCGAGTTCGAGCCCCGGGCGGGCACGGAACTGATGGCCGGCGCGCCGCGGAAACACCTCGGCGATGCGGGCGGATGCGCGCCTTGCGACCTCGAGCACGGACTCGAGCTCGGGTCCGGAGACATCGAGACGCACGACCCGGGCACCGCCGAGGCCACGGCCGAAGATCGACGGCTGGCTGAAGAATCCGTAAGTGCCCGGTTCGGCGAAGAGAGCGCGGCGAAGCGGCCCGACGAGCTCGCCCGCCCGCTCGGGATCGACCGCGCTCGCACCCGCGAATGCGGAACCCGGCACGGCGACGAAGAAGAAGCGCGCGATGCGGGCGGCTCCGTCCGCACCCGGATCGGATTCCGGGGCCCAGAGGGGGCGGATGGCATCCTCGATGCGGCGCCCGATGGCGAGCATCGTCTCGAGGTTGTATCCGGGCGGCGGCAGGACCACGCCGAAGACGAGATTGCGGTTGCCCTCGGGCAGGTATTCGAGCTTCGGCATGTGGCGCCAGGCGAAACCGAGTGCGAGGGCGCTGACGGCGGCGACGAGCAGCAGGGACAGAAGGCGGCTCGCCACCACGGCGCGCAGAAAGCCGAGCAGGAGCCGCGCCGCGAAGCCGGCTGCCGCATCGACGAGCGGCAGGCGTCGGCGTTGCAGCAGGGTTGCGATGTCGCCGCGGAGAAAGCGGTGCGCGAGCGCAGGCACGACGGTGGTGGCGACGAGCAGGGATATGATCACCGAGACTGAAATCGCGACCGCGATGTCCCGGAACAGCTGCCCCACCTCGAGCTCGAGGGTGAGGAGGGGGACGAAGGCGAGGACGGTGGTAAGCGCGGCGAGAAGGATCGCGCTCCATACCTCGCGGGTGCCCTCGAGGGCGGCGGTGAAGGGTGCCATGCCCCGCCCCCGCAGCCGGTAGATGTTCTCGAGCACGACGATCGCCGCATCCACCACCATGCCTACGGCGAAGGCGATGCCCGCGAGGGAGACCACGTTGAGCGACCGCCCGAGAAACGCCATCACCACGAAGGTCGCGACGACCGAGACCGGGATCGAGAGGGCGATCACCGCGGTGGCCGCGAGCGAGCGCAGGAAGAGGAGCAGCACGAGGGCGGCGAGACTGCCGCCGATGTAGATGTTCTGGACGACGAGCGAGATGGCGCTGTTGATGTAGACCGTATCATCATAGACCTGCCGCAGCTCGAGCCCGAGCTCCCGCAGCCGGCCGCGGCGGAGCTCCGCGATCGCGGCGCGCACCGCGGCCATCGTCTCGATGACGTTGGCGCCGGCATCGCGGGTGATGTTGATCGCAAGGGCGGGCTCCCCGAGGTAGCGGATGCGGGCGCGCGGCTCTGCATGGCCGAAACGCACTTCGGCGAGATCGCCGACGCGCACGCGCAGCACCCGCCCACTCGCCGCATCGCGGCGGCTTCGCACGAGCACCGCGGCGACCTCGTCGGGAAGCGCGAACCCGCCTTCCACGCGCACGACATAGCGGCGCTTGCCCTCGTTCACCTCGCCGGCGGTCGCCGCCACATCGGCGCGTCTCAGGGCGGCCACGACTTCGCTCACGCTCACGCCATGGGCGGCGAGGCGACGGGGATCGACGATCACCTGCAGCTCGGCCCGGGCGCCGCCGAAGAAGTTGACTTCGCCCACCCCCGGCACACGGCGCAGACGTTCGGCGATGACCGTCTCCACGAAATCGCCGTATTCGTGGATGGGGCGCGTATTGCCCGGACGTCGCGTGAGAATGAACCAGGCGATGGGGTTGTCCTCGGTGCCGGTGGTGGAAAGCTCGGGCTTGCCTGCGTCCTCGGGCAGGTCGCGGACGCGGTCGAGGCGGTCGCCGACACGGCTGAGCTCGCGGTCGACATCGGTGCCGGGGGCGAAGGTCAGGGTGATGCGGCCGCGCCCGTCGCGGGCGATGGAAACCATCTCCTCGACCCCCTTGAGCCCGCGCAGTGCCTCCTCCTGGGGGACGAGGATCTCGCGCTCGATCTCCGCCGGCGCGGCACCCGGCCATTCCGTGCGCACGGTGATCACCGGCCGGCGGACGTCGGGGGCGAGCTGGATCGGGATCGTCTCGAGGGCGAGCAGGCCGAAGATGAGCGTGAGGATGACGGCGGCGATCACCGCCATCGGGCGCTCGAGGGCGAGACGCAGCGGGGTCACGGCGCCCGGCCTCCGGCTGCAGCGGGGGCGCGCCGTCGATACTCCACCCGCTGACCGGGGCGGAGCCGCTCATTGCCGCGCACGACGACGAGGTCGCCGGGCTCGAGACCGCGTTCCACCACGAAGCGCCGCCCCACCTCCGGCCCGAGCACGACCTCGCGCAGCTCGGCGATGCCATCGCGCAGGACGTAGACGCGCGGCTTACCGTTCCCGATGAGCACGGCGTCCTTGTCGAGGGTGGGCATCTTGCTGCCGTCGCCGAGCGGCAGCGTGACCTCCACGGTCTCGCCCACCGCCGGCTCCACCGGCAGGCCTTCCGCGAAGGTCAGGCGCGCCGCGCGGGTGCGGGTGAGGGGATCTTCCACGGGCAGCACCGTCCGCAGCCGCCCCCGGGAGGATGCGCCGCGGATCCGGATCGTCGCCTCCATGCCCGGGGCAGCCGCGGCTGCGAGGTCTGCCGGAAGCTCGACCTCCACCTCGAGGTCGCGGCTGTCCACGAGTGTGACCACGGGATCGCCGATGCGCACATAGCGCCCCGGGCTCACCTGGGTGCGCAGGACGACCCCTGCGTATGGGGCGCGGATCTCCGCGTCCCTGAGGTCGAGCCGGCTCTGCTGGAGTGCGACCCGCGCCTGCTCGAGACGCGCCTCGGCCGCCGCCAGGGAGGCGCGCGCACCCTCCACCTGCTTCGTCAGATCCTCGTAGCGGGCACGCGGAAAGGCCGCGGAGTTGCGCAGCCGTGCAAGGCGCGCCAGCGCGAGTTCCAGCCGCTCCAGTTCGAAGCGTGCGGTATCGCGCTCGGCCCGCGCCACCTCGACCGCGGTGGCGGCGCGCGCCACCGCCTGTTCGAAGCGCTCGGGATCGAGGCGCACGAGCAGCTCTCCGGCCTCGACCCGGCTTCCCACCTGGACCGGCACCTGCCGCACCAGGCCCGCCACCCGGGCTGCGACCTCGCCGCGAAAGCGGGCGACGACATGGCCGAGGAGCCGGACCTCGCGACGGATCTCCTCGAGCCGGACGGCGTCGACGACGACGCGCGCAACGCCCTCGGCCCGCCCGGGGTCCGGACAGGCGCCCACGGCGATGAGGCCGATCGCGGCGGACAGCCATCGCCGCCGACCCATCCCGGCCGCCTCCGTGATGCGCATGTTCCGCCCGCTTTCCCGCATGCGCCCATCTAGCACGATCCTCGGGGCGATCGACAC
>CAZHHU010000040.1:11280-22659 GCA_964532215.1 uncultured Geminicoccaceae bacterium
GATTCCTCGGTGGCATGGTTCTGCCGCCGGGAGGCGCGCGCTTCCGCCCATCTCGTGATCTACCGGGACGGGCGGGTGGTGCAGCTCGCACCCTTCGACGCCAAGACCTGGCATGCGGGAAGGTCGAGCCTTTACGGACGCTCCGGGGTCAACAACTTCGCGATCGGCATCGAGATCGTCAATCCGGGCCGTCTCGAACCGCTCGGCAACGGCAGCTATCGCGCCTGGTTCGGCGAGATCTATGACGCCCGCGACTACCGCATCATCGAGCGCGAGACGCCCCAGCACGGATTCGGCGGCTGGATGGACTACACGCCGGCGCAACTCCGGGCCGTCGAGGAGATCTGCGTGGTGCTGTTTGCGCGTTATGGGCTGAGATGGATATGGCCGCACTGGAAGGTGAGCCCCGGGCGCAAGATCGACACCAACCCTCTGTTCCCGCTGCGCCATCTCCAGAGCCACCTGCTCGGCCGGCAGGACGATGCGCAAAGCTCGGGGGTCATGCTCGCGAACACCAACCAGCGTCGCTGGCCGTCCTATGCCGACAACGTCATCCAGGTCATCCCGAGGGGCAGCGAGGTGGAGGTGCTGCGAAGCGGATGGTACACCAACGACGGCGAGCGGGCGCGCTGGTACCTGGTCTCCTGGCGGGGGCGCGAGGGCTGGGTGCACGGCTCCCTGATCGAGCTCCTCTAGACCTCCGACGATCGCGAGAAAGCCGTCCGGATGCAGGGGCATTCCCCGGCCCCGGTGCCCCGGGGGTGGCAGGGGAGCGCCTACGAGCTCGGCTTTTCGAGCAGATCCGCCTTCTTCCAGAGGAGGCGCTCGCCCAGAAACTTCGAGATCTCAAACACCCAGTGGCCGTAGCGGGCGTTGAGCTCGGCGACGCGCTCGGCGACGGGCCTGCTCTCCTCGCTCTTCTCCGCCTGCTTCGCGCTTGCGCCTCCCGCATCATCGCCCGCCGGGGGCACAGTCTCCCCGCCTGCGGCTTCCGCGGACGGCTTACGCAGCGGCTCGCCGGCGCGTGCCTCGAGGCGCACCCAGTACTGCACCTCCGGCTTGCCGTCCTTCTTCTTCGGCGGCGTTTCTCGCTGCAGCACGGCGACGTCGATGACGAGGCCGTCAAAGGTCGTCCAGCGCGCAACCGGCGCATCCTCGGGGAAGGGCAGGGCGTCCCGGCTTTCGATATCCGACAGCGTCATCGTGCCCAGGGCGGAGACGAGCCGCTCGATCTTCGTGGTATCCGCAACTTCGCCCTCCTCAAGTCCCTCGAGGATGAAGGGATCCCCGGAACCCGCGCGCCGGACGACGACCTCCTCCGGGGTTCCCACATGCAGCCGCACCTCCGCGATCTCATCCCGCGGCAGCCACACGAGGTTGCGGTCGACCCAGTCCAGCGGATCGGTCCAGGCATCGAGCGGGCGATCGGCGAGCCACGCCTGATCGTCTCCCGCGAGCCGCACGTAGCTGCCCGACTTGCCCGGTCCGTAGAGGCTGAACTTGCGCTTGCCGACGATCACCTCGGCCAGGGTTCCGCCCTTCTCATCGCGCAGCCGTATCAGCGTCGACTGGGCATCTTTGCCGGGATCCTCGAGCTCGAGGCGGGCGAACTTTTGCGGGTTGCGGGTCTTGGCCTCGATCACGCGCAGCTCCGCGAGGCCGAGAACGATCTGCCGCACCTTGGCGGGATCGACGGGGAAATCGGCCTTTTCCGCGAGCACCCATCGTCCGTCCTCGCGACGGACATGCAGCGTCCGGTCCTGGTGAACGACCTCGATGGCGGCCACCTCACCCACCTTCGCGGCGAGATCCGGCAGCAGGGGGCGATCCAGCGAGGCCTGAGGCACCGGCAGCTGCCGGCTCGCGACCGCCCAGGCGGCGAGTGCGATGGAGACCAGCGTTGCGGCGAAGAGCGTGAAGAATCCCTTCGGAGACATCGCGCCCGCTCCTCTCAGCTGCCCGAGGTCTCGACGCGTCGGCGAAAGCGCGCACGCCGCGCGGCGGCGAGCACGATCGCGGCCAGGGTGACGAGCAGCGGCACGCCGCCGATGTCGGCGAAGCGGATCGTCGCCTCCAGCCGTTCGATGTCACGCCTGAGCGCGTGCTGGACTTCCCTGAGCCGCCGGCGGGTCTCGAGAATCTCGGCGCGGAACTTCTCGATCGCTTCCTGCTGCTCCGGGCTGAGGACCGCCTCCTTCTTCTTGCCGCTCTCGGGGATCTCGAGGGAGCGCAGCTTGTTCTGAAGCTGGGCGAGCCGGTCCAGCAGCCGCTGCTCCTCGGCCCGATAGCGTGCCTCCGCCTGTCGCCGCATGTCGGCGATGAGCGTGAAGGGACGCAGCCCGACGTCGCGGCCCCTGAGCGCGGTGAGGATCTCGCTGCCATGCAGGTAGTCGAGGGCATTCGCCACGAAATCCGCATTGTCTGCGACGGGAATCGCCACCTCCTGACCGAGCAGGGGCTGGCGGGCGAGCCACATGCGATCATCCATGAGGTCGGTGTCGGCGATGACGACCACGGAAGTCGGCTGCAGGGCGCGCTCAAGGTGGTCGTCCCTCTTGTCCGCGCCCTCCGGCGGGCCGTCGGGAAAGGCGGATTTGAAGCTGCCGGTCACGACGGCCGCGAGCGTGAGCCGCTCCTCGCCGGGCTCGAAACGCTGTAGCAGGCCGAGGGGGTCGGGAAAGAGACGGAGATCGGCGGCGTCCATCGCGGCCGCCTGGGCCGAGGAGCGCAGCAACGGCGTGAAGGTCACCTCGGCGTCTTCCCGCTTCTTCAGGAAACCTGCGGTTGCGAGATGGAGGCGCGAGAGCGCAGCGACGATCGCGTGATCGCGGTCGAGATGGCGCTCGTCGAGGGCGAGCCAGGCGAGATAGTCCACGACCCGCTGCCGTCCCCCGCCCGGAAGCTGCACCCGCCGCGCCGCCGAGGGGTCGGCGACGATCTTCTCCGGGTCGTAGGCGATGCCCCAGGCGGCGAACAGCTTCCCGAGGTCGGATTTCGTGTCCGTCACCGCGAGCTGGCGCGCGCGCACGGCCTGCGCTTCGGAGTGCGGGTCGACGAGCACGAGCGCCTTGCCGCCGCGGAGCACGAACTGGTCGATGGCGTACAGGGTCGCATCGGTGAGCTTCTGGGGATGGACGAGGAGCAGAACGTCGACGTCTTCGTCGATGTGCTTGATCTCGCCCGCGAGCCAGCGCAGCTCGAACTGCTGCTTGAGCAGCTCGTAGATCGCCCAGGGGCGGAACTGCTGCGCCGGATCGGCATTGAGCGGCAGACCGGAGAGGATCGCCACCACCGGCTTGTCCGGGTAGGCGAGGCTGTAGACGAGGCGGGTGAGATCGTATTCGAGGAACCGCTCCCGCTCGGGCGCGAGCACCGGGATCACCTCGACGTCGTCGGTGGTGTTCGTACCCGCGATGCCGAAATAGCCGGTCGTGTTCTCATCCAGCGCCACCGGCTGGAGACCGAAGCCGACGGCGCGGTCCTCCTCCTTCGAGAAGGGCTCGGGATCGATGTATTCGACGGTGATCTTGCCGCCGGACATCTCGGCGTAGGTGCGGAGCAGGTCGTGCACGCGATCGGCGTAGGAGGCGAGAAATGCATCGCGCTCGCGGATCTGCCCCGAGACATAGAGTCTGAGCGTGATCGGCTCGTCGATCTGCTGCAGCAGCCGACGCGTGCCTTCCGAAAGGGTGAAGACGCGGTCCTCGGTCAGATCGAGCCGATAGGAGCGGAGCGCCACGGTGGCGAAGGTGTTGAGCGCGACGAGGAGCACCGCGGCGAGGACGAGCCCCGCACCGGCGAGCAGACGACGATTGCCGAACAGGCGCCGCATCCTCGAGCCTCCTCAGGCGGCCTTCTCGAGTTCCACGAGCAGGGCGTTCACGACCAGTCCGACGATGATGACGCCGCCCAGGAAGACGACGGTGGCGAGACTCACGACGCCCTTCGTGAGCAGCTGGAAGTGGCTCACGAAGCTGAACGACGCCACCACGTCGAGGACCAGGGGCGGCACGAGACCGCGCAGCGGCGCGAGCACCAGGTCGACGCCGCTCATCACGAACAGAAAGCAGGCCGCGGCTCCGAGCACGAAGGCGATGACCTGGTTCTTGGTGAGCGCCGAAGCGCAGGCGCCGATGGCGATGAACGCCCCCGCCGTGAGCCAGCTTCCGAGATAGCTCACGAGAATGACGCCGTTATCGGGCTCACCGAGGAATTCCACCGTGAGCCAGAGCGGGAACGTCAGCGCCAGGGCGATGCCGGTGAAGACCCAGGCGGCGAGGAACTTGCCGAGGACGATCTGGGTGGTGGTGAGCGGCAGCGTCATGAGGAGCTCGATGGTGCCCGTGCGTCGCTCCTCGGCCCACAGCCGCATGGCGATGGCGGGGACGAGGAAGAGATAGAGCCAGGGGTGGAAGACGAAGAAGGGCTCGAGATCGGCCTGACCGCGCTCGAAGAAGCCTCCCACGTAGAAGGTCAGCGCGCCCGCGAGGGCGAGGTAGATGACGATGAAGACATAGGCGAGCGGCGTGGTGAAATAGGCCGCCAGTTCCCGTTTGAATACCACCCAGGTCCCGCGCACCGCAGCTCTCCCTCAAGCTGTCTCCTGCATCGCCGTGGTGAGCTGACGGAACACCTCGTCGAGCCGCCCACGCTCCACGACGACTTCCCGCACGCCCGCATCCCGCGCTTCCAGAAACGCGCGCACCGGGTTCAGGATCTCGGCGCCATTGTCGGGAAAGAGGGCGATTTCCGCGATGCCGTCCTGCTCCCGCAGCAGCTCGGCGGAGCGGATCCCGGCCAGCCTCGCGAGCTCGTCCAGGAGCTCGCGTGCACGATCGCGGTCGAGGGCGACGCGCACGGCATTGTGCCAGCGCGAACGCCGCCGCAGCGCATCCGGCGTCTCGTCCGCCACGATGCGGCCGCGGGCGATGATGATGGCCCGGGTGCAGACGGCATCGACCTCCTCGAGGATGTGGGTGGAGACGATGATCGCCTTCTCGGGCGCCATGTCCGCGATGAGCCTGCGGACCTCGTGCTTCTGGTTGGGGTCGAGCCCGTCCGTGGGCTCATCCATGATGAGCACCGGGGGATCGTGGAGGATCGCCTGGGCGATGCCGACGCGGCGCTTGTATCCCTTGGAGAGGGTCTCGATCGGCTGATAGAGGACCTCGCCGAGACCCGTGCGCTCCACCGCCGCCGCCACCCGACGGTCGCGCCCGCGACCCGAGAAGCCCCGCACCTCGGCGACGAAGTTCAGGAACCCGAGCACCGTCATGTCGCCATAGAGCGGTGCGCCTTCGGGCAGATAGCCGACCCGTCGCTTGACCTCGAGCGGGGCCTGCGTGACCTCGAAGCCGAGCACCCGCGCCGTTCCCGAGCTCGGCGGCACGAAGCCCGTGATCATGCGCATGGTGGTCGTCTTGCCGGCCCCGTTGGGGCCGAGAAAGCCCAGAACTTCGCCCCGCGAGACGGTGAAGCTTACGTCACGGACCGCCTGCACGGGGCCGAAATGCTTGGACAGCCGCTCGAGCGCGACCATCGCCTGCACGGCTCACCTCCGTACACGACTACATTCGGGTCTCGGCGAGGCGTGGGTATATCGCGGTATGACACCCGGCGCCTCGGATCGGGCGCCCATCGCGCCCGCATATTTACCCCCCAGGCGAAGCCACGCAAGGGTACCCGGCGGCCTCAGGCCGCCTCGAGTTCGGCCGGCACGGTGGCCATCATCGAGGGTCGCTGCGCGAAGTCCTCGAACCAGCGCGCGAGCTGCGGCCGCCCTTCGCGCCAGCGGTCGGCGCCGAAGCGGAAATCGAGGTAGCCGAGGGCACAGGCGACGGTGATCGTGCCCAGGTGGGCCTGTTCGCCGAGTTCCTCCTCGGCCCGCTGCTCGAGCCAGTCGAGGGCACGGCGGACCTTGAGCTTCTGGTGTTCGACCCAGGCGTGCCAGCGCAGCTCCTCGGGGCGCAGCACGGTCTCATAGCGGGCGAGGATGCTCGCTTCCATCATGCCGTCGCCGAGTGCCTGCAGGCGAAGCGCGCGCCAGCGCGCGGCGGCGTCACGGGGAAGCAGCCGCCCCCCGCCCACGAGCTCGTCGAAGTATTCGCAGATCACGCGGGAATCGAACAGCGGTTCGCCATCGTCGCGCACGAGCGTGGGAAGCTTGCCGAGCGGGTTGTCCGCGACCACGGCGGCGTTCGGCTCCACCGGCGTGAGCGCCCGGTGCTCCACGGTGATGCGATCGGCGATGCCGAGCTCGTGCGCCGCGACCAGCACCTTGCGGCCGAACGGCGAGGCGGGATGGGTGTGCAGACGCATCGCGGAGACCTCCCCATGTCTGGGCCCGCTTCGGGCCCGGCTGCGGCCTTCATCTAGGCGCCGTGGCGCGACGCTCCAAGCGGCGGTCACCGCTCCGCAGGGATTTCTCAGAGAAGACCCGCACCGGGCAGGCCGTGTGCACGGCGGTCCTTCTGGCCCGTCTCGATGGTCCAGATCACGAGACGCTTGAGAACCTTGCCCAGCGCTTCGTCGAAGGCGCGCACGATCGCCGCCATCGAACGCTCGACCACCGGTCGCTCCTCGGCGAAGCGTCGCACGAGAACGATGCGCCGGCGCGGCATGCGCAGCAGGGATGCCGAAAAGCTTATGCGTACGACGCGTCCCTGCTTCGGCCGCTCCTGAACCTGGAAGGCGTGGAGAACCGGGCGCAGGAGATAGTCCGGGCGGAAGATGTCGCGGTCGGTTCCGACCGCTGCGAGCGCGCCCGAGGCGAGAAAGGACTGCACCATGAGGAGCTGGAGCATGGCGGGTACGCGGTCGCTCCACAGCACGCCCGCAAAGTACAGCACCTCGAATCCGCCACGCACGACGGCGATGCGGTCGGTATCGAGGGCCCGCTCGGCGAGCGGCTCGGCGACCGCGAGCGACCAGTCCACCCGGGGGAGGTCGGCGGGAAAGGTCGTCTTCGGCGAGAGGCGATAGACCCGCGGCGCCGGTCCCGGACGGGGGAGCCCGGCGCAGCCGCCGAGCAGTGCCGCAAACAGGGTGCGGCAGACGGTCCGCCGCCTCACGCCCGCAGGCGTGCCCGGGCCGTTCAAGGCTTTATCCCCTCGTAGACCCGGTCCCCGAAGAAGAACCGTGCCGGATCCTGACGGATGTCCCGCAGCAGCGCGTCGAGCTCGTTGACCATCCGGGTCGTGTCCTCGATGAGGCCGATGAGCAGCGGCAGGCCGGTCTGGCTGAAATCCTCGATGCCCGGACGACTGTTCGCAACCATGCGACGGATTTCCTCGCTCATGACGGCGAAGCGGCGTGCCGCTTCGGTGACACTCGCGAGGCTGCGGGCGAGGTCGGCATCCCGGCGTTCGATCCGCGCCCCCAGATCGGCGAGCAGCGCGCGCAGTTCCTGCGCGGTTGCCCGCACCTCCGCGAGCAGCGGGGAGAGCTCGCGGGCCGAGCGGGCGAGCTCGTCGGTCGTGCGTGCGGCACCGTCGAGAAGTCTCGCCGCCCGTTCCAGATTCCGATCGTTCAGAAGTCGCTCCATGCGCCGGAGCAGTTCCTTCGCCCGGGCCACCGTGGCGGGCAGCTCCACCATCAGCTCGTCGAGGCTCGCGCGAAGTCGCGACCAGGGAGAAGGGAGGCTCGGAATCTCCGGATAGGAGGCCTCGGGGTGGCGCCGCGGCGGCGCGGCTTCGGGATGGATGTCGAGGGCGACGTAGAGCTGCCCCGTGAGCAGGCTCTCGAGTTGGAGCTGCGCGCGCAGCCCCGCATCCACCAGCCGCTGCAGAAGCCGTTCGTCCACCGCCCTGCCGTCGCGGATGCTCAGGGCTTGGGGATCGATCTCGATCACCACCGGCACTTCCACCGTTCCGGTCGGCAGCGCGTATTCCGCACGGATCTCCTTGACCGTGCCCACGGGAACGCCGCGGAAGGCGACGTTGGCACCGCGTCTCAGCCCTTTCACCGATTCGTCGAAATAGACGACGAAGCGGACGCGCCGCTCGAACAGGGTGCCCCCACCGAGGATGAGGATGATCGCCACCAGAATCGCCAGGGCGCCGAGCACGAACGCCCCGACGAGCGCCGGATTTGCGCTCCGGTTCATGATCGCGGTTCCGTTGCTGGGACGGCGCCGCGATCGGCGCCGCGGGTGAGAAAGGCGCGCACCTTGGGCGGACCGTCGCGCGCGAGCCGGCGCGGCGGTCCGCAAGCGAGCACGGTCTGCGTCTGCGCGTCGAGAAAGATCGAATCGTCCCCGATCGTGAGCAGGCTCGCGAGCTCGTGGGTGACGACGATGAAGGTGATGTCGAGGCTGTCGCGCAGCTCCAGGATGAGCTCGTCGAGATTGCGCGCGGTCGGCGGATCGAGACCCGCTGACGGTTCATCGAGGAACACGAGCTCGGGGTCGAGCGCGAGTGCGCGCGCAATTCCCGCCCGCTTCCGCATTCCGCCCGAAAGCTCGTGCGGATAGAGCTCTTCTCGCCCCCCGAGGCCCACGAGGGCGAGCTTGAAGGCCACGAGATCCGCGATTTCCCGCGGCGCGAGGGTGGTGTGGCGGCGCAGCGGCAGGGCGAGGTTCTCGCCGACGGTGAGCGAGCTCCACAGCGCGCCGCTCTGGAAGAGAACCCCGAAACGGCACTGCACCTGCTGCCTTGTCGCGGGATCCGCGCCCCAGAACGGCGCGCCCGCATAGTAGATGTCGCCGTCGAGGGGTGGCAGCAGCCCGATCATGGCGCGCATCAGCGTGCTCTTGCCGCAGCCGCTCTCGCCCATGACGATGAAGATCGAGCGGCGCCGCACCCGGAAATCGATGTCCCGCAGCACGGGCGTGCCGCCGTAGCCGAGCGTGAGCCCGCGCACCTCGATGCAGATCTCGCGGCCGCGACCGCGCGGCTCAGATGTCGAGGACATAGTAGATGACCGTCATGAGCGCGTCGCCGAGCACGATCAGGACGATCGACAGAACGACCGCCGAGGTTGCGGCCTCACCGACGCCTGCCGCGCTCCGCGTGGCGTGCATGCCCCGGTAGCAGCCGGCGAAGGCCACGAGCCAGCCGAACAGCGCCGCCTTGCCGAGGCCGGCACCGAAATCGCCGAAATCGATGAACTGCAGGCTCTGCTCGTAGTACTGGAGGAGCGTGAGATCGAAGAGCCCCACCGCGCTCAGCGCGCCGCCGAGCATGCCGACGGCGTCGGCATAGAGCGCGAGCAGGGGCATCATGAGGGCGAGCGCGAGGAGCCGGGGCAGCACGAGATAGTCGACCGGGGATATGCCCAGCGTGCGGAGTGCGTCGATCTCCTCGTTGGTCTGCATCGTGCCGAGCTCGGCCGCAAAGGCGGCACCCGTGCGCCCCGCCATGATGATCGCCGCCATGAGCGCACCCATCTCGCGGGCCATGCCCAGGGTCACGAGGTTGGCGACATAGATCTCCGCACCGAAACGGCCGAGCTGCATCGCGCCCACGAAGGCGAGGATCACGCCCACGAGCAGGCTGATCAGGCTCACGATGGGGAGGGCATCGCTGCCGCAGCGCTGCAGAAACAGGAGAACATCGCGCAGCTCGAGATCGGCCCGCCCGCGCACGAGCCGCAGCAGCGCGAACGCGAGCTCGCCCAGAAACGCGAGGGCGGCGAGCGTCTCCTGCCGGGCGCGCAGCGCGAGCAGTCCGAGGTGCGCGAGGGGACCGGGGCGCGGTCGTGACGGCGGGCGCACGGTCCCGCCCCTTGCCGCCATCGCCAGCAGTCGCTCCACCCCGTGGGGAAAGCCTCTGAGGTGCACCTCGAGCCCGCGGCGGAGAGCAAGGCCTTCGAGGCGGGCGAGAATGGCGACGAGCCGGCTGTCCCAGGCCGTGATCGCGGAGCCGACGATCTCGAGCCGCCGCACCGGCGTGGTCGCGATCAGACGCTCGATGTCGGCGAGCGGGGGAAGCGCGTCGGAAAGACGCCACGCGCCCTCGAAGACGGCGCGACCCTCCGGGACCTTCTCCTCGAAACGGATCGCAGCATCCGGCGTTCTGAGCTCCACCGCGGGCCCCGTCGGCTCGGCTTCCGGGCAGCGATGTAAAGTCCTGCGGGGGAGCGGACAATCCTCGCGGCTGGTGCCGGCTCTCAGTGCGGCGGCAGGCTCTTCAGATAGGTGGCGATCGCGCGCCGGTCTTCGGGCGGCAGTTTCGCGGTTCCGTTCTCGATCACCTTGGCCATGGCGCCGCCCGCGAAGTCGCCGTCCGGCCGCATGCCGTATTCGAGATAGAACATGATCTGATCGATGCTCCAGCGACCGATCCCCTTTTCGGGATCACTCGTGATGTTCGGCACGGGCTTTCCGTCCGGCCCCTGCGGATTGCCTGCAAAGGGCCGTGACCAGTCGAGCTGTCCGAGCCAGCCGCGCGGCGTATGACATTCGGCACAGTGTCCGGGCCCCAGCACGAGATAGGCACCGCGATTCCACAGCCGGCTCCGCGCGGGATCGGGCTCGAAGACGCGGGGCTCGTGAAACAGCCACTGCCACAGGTAGAGCCCGAAGCGGAAGTTGTAGGGAAAACGCAGCTCATGTGGCCGCCTTGCCTTCCGCACGGGCTCGAGCCCGCGCAGATAGGCGAAGAGAGCCCGCAGGTCCTCCTCCGACATGCGGTGATAGGAGGTGTAGGGGAAGGCAGGGTAATATGGCGATCCGTCGGGCGCGCGCCCCTCGCGCATGGCGCGGCGGAAATCTTCGAAGGTCCAGCCGCCGATTCCGGTTTCGACGTCCGGGGTGATGTTCGGGGGATGGAAAACGCCGACCGGGGTTTGGAGCGGCGCGCCCCCCGCAAAGGGCGCACCGCCGGATGCGGTGTGGCAGTTCGTACAGCCGCCGATGGCGGCGATGAGCTCGCCGTCCCCGGCGGCGCGGGGACCCTGCACGCTCACGAGCAGGAGCGCGCAGAGCCCCGCGAGCAGACGGCCGCGGCGCAACGACAGGGCGTCGCCTCAGCCCTGCGGTTTGCGCCGGAAGGTCTCGTGACAGCCCCCGCAGCCCTGTTTGCCGAGCTTCGCGAAGGCCGGCAGCAGGGTCTTCGGGTCCCGGCTCTTCCCGCTCACCTCGAGAAAGGCATCGGCGAGCTCATAAGCCTTCCTGGCCGCGGCCTCGAACTCCGCCCTCTTTTCCCATATCGCGGGCAGCGCGTTGCTGTTCTCGGTCGATCCCGCGGGAAAGAGGGCGTCGGTGTGCGCGTCGAGATTCTCGAGCGCATCGTGCAGGATGCGGGCATGCCAGGCGACGTTGCCGGCGAATTGCGGCGTTTCGGTCAGTGCCGTCTTGATGGCCATCATCTGCGCGCCGAGGGTGCGCATGACGGCAATGCGATAGGCGACGACGCCTTTGGGTTCGGCCTTTTCCTGGGC
>CAZHHU010000041.1:0-22610 GCA_964532215.1 uncultured Geminicoccaceae bacterium
CTCGCCTTCGACGGCCGGCGGGCCCGCTTCTTCCGTCGCGAACTGCTGGCGGCGCTGCGCATTCTCGATCAGGGGCACATCAGCCCCCGGGAGATGTACGGGTCCTGGGCAGGGGCGATGGGTCAGCCCCAGTTCATGCCCACGACCTTCCTCGCCCATGCGGTCGACTTCGATGGCGATGGAAGACGGGACATCTGGCACAGCCTGCCCGACGTCTTCGCCTCGATGGCCCGCTATCTCCACCGCTCCGGCTGGCGCCCCGGCTGGCGCTGGGGTCGGGAGGTCCGCCTCGAGAAGCCGGGGCCCGCCGCCCGGGCCGGCCTTTCGCGCCGTGCGCCGCTTGCGAGCTGGGCGCGGGCGGGCGTGCGGCGGAAGGACGGAGGCGCCCTCCCCCGGGCGGCGATCGAGGCCTCGCTGCTCCTGCCGGACGGGCGGGACGGGCCCGCCTTCCTGGTGTACGACAACTTCCGCGTGCTGCTGCGCTGGAACCGCTCGACCCATTTCGCCCTTTCGGTCGGCCTTCTCGGCGATGCGCTCACAACCTCCGGAGGCAGTGCGTGAGTGGCAAGCCCGGGGTGCGGGGGCGGTTGCTGGCTCTGCTCTGCACTCTTGTCGCGGTCGCCGCCTGCAGCACCACCCCCGAGCCCGAACCGCACAAACCGCCTCTTGTGCGTGCGCCCGGAGCGTACAAGCTCGGCGCACCCTATGTCGTCGATGGCCGGCGCTACGTGCCCCGCTTCGAGCCCGACTACGAAGAGGTCGGGATCGCGAGCTGGTATGGTGAGGAATTCCGCGGCCGGCGCACCGCCAACGGAGAGATCTTCGATCCCCGCCGGCTCACCGCCGCACACCCGACACTGCCGCTTCCGAGCCTCGTCGAGGTCACCAATCTCGAGAACGGGCGCAGCATCCGCGTCCGGGTCAACGACCGCGGCCCCTTCTACGGCGGGCGCATCATCGATCTCTCGGAAGCCGCCGCCGCGGCGCTCGGCTTCCGCGAGCAGGGCATCGCGCGCGTGCGCGTCCGCTTTCTCGCCCTCGCCGATGCGCGCGGGCCGCGGCCCGCATGGGCGAAGGCATCGGGCCGTGTCGCCTCCGCGCGAGCGGCGCGCGCCTGCAGACGGCCGGTCTTCGTCCAGGTGGGTGCGTTCGACGATGCCGCAAGAGCCCGGCGCCAGGCCGCGCGGCTGCGCGCACTCGGGCCGGTGCAGGTCGAGGGCGGGGGCGGCGACGGCCTGCTGCGGGTCCGCCTCGGCCCCTATGCCGAGGCGCGGCGTGCCGAGCGCATCCTGCAGCGGCTGCGGGCCATGGGATATGGGGACGCTTTTCTCTACACGCCGCCGCCGGGCAGCGCTATGAGCGCCTGTGCGGGCACATCCCCGGATCTCGAAGCGAGCTGAGGTCGGACATGCCGTCCTTCCGGATCCTGCTCCTCGTCCTCCTCGTCCTGTGGCCGGGCCTGTCGCCGGCCGCGGTGACCTTCGACACCGCAGCCAGGGCGGCCATTCTCGTCGACTATCGGACCGGCCAGGTCTTGTATGCGAAAAATCCGGACGAGCCGCTGCCTCCCGCCTCCATGAGCAAGCTCATGACCGCCTATCTCGTCTTCGAACGCCTGCGCGAGGGCAGTCTCTCGCTCGACGACGAACTGCCGGTGAGCGAAAAGGCGTGGCGCATGGGCGGCTCGCAGATGTTCGTGGAGGTGGGTGAACGGGTCAAGGTGGCCGACCTGCTGCGCGGCATGATCGTGCAGAGCGGCAACGATGCCTGCGTGGTGCTGGCCGAAGCCCTGGCGGGCAGCGAGAAGGCCTTCGCCGAGCTCATGAACGAAAAGGCGCGCGAGCTCGGCCTCACGGGCAGCCACTTCGCCAACGCCACCGGTCTCCCCGACCCCGAACACTACATGAGCGTGCGCGATCTCGCGCGGCTTGCCGCCCTCATCATCCGCGAATTTCCCGAGTACTATGCGATCTACTCCGAAAAGAGCTTCACCTACAACCGCATCACCCAGCGCAACCGCAACCCGCTGCTGCAGAAGGGCGTACCCGGCGTCGACGGCGTCAAGACCGGCTACACCAAGGAAGCAGGTTACGGCCTCGTGGTCTCCGCCGAGCGCGACGGCCGCCGCCTCATCCTCGTCGTCGCCGGACTGGAGAGCGCGCGCCAGCGCGCCATCGAGGCCGAACGGCTGCTCGAATTCGGTTTCCGCGAATTCCGCGAGTACCGCCTGTTCGAGGCGGGCGCCCCGGTGGTCGAGGCCGCGGTCTGGTTCGGGGCCGAGCCCAGCGTCCCCCTCGTGGGGGAGGGGCTCATCGCGGTCACCCTGACCCGTCAGGCACGGCGCAATCTCGTCGTCAAGGCGCGCTATTCGAGCCCCATCCCCGCTCCGATCCGCAAGGGCGAACGGCTCGGCGAGCTCGAGATCACCGCACCGGGCATCGAGCCCTTCACGGTACCGCTCGTCGCCGGACGCAGCGTTGCCCGGGCGAGCGTGCTCGGCCGCATCACGAGTGCGCTCGGCTACCTGCTCTGGGGCCCTTCGTGAGCGCCGGCGGGCGCTTCATCACCTTCGAAGGCGGTGAAGGCGCCGGCAAGTCCACCCAGCTGCGCCATCTCGCGGCGCGGCTGCGGCGTTCGGGTGTCGAGGTGCTCGCGACCCGCGAGCCCGGCGGCACACCGGGCGCCGAAGCCATCCGGCGGCTGCTGCTCAGAGGATCGGCGGAGCGCTGGACGCCCCTTGCCGAACTCTATCTCTTTCTCGGCGCCCGGGCCGACCATGTGGCGCGACGCATCCATCCCGCGCTCGCGGAAGGGAAATGGGTGCTGTGCGACCGCTTCCACGATTCGACCCGGGTCTATCAGGGTATCGCCGGCGGACTCGGCCTGGCCCTCGTCGACCGCCTGCAGGAACCGCTGCTCCAGCTCGCCCGGCCCGATCTCACGGTGCTCCTCGACATTCCCGCCGACACCGGCCTCGCCCGCAGCCGCAGGGCGGGCAACGCGGGGCGCTTCGAAGCCCGGGCGCTCGCCTATCACGAGCAGGTACGCCGCGGCTTTCTGGAGCTCGCGGCACGGGAGCCCGAACGGTTTCTCGTCGTTGACGCGCGGCTTTCCGAGCACGATCTCGCCGAACGCATCTGGTGGGCGATCCGCGAACGGTTCCGACTGCCGCAGTGAACAGCGTCCTCATCCCCCACCCCGCGGAAACGGCCGCGCTTTTCGGCCACGAAGATGCGCTCGAGCGCTTCCGTCGCGCCCGCGCACGTGGACGGATGCCGCATGCCTGGGCGCTGAGCGGTGCGGGCGGCATCGGCAAGGCGACGCTCGCCTGGCACATGGCGCGCGAGTGGCTCGCGCCGGAGGCCGAACGCGGTCGCTGTCACGATCCCGAAAGTCCCCTCTTCCGGCAGCTGCGCGAGCGCGCGCACCCCGAACTGCAGGTTCTCGACCTCGAGAGCCAGGCAAGCGCCCGTGCGCGCGAGATCCCGGTGGCTGCCGTGCGCGATCTCGTCGCGCGGTTGCACCGCACCGGCTACGGTGGACGTCGCGTCGTGCTCATCGACGCCGCGGACGATCTCAACCGCCATGCGGCCAATGCGCTCCTCAAGGTTCTCGAGGAACCGCCTCCGGGAACGCTGTTCCTGCTCGTCTGCCACGAACCGGCGGCGATCCCGGCGACGATTCTCTCGCGCTGCCTCCGCCTGCCGCTCCGTCCGCTCGGGAATGCGGAACTCATGCGGGCGCTCGAACAGATGGCGCCGGACCTCGATCCCGAGGCCCGACGCCGGCTTGCCGCGGTCGCAGGCGGACGTCTCGGCCATGCGCTGCGCCTCGCCCGGGCCGGTTTTCTCGACCTCTACGCCCGTCTTCTCGACCAGCTCGCCGCAAAGCATGCGGCTTCGGCCCTCGAGGCCGCCGCCGCGCTCGCCCCTCTGGCCCGCGACTGGGGCATCGCCTTCGCCCTGACGGTCCCGCAGGAGATCCTGCGCCGCGCCGTCCGCCTCGGCCTCGGGCTGCCTCTCGAGCCCGAACTCACGGCCGGAGAGGCCGCCAAGCTCGCCGCGATCCTCCGCCGCCTGCCCCTTGAGGAAGCGGCGGGTCTGTGGGAAAAGTTCCTCGCCCTCGCGAGGCAGACGGAAAGTCTCCATCTCGATCCCGAGCACAGCCTGGTCGTCGCGCTCGCGACCATCCGCGGTGACGCGACGGCGGATGCGCTCGGCCGGGAGTTCTGACGGAGAGGTCGATGTCCGCTCCGGACGCGTTCTACATCACCACGCCGATCTATTACGTCAACGACGTGCCGCACATCGGCCACGCCTATACCACCCTCGCCTGCGATGCGATCGCCCGTTTCATGCGGCTCGACGGGCGGCGCGTGCACTTTCTCACCGGCACCGACGAACACGGCCAGAAGGTCGAGAAGGCCGCCCGCGAGGCGGGAATGGAGCCCCAGGCGTTCACCGACCGCGTCTCCGAGCGCTTCCGCGAGCTTTCGAACCTCATGAACTTCTCGCCGGACGACTTCATCCGCACCACGGAGGAGCGCCACAAGCGGGCGGTGCGCGCGCTCTGGACCCGACTCGCGGAAAACGGTCACATCTATCTCGGCAAATACGCGGGATGGTACTCGGTCCGGGACGAGGCCTACTACAGCGAGAGCGAACTCGTGGATGGCCGGGCGCCGAGCGGGGCTCCCGTGGAGTGGGTGGAGGAGCCGAGCTATTTCTTCCGTCTTTCCGCCTGGCAGCAACGGCTTCTCGCCTTCTACGACGCCCGTCCGGATTTCGTCGGACCGCAGACGCGCTTCAACGAGGTGGTGAGCTTCGTGCGCGGCGGCCTCACCGATCTCTCCATCTCGCGCACCACCTTCCGCTGGGGCATCCCGGTGCCGGGAGATCCCGACCATGTCATCTACGTGTGGCTCGATGCGCTCACCAACTACATCTCGGCGCTCGGCTACCCGGACACCGAGGGCGAGCTGTTCCGCAGCTTCTGGCCCGCG
Source organism: uncultured Geminicoccaceae bacterium (assembly GCA_964532215.1). Taxonomy (GTDB): domain Bacteria; phylum Pseudomonadota; class Alphaproteobacteria; order Geminicoccales; family Geminicoccaceae; genus HRBIN39. The sequence continues at coordinate 5,003 of CAZHHU010000041.1, forward strand.
GATGTTCACGTCATCGGCAAGGACATCCTCCGCTTCCACGCCGTCTACTGGCCGGCCTTCCTCATGGCGGCGGACATCGAGCCGCCGAGGCGCGTCTTCGCCCACGGCTGGTGGACCAACGAGGGTGAGAAGATCTCCAAGTCCCTGGGCAACATCATCGACCCCCACGATCTCGTGCGCCGCTATGGCCTCGATCAGACCCGCTACTACCTCCTGCGCGAGGTCCCCTTCGGCCAGGACGGCGATTTCCGCCACGCGGCCATGGTGCGGCGCATCAACCACGACCTCGCCAACGATTACGGCAACCTCGTCCAGCGCGTCCTCACCCTGATCGCCCGCAACTGCGAGGGCCGCATTCCCGACCCCGGCGAGCTGCGGCGCGAGGACGAGGAGCTGCTCGCGCGCGCCCACGGCTGTCTCGATGCCATGCGGACGGCGGTCCGGGCGCAGGCGCTCCACCGCGCGCTCGAGCTCGTGTTCGAGGTCGTGGGCGAGGCCAATCGCTACGTCGACGCACAGGCGCCCTGGGCGCTCCGCAGGAGCGACCCGGCACGGATGCGGACCGTGCTCTGGACCCTGGCCGAGACGATCCGCCATATCGCCACCCTGACCCGCCCCTTCCTCCCCGGCTCCTCGGATCGCATTCTCGATCTCCTCGCGGTCCCGCCGCAGGCGCGGAGCTTCCGCAACCTCGGGCCCGCGGGGACCTCTCTCCGGCCCGGGACGACGCTGCCGCCGCCCTCGCCGGTGTTCCCCCGCTACCAGGACGGGAACTGATCCCGTGCGCTTCGTCGACAGCCACTGTCACCTCGATTTCCCCGGCCTCGTCGAGCGCCTCGAAGAGGTGATCGCGCGGGCGCGCGCGGCGGGCGTCGTGATGATCGTGACCATCGCCACGCGCCGCGCCGGCTGGGCGCATGTGCTGGAACTCGCCGAAGCGCATCCCGAGGTGTGGGCGGTGCTCGGTGTCCATCCCCATCACGCCGGGGAGGAAGGTCTCGACGATCCCGCGCCGCTCGTCGAGGCCGCACGCCATCCGCGGGTTGTCGGGGTGGGCGAAGCCGGCCTCGACTATCACTACGACTTCGCCCCGCAGGCGGCACAGGAGCGCAATTTCCGCGCCCACATCGAGGCTGCGCGCCGCACCGGCCTGCCGCTCGTCGTCCACACCCGCGAGGCGGACGAAGATACCGCCCGCATCCTGGAAGAGGAGATGGCAGCGGGCGCCTTCACCGGTGTGCTCCACTGTTTCAGCTCCGGGCGGGAGCTCGCCGAGCGTGCGTTAGCTTTCGGCTTTCATCTCGGCATCGGCGGCATCCTCACCTTCAGGCGCTCCGAGGAGCTGCGCGCCATCGTGCGCGAACTGCCGCTCGAGCGGCTCCTGCTCGAGACGGACGCCCCCTATCTCGCCCCCGTGCCCCATCGCGGACGCACCAACGAGCCGGCCTATCTCGTCGAGACAGCGAAGCGGCTTGCGGCGCTCAAGGAGCTGTCTCTCGGCGAGGTCGCGCGCGTGACCACGGACAACGCGCTGCGGCTGTTCCACCGCGCGCGAGCGGTCGAGCCTGCATGATCCGGGTTACGGTTCTGGGCTGCGGCACTTCCGCCGGCGTCCCGCAGATCGGCTGTCGCTGCGCCGTATGCCGCTCCGGGGATCCGCGCGACAAGCGGCTGCGCTGCGCGCTCTTCGTCGAGATCGACGGCTACCGCATCCTGATCGACACCGGCCCGGATCTGCGCCAGCAGTGCCTCAATGCCGGCATCGGCGCCATCGACGCGCTCCTCTACACCCACGCGCACGCCGACCATCTGCACGGCATCGACGACCTGCGGCAGATCAACAACATCACCGGACGCGCGATCCCGACCTTCGCTCATCCCGAGGTGTTCGCGCGGATCCGCGCCCGCTTTCCCTACGTGTTCGAGGGCGGCAAGGAGAGCTTCGGCTTCTGGCGGCCGGAGCTCGAGGCCCATCCGCGCGAGGAGGGCTGGTTCCGCGTCGGCCCGGCGGAAGTGCTCATGTTCCGTCAGAAACACGGACGCGGCTGGAGCTGGGGCTTCCGCATCGGCGACTTCGCCTATTCGACGGACTGCGACGGCCTCGACGACGCAGCCTTCGATGCCCTCATCGGGGTCCGGGTCTGGATCGTGGATGCGCTGCGCGAAAAACCCCACCCCTCCCATGCCCATCTCGCCCGCACCCTCGGCTGGATCGAGCGGGTGCGGCCCCGTCAGGCCTATCTCACCCACATGAACCACGAGGTTTCCTACCGCCGCTGGTACGACCGGCTGCCACGGGGAATCGAGCCCGCCTTCGACGGCCTCGTGATCGACCTCCCGGGCTGAAGACGCGGCGGCCGCATCACCGGGATGCTTCGCGCCCGAAGAACGCCCGCACCGCGGCGATGACGAAATCGGTCTGCTCCTCGCTCATCCCGTAGTAGAGCGGCAGCGAAAGTCCGAAGGAGGCCCATCGCTCGCTCTCCGGAAGCGGCAGCGCGCCGGCACCGAATGGCTCCATGAACGGCTGGCGGTGCAGCGGGATGGGATAATGGAGGCCGGTCTGCACGCCGCGCCGGGCAAGCCATGCGCGCAGCCGGTCCCGCTCGGGAGTGCGGACGACATAGAGGCTGTACACATGATCGCCGCGCACCACCTGCGGCAGCTCCAGCGGAAGATCCGCGAGCGCCCGCGAATAGCGCATGGCGATGTCGCGCCGCGCACGCGTCCAGCGATCGAGATGCGCGAGCTTGGCGGTGAGCACGAGCCCCTGGATGCCGTCCATGCGGTAGTTGAACCCGAGCTCGTCGTGGCGGTAACGTTCCCGCTGGGCATGGTTGCGCAGCGCCCGGAGCCGCTCCGCCACCGCGGCGTCGCGGGTCACCACCGCCCCGGCCTCGCCGGCTGCGCCCAGGTTCTTGCCCGGGTAGAAGCTGAACGCGCCGACATCACCGAGGGTTCCCGTGAGACGACCGTCGGCGGCCCGGCAGCCGTGCGACTGCGCCGCATCCTCGATCACCCGCAGATTCCATTCGCGGGCGAGCGCCAGGATCCCTTCCATGTCCGCCGCCTGACCGTAGAGATGGACGGCGATGACCGCCCTCGTCCGCGGGCCGATGCGCCGGCGCGCATCCTCCACGGCGAGCGTGCCGGTCTGCCGGTCGACGTCGCAGAGCACGGGGCGCGCTCCCGCGTAGAGCACACCCCAGAGCGATCCCACGAAGGTGTGCGAGGGGACGAGGACCTCGTCGCCGGCGCCGATGCCGGCAGCGAGCAACGCGAGATGCACCGCCGAGGTCCCCGAATTGACCGCGACCACGTGCGGGATGCCGAGATATTCGGCGAAGCGCCGCTCGAACTCCTCGACCCAGGGGCCGAGACAGAAGGCGCTCTGCGCGAACAGCCGCTCGATCTCGGGCAGCACCTGGGCGCGGATTTCCCGCCACTGGAAGGAAAGGTCGGTGAAGGGAACGACCGTCGGCGTCATGGGCATGCCCCGGAGCTTGCGCGGCTGTTCACGAGGACCGGCCGCGCCTCAGCGGGCGGGCGGGATTGCCCACCATCACCGCGCCCGCCGGCACGTCGCGCGTGACCACCGCACCGGCACCGATCATGGCGCCGCTGCCGATGCGCACGCCACCCATGATGGTCGCGTTGGAGCCGATCGAGACGCCGTCCTCGACCCGGGTCTCGAGCAGCTCCCATTCGTCGCGCACCGGCCGCCCGTCGATGCTCGCCCGCGGATAGCGGTCGTTGATGAACATGACGCCGTGACCGACGAAGACGTCGTCGCCGAGGGTCACCCCCGTACAGATGAAGCTGTGCGAGGAGATCTTGCACCGCCGGCCGATGCGCACGCCTTCCTGGATCTCGACGAAGGCGCCGATCTTGCACTCGTCCCCGATCTCGCAGCGGTACAGATTGACGAAGGCGAAATAGCGCACGTTGCGGCCCATGCGCACGCGCTCGATGCGAATCGTCCCTTGCTCGACGGTGATCTCCTCGAACACGCTCACCCTCTTCCCTGCTCACGTTCGCGGTATCGTTCGAGCTCTTCGGCGCTGACCCGCATCAGACGGTCGAGCACATGCTCCTGCGCCTCGGCCGTGAGGCCCGCATGCATCGGCAGCTGCAGGCAGCTGTCGGCGGCATGTTCGGTGTGCGGCAGCCGCGCTTCGAGGCTTTGGTACGGGGGCTCGCGGTGGCTCGCCATCACGCCGCGGCGGGTCGGCACGCCCTGTTCGTGCAGCCAGCGCATGAGGGCGTTGCGGAGATGCGCGAAGCCGGGCCGCATCTGGACCTGATAGCTCTGCCAGTTGGGCGTGGCCCAGGATGGGACCGCTGGAGGTTGGAGGAGCTCGTGCCCGCGAAGCAGCTCGCTGTAGCGACGCGCGATCATCGCCCGTCGCGCCAGCATCTCCGGCAGGCGGCGGAGCTGGACGAGGCCGATGGCGGCCTGCAGATCCGTCAAACGGAAGTTGTAACCGACCTCGGGGTAGGTCTCGAACACGGTCGGCGCCATGGCATGACGCCGGTGCGGCGGCAGCGACATGCCCTGATTGCGCAGGCGCCGCAGGCGCTCGGCGAACGCCGCGTCGTCGGTGAGGATCATGCCGCCCTCGCCGGTGGTCACCACCTTGCGCGCATGCAGCGAGAACACCGTACAGGGGGCGAGCGAGCCGACCGGGCGGCCGCGGTTGCGGCTGCCCACCGCACAGGCGGCATCGTCCAGCAGGAAGAGCCCGTGGCGGGCGGCGATGTCCGCGATCGCATCGATATCGCAGGGAAGCCCGAGCTGGTCCACGGGCATGATCGCCCGCGTCCGTGCGGTCACCCGGCGCGCCACGTCTTCGGGATCGACGTTCCACTGGCCGGGGATGATGTCCGCAAACACGGGCGTGGCGCCGAGGTGACGGACGACGTTGACGGTGGCGATGAAGGTCAGCGAGGGAACGATGACCTCATCCCCGCGGCCAATGCCCAGCGCCCGCAGCACGAGAAAGGCGCCGGTCGTCCAGGAGGTGGTGGCGACGGCATGCTTCGCCCCGCAGGCGGCGGCGAATGCCTCCTCGAACGCTTCCACCCGCGGGCCGCAGGCGACCCAGCCGCTGCGGACGACCTCGGCCACCGCCGCCTCCTCCTCGGGCCCGTAGAAGGGGCGGGCGAAGGCGATCTCGGGCGCTTTCCGCTCACCCGCGGGTCCCATCATCGGGCATCCGCCAGTTCACGGGCTCCTCCTCGAGCAGCGCCGAGGGATCGGGGTAGTGGTGGGTAAACCAGTGCAGATACATCTCGAGCCCCTGCTCGATGTCGATCTCGGCCCGGTAGCCGAGCAGTTCCTCGGCGCGCCGCGTGTCGGCATGCAGACGCAGGATGTCGCCCGGCCGCGGCGGCAGGTGGATGGGCCGCAGATGCGGGCGCTGGCAGAGGCGGCAGACGAGCTCCGCGAGCTCGGCGACCGACACGCAGGCGCCCCGTGCGAGGTTGATCACCCTTCCCACCGCCTGCTCCACCTCCGCGGCGCGGGCGATGCCGCGCGCGGTTTCCGTCACATAGGTGAAGTCCCGCGCACTCGCGCCGCTGCCGAAGATCACCGGCGGGCGATCGTTGAGCACGCGGATCACGAAGCGGGGAATGACCTCGGCAAGATCGCCGCGGTCATGCTCGCGCGGGCCGTAGGCGTTGAAGGGACGCAGGACCACGCTCTTAAGACCGTAGGTGCGGTGGTAGGCCAGGGTATAGTGCTCGCCTGCGAGCTTGGCGGCGCCGTAGACGGTCGTCGGCTGCGGCACGGTCCGCTCCTCGTCGAGGCGCCCGCTGCCGGCATTGCCGTAGACCTCCGAGGAGGAGCAGTAGACGAAGCGGCGCACGCCCGCGCGCCGCGCCGCCTCGAGCAGGTTGAGGGTGCCGGTGGCGTTGACCTCGTGATTGTGCAGCGGGTCGCCGAGGGAACGGCGGACGCATTCGACCGCGAGGTGGAAGACGTCCCCCGCCCCCTCGAGCGCCGCGGTAACATCAGCCGCGCTCAGAATGCTGCCCTCGACGATGCGGACATCACCCCGGCTGCGGGCGGCTTCCAGATTCTCGAGACGGCCGGTGGAGAAGTCGTCGAGCACCGTCACCGCACGACCGTCGGCCACGAGACGGTCGACGAGATGGCTGCCGATGAATCCGGCGCCGCCGGTGACGAGCGCCCGCCCCCTTGCACTCATGGCCGCTCCCGACGCTTCGCCGCCACCTCCGCGAGATGCGCGCGCAGCGCCCTGTCGGCGCTTTCCAGCAGGCGCACGATGCGCAGCCCGCGCTCTCCGTCCACCTCGTCGCTCCCCTCCCCCCTGATGCGGCGGGCGAAGTGCTCGGTGAGCGCCGCAAGGGGTTCGACGTTCGACACCCGCGGGCTGAAGATGTCGCCGATCCGGTATTCGGGAATGAGGAGATCGCGTTCGTCGGCGGGCTGGAAGCGGATGCCGGAGCGGTAGATCTTGACCTTCTCCTCGCGATTGAGGTCGTCCCAGACGAGCATCGCCTCGTCACCGGCGACCACGAAGCGGCGTACCTTGACCGGTGACATCCAGCTCAGGCTGAGATGGGCGATCCGGCTCGAGGGGTAGTGAAGGGTCACATAGCACATGTCCGGATGGGCCGGATCGGCATGGCAGTAGCCCGTCGCTTCGACGTGCAGCGGCTCCTCCCCGAACAGGAAGTCGATGATGGAGAGATCGTGCGGGCCGAGATCCCACAGCACGTTGACGTCGTTCTGGAAGAGGCCGAGATTGACGCGCACCGAATCGACATAGGTGATCCTGCCGAGGGCCCCTTCCGCCATCAGTCTCTTGATGGCGCGAACGGCACCGCAGAACAGGAACACGTGATCGACGAGCAGCACCCTGCGGGCGCGGCGCGCCCGGGCGACGAGATCCTCCGCCTCGGCCGCCGAAGCCGCCATCGGTTTCTCGACCCATACGTGGAGCCCGGCATCGAGCGCCCGCGCGGCGATCGCGTGATGCGTCGCCACGGGCGTCGCGATCGCCACCGCATCCACACGCCCGCCTTCGATGAGATCGATCGCGTCCTCATACACCTCGATGTTCGAAAAGCAGGCCCGCAGGCGGGTGCGCACATCCTCCGCGCGGTCCGCCACCCCCACGACCTCGAAGTGCGGGCTGTTCTGGAAGTTGCGAAACAGCTTGGGGCCCCAGTATCCGTATCCGACGATCCCGATGCGGATCATCTCCATGCGCCCGATCTCGCGGCTCCGGCGGTTGGCTAGTCGCGCCACGCGCGCCCGGCAACAGGAAACTCAGCCGCTTCGCGGCGGAAGACCGCGAGACTGTGCCGCAGCTTCGCGATGCTCGCATCCGGCACCAGAAGCTCGCCAAGCCTGCGGAAGCCGAAAGCCGCGAGCTCCCGCTCGCGGGCCGGGCCGTTCATGCGCTCGGGGACGACGTAGAGATAGGGAATGCGGTCCTCGAGGAAGGCGATGTCGGCATCGGGATGAAGGCGTTTCGCGATCGCGAGCGCAAGCCGCTCGAGCGCCCGGCTGCGGAGACGGCGCAGGATGCGGCGGAGGGCGATGAGGACGGAGTTGCGCACACAGGCCACGGGCTCGCACAGCAGCAGCAGCCCTCCCGGTCGGGTAAGTGCCGCGAGGCGTGCATCGAGCGCATCCGTGGGTCCCGGAACGAGATAGAGGACCGAGTTGGTGATCACGACATCGAAGGGCTCGTGCCGCCATTCGCGGAGATCGGCCTGCTCGAAGCGGATCCGCCCTCTGAGATCGGGCCGCGTGCGGAGCCTCGCGCGCGCCGCGGCGATGTTCGCGGCCGCGATGTCGATGCCGACGCCGGACATGGCCGGGAACCGCTGCGCGAGTGCGAGCAGCTGTTCGCCCGTACCACAGCCCGCATCGAGCAGGGTGAAGGCGCGCGCGCGGCCCTGCAGCTCTTCGAGCATGGCGCCGATCTCGGCGGCACCCGAGAGGGAGGAGCAGAACCGCGCGCGGCCGATCGCTTCAGGATGCATGCGCCCCTGCTCCCGCATCGCCGGCTGCCTGCAGATCGCGGGCCCGCAGGAAGCGGAACCGCTCGGGGTGTGCGGCGACGTGTTCGAGAAAGCGCGCATAGGCGCCGAGCATGGCCGGATTGCCGGAAAACCGCCGCTCGCAGTGCGTGAGCAGGACCACGACCCCGCCCGAGCGGGCGATGATGTCGGCGGTCTCGATCCACATCCGGGCGATTCGCCGCGCGCCGTGGCCCAGAAAGCGCAGGGTCCCGTCCCTGGGCAGGGACAGCGGGATCTCGAGAATGCCTTCGACGATAAACGGCCGCGCGGAGGCGCAGCCGTTGTTGGGAAGGGGAAACGGTCCGCCCGAGGTGGGGATGCTCGAATCATACGCGTAGCGGTGCGCGAGGGCGGCAAGCAGCGCCGGCGTGCGCAGGAGCGAAGGTGCGCGGTAGCCGGATACCCGATGGCGCCGCACGAAGTCCCCGGTCGCATCGAGGCGGGCGGCGAGCGCTTCGGGCGCGAGAAACGCCGTCCGGTTCGCATGATCATAGCCATGCTGGCCGATCTCGTGTCCCCGCGCGGCGAGCTCGCCGAGGGCACCGTGATCGAGCGGCCAGGCGCGGGGGACGACGAAGTTCGTCGACCGGGCGCCGAAGCGCTCCTCGAGGGGAAGGAAATCCTTCATGAGGTTGTGCAGACCCTCGGGACTGTCGATATCGTGGCTGAGCACGACGGGGGTCGGCCGCAGGTGCGCTCCGGGGCCGCCCAGGAGATCGGCCAGGAAGTCCGCGCTGAGATCGAGCGGCCAGCCGGGAAAGGCCGCCCAGCGGGCCTGGCGCCACCTCTGGATGCGCCCCAGAGCGTGGGCGTAGAGCATGCGGAGAGCGGGCGGGAGTCGCTGGTAGGAGAAGGGCAGGCGCCCCGAGAGGGGCGGATGCCCGGTCCAGGCCGCATGAAGGCGCACGGCCGAGACGGCATCCCGGGCAAGCTCCAGGGCCGCGGCGCGGAGCCCCTCATCGACGCGGATCGCATCGTCACCGCGCACCCGGCCGGCGAGGAGACGCCCGGGAAGCGACACCCTCAGGCCCTCTGCCCAGGCGAGCTCGGGGAGGGTGATCTCCGCCACCCGCACGCGTCGCAGGCTCACGCCTCCTCCTCCGCCGGCGCAGCAGGCGCGCCGTGCCTTCGCGGCGGCTCCGCCCCTGCCGTCTCGGCGAGAAGATAGAGCGGGCGCTGCACGGCCTCTTCGTAGATGCGGTAGAGATACTCGCCGTACATGCCGAGGATCAGGAACAGCACGCCGAAGAAGAAGGTGATGGTGACGATGATGCTCGGCCATCCGGGCTGGACCTCCCACAGCAAATAGCTGATCAGCGTCCAGCCCATGAGGGCGAAGCTGAGCACGCAGGTCCCGATCCCGAGGCCGTTGACGATCGTGATGGGAAGTCGCGAATAGCCGACGAACGCATCGCCCACCGCACCGAGGAGTTTCGCAAGCGTCCAGCCCGAGCGGCCGGTGGTGCGGGCGCGGCGGTCGTACAGCACCTCGTCCTGCCGGAAGCCGGTCCAGGCCACGATCGCGAAGGTCAGCCGGTGGTGTTCGCGAAAGCGGCGGAAGGCGTCGACCACGACGCGATCCATGAGAAGAAAGCTGCCCGTGGTCGCCCTGGTGCCGCGCGGGAGCGCGTAGCTGCGCAGCAGCCACAGGAAGAAGTCGGCGAGCCGCCGCCGCCATGCGCTCTCGGCGCGGTGCCGGCGCTTGCCCCATACGACCTGGAAGCCGCGGCGCCAGCGATCGACGAATTCGAGCACCGTCTCCGGCGGATCCTGCAGATCGGAGGCCAGGATCACGGCCGCGTCGCCTTCCGCATGCTCGAGGCCGGCGGCGATGGCGACATGTGCGCCGAAGTTCCGCGACAGCCGCAGACCGCGGAATCTCGGATCCTCGCGGCAGATGCGCTCGATCAGCTCCCAGCTCCGGTCCGTGCTGCCGTCGTCCACGAACAGCACCCGGAACTCCGCATCCCGCCGCTCGAGAAGGACCTCCCGCACCGTCCGCACATAGGTCTCGAGGCCCGCCTCCTCGTTGAAGACGGGGGTGACGATGCAGATGCGTGGAAGCCGCTCAGCGTTCATCGGGGCTGCTCCCTCATGGCCATCCCGACCCCCCACAGAGCGAGCTGCATGAACATGTTGAGGACGTAGAGCACGACCACGAGCAGCACGCCCTTCTCGCCGCTCGCACCGGCGAGCTCGACCCCGGTCATGAATACCGCCTCGCGCACACCCACGCCCTGCACCGAGATGGGCAGAAAACGGCTGATCTCGGTGAGGGCCAGAAGCGCCGCGAGGTATCCCGGGCCGACCGCGAGCTCCAGATCGCGGCCGAGGAGCAGGGCCGCGAGCCACCAGCTCGCGAGCATCAGGGCGGTCAGAGCGAGCACCGAGAGCAGCTCGCCGAGGGAGGGAAAGGCGGCGTGTTCGGCAAGCGTGCCCAGGCGTGGAAGCCGCGGCCCGAGCAGCCGTGGGAGGTGGGAGCGGAGCAACGGCGAAAGCAGCACGGCGGCCGTGCCCAGCGCGGTCGCGAACAGGCTCAACCGCATCGCCGCGCCCGCCCAGGCGACGAAATCCGCCGCCTCGCCCGCGGCGCGGCCCCGCGTCCACCACAGGCTGCCGATGGCGAACAGCGCGAGGAATCCGAGGAGGCCGACGAGCCGTTCGCGCAGCACCACACCCGCGAGCAGCCAGCGATCGACTCCTGCGCGCCCGACCGCGTAGACGCGATAGGCGTCACTGCCCAGACCTCCGGGGGTGAACAGGCTGAAGAAGTTGGAGACGAGAAAGGTCGCGACATGCGCGCGCAGGCACCCCCGGGACCAGCTGCGAATCAGACAGTGCCAGCGCAGGCCCGCCGCGAGCTGATGGACGGCCACGAGCAGCGCCGCGAGAAGAATGGCGGGCGGCGACAGGCGTGTGGCCGCAGCCAGAAATCGCCCCCAGTCGATGACCGTGACAAGCCACAGGCAGAGCAGGAGAGAGCCGGCAATGCCAATGGCGGCCCGCAGCTGCGGCAGCAGGCCTGCGACCCGCCCCGCCATCACCCGCCGTATCCCCACGGCGACAGGTCGATGCCGGAGAGCGCCGCAAAGCGCTCCACATGTGGCCGGAAATGGCGCCTGAGCGCGGCCATGGTGGCGGGGTGCGGCTGCGGAGCCGGCGCGCATCCGGTGGCGCTGTTGATGCGGCCGGTGAGAGGGCCGAGGGGTCGCACCGTCACACCCAGGAAGGCCTGGATCTCCGCGCAGACCGCCTCCGTCTCCGTAATCATGCGCTCGAAGAGCACGAAGAGGATCCGCTCCCTCGGAAACGCGGAAAGATAGCGCTCCGCGTGGATATCGTAGTAACCGCGGCGCTTGTAGTCGAATGGCCGCACGTAGGAACGCTCGCCGGTGAAGGGACTGGACCGGCTTTCCTCCCGCGCGAGCGCTTCCTCGAAGCAAAGGGTCTCGAGCCCGTTGCGCCGGCTCCACAGATAGTTCGACCAGGCTCTGGCCGCCGGCTCCCGCAGGATGAACAGGAAACGGGTGCCGGGGACGACGCGGGCGAGCCGCTCCGCGGCGTCCTCGTTTTCGAAGTAGTTGCTCGTCTTCTCCACCGTCTTCGCCCCGGCCGGGGCCGCGGCGAAGAGCTCCGCGTACGCCTCCTCATGCGTGCGCCCGCCGGGGCGTTCGAACAGACATATCTTGGGCTCCGGAATGAAGGGCTGCGCCACGTAGATCTCGGGGTGCCGCGCGAGCAGGTGGCAGAGCGCCGTGGTCCCGCTGCGCGGCGCACCGCCGATGATGAGGTCGGGAAGGCGGCCGCCCTTCATGGTTCGAGGCGCCTGGATGGATGCCGTTCAGCGCACCGCATAGACGGCATAGGCCTCGTTCTCGTAGACAAGCGGCAGATCGATGTCCGCCACATGCGGCGCGCGCCTGTGAATGAGGAGATGGGTCCAGCCCTCCCGCCAGGCGATGCGCTCGATCTCCGGCCCCCAGCTGCCCCCGGCGAGCCGTGCCTGGGCCTCGGCGCGCCGCCGCGCATCGGGCGGCATCTCATAGCGCAGATTGGCGCTGTAGGCCTGATGGCCGAAGAGGGCCGCCATCTGGGCCTGCAGGTGATGGCGCGCATAGCCGTCCGCCGGATAGCGCAGATCGTTGCTGGCGACGACCGCCGAGTCCACCGGGATGTGGGCGAGCGCCGCGCCGATCGCCCGGTTGTCCGCATACTCGTGCCAGCGCTGCGGCGCCACCGCGATGGTGGCCACGTCGAGGAGGTGGCGCAACAGGGGAAGAGCCACGAGGACGACGGCGGCAATGCGCAGGCGGCGCGCAGCCGCGCCCGGGTTCTGCCCCCACCCCCGGGCGAGCGCGAACACCAGCATGCCCGCGAGAATCACCGGTGTGGGATGCAGCGTCTGGGCGAAGTCCTTGGTCAGCACCAGGCGCCCCTCGAGATCGGTGTGGCCGACGGCGAGAAAGGCGGAGAGCAGGAACGATACCCCGACGCCCAGAAAAGGCGCCCAGGGGATGCTCTGCAGCGACAGGCGCGCCACGAGAAAGGCGACGATGCCGTAGATGAGGACGAGCTCAAGCACGCCGGCAAGCAGCTTGTCGTTCTCCTCGAAGGCAGCGAGGCCGACGACGAGGCTCACGCGTCCCTGCGGATAGGCGAGCCCGCGCAGCAGCAGGGCAGCGAGGAGCGCCAGCGCCGGGGCGAGGAGCGGCCTCAGGGAACGCTCACGATACGTCCGCCACAGCGCCGCTGCGCCGAAGGCGCCACCCAGGGGGATGAGATAGGCGGGCTTGAACCAGGTCACCGTGCCCACGAGCAGGGCGGCGATCGCGGCGGCGCGGCGCGGCGGCCACCACAGCAGCGCATGGAGCACCATGTAGGTCACGAACATGCCGGCGAGCTGGCTCATCATCGGATAGATGCCGGTGAACAGGCCCTGGAAGAGCCGCTCCGCGAAGACCGCGGGATCGGGATGCGCCCAGGTGGCGATGCGCCGGATGAGCCCGCCCTTGAAGAGCACGAGCGGGAACAGCAGCAGGGCATAAAGCAGGGGATGGGACAGCGCCGGGTTCGCCCTCGCCGCCTGCTCCGCGAACCGCCATGCCACCGCCGCGATCGCCGCCGCGAGCAGGGGCATCAGCAGGAGAAAGGCGGATGTGTGCGGTGCGAGCCCGGAAAGACGCGAGATCGCGGCCACCGCGGTCTGCACGCCGTAATGATAGGGTACGCGATAGCCGAGGTTGTTGAGCGACGGCGGCGGCATGTCGTCGAAGCGCAGGAGCGCCTGCACCTGGGTCATGTAATGGGCGGTGTCGACGTTGAAGAACATGGCCGGCCAGGGCCCGGTCCCCATGCGCAGCCCGGCCGCCACGACAGGCCCGAGAAAGATGGCCGCAAGCAGGAGCGAGCGCGCACGCCCCTGGGGCGAAGGGTCGTCCCGCCAGAGGGTCAGCCGCCCCGCATCGAGCCGCCACAGCGCCACCACCGCCCCGAGCAGCGCAATCAGGATCGGACCGAGTTCGGGAGGGAAGGAAAGCAGCCGCGATGCGAGGTCGGCGAGGGAAAAGCCGAGCAGACCGAGCGCGGCGCCGATCACGGCGCCCGAGATGCCGACCGGCTCATCGCGCGGCCAGACGGCGAGACCGGCGAGGGCCGCGAGCGCGACCACCGCAAGGGCGAGGAGCAGGGCTTCCGTCATCACCAGGCAGACGAGGGAAACGAGGAGCGGGACCGTCCTCCCGCCGGGGCGCTGCATAGCGCTCCGGAAGCTCCGGCGTCGAGCACCGCGACAGCTGCGTGCGACACCTGTGCGCGCGCTTGACCCGAAACGAGAACCAAACTAGAACACCGCTATCCCGCCGCGCCCGTTTCCCGAGGAGATCGGCCGTGCTGACCCAGCGCCAGCTTCAGCTGCTCCGCTTCATTCATGCATACATGCGCGAGCACGGCGTGCCCCCGTCCTTCGAGGAAATGCGACACGCGCTCGGGCTGCGCTCGAAATCGGGAATCCACCGCCTCATTTCGGGACTCGAGGAGCGTGGCTACATCCGGCGGCTCGCCTATCGTGCCCGGGCCATCGAGGTGCTGAGGCCACCGCGCGAGCTGGCCGTGGGCGCGGCGGATCCGGGGGACAATGTCGTCCGCTACCCGTTCCACGCCCTGCGCCGTCCGCTTGCCGGCGTCCGCGACACCACGCGGCTGCCGCTGTACGGGCGGATCGCGGCCGGCACCCCGATCGAGGCGCTCGCCGACAGTTCCACCGTCGTCGAAGTGCCGAGCATGTTCCTCGGCGACGGCGAATACTACGTGCTCGAGGTGGTCGGCGATTCGATGGTCGAGGCGGGCATCCTCGACGGCGACTATGTCGTCATCCGGCGCACCGACACGGCGGACAACGGCGATATCGTGGTGGCCCTGATCGAGGACCGCGAGGTGACGCTGAAGCGGCTGCGCCGCCGCGGCGCCTCGATCGCCCTCGAGGCTGCGAATCCGGCTCACGAAACCCGGATCTTCGGCCCGCACCAGGTCAAGATCCAGGGCAAGCTCGTGGGATTGCTGCGGAGGTACTGATTTTCCCCGATCGCCTTCGCGATCACGTCCGGGACGTCGGTGACGATCGCACGTACCCCGGCATCCACGAGGACTCTCGCCCGCTCCGCGTCGTTGACGGTGAAGCTGAGGACGGGCACGCCCTCCTCGCGAAAGGTGGCGAGGACCTCCGGGTTCAGCGCCTGCTCGTTGACGTTGAAGGCGACGCATTCGAGATCGGCCAGGATATCGCGCCAGTCCTCCGGTATCCGGTGGGCAAGCAGCATCCGCGGCAGTATCGGCGCCTGCTTCTGCAGCGTCTGCAGCACCGCCACCGAGAAGCTCGAGATGAGCGGTGCCGGATGAGCCTCCGGCCAGATGCGCTGGAGTTCCCGGGCGACGACGGCCGCGGTCTCCTCTTCGCGGCCGGGACTCGGCTTGATCTCGATGTTCGTTTCGATGCCGAGGGTAAGCGCGAGCCGTACCGCGGCCTCCATGGTGGGCACGCCCTCGCCGGTGAATGCCTCATGAAGCCAGCTCCCGGCATCGAGCTCGAGGAGCTGGGCGAGATCGTGATCCCGCACCTCCCCCGCGCCGCTCGTGGTCCGCTCCAGCTTCTCGTCGTGGATGAGCACGGGCACGCCGTCCCGGCTCAGCTTGACGTCGAACTCCACCCAGCGGGCGCGCAGCAGATAGGCGGCGCAGATCCCGGCGAGGGTGTTCTCGGGCGCGTAGGCCGCGGCGCCGCGATGCGAGATGACGCGCGCGCCGAGGTCGATCCGCGCCGGGCGTCCCGGCTTCCAGCCGATCCAGTCGCGCTCACGCATGCTCCGCTCCCGAGGCTCTGCCGTCCGCCCGACGCCGGCACCACCCGGCGCCGCTCCCGGCACCAGGAAATATGGCCATGGCCGCCGAAGAGGTGATCGGCGCCCGGGGCATGGCGGCCATTCGTGCAGCGGGAAGCTCGGATGCCGTCACCCTGCTCGCCACGGTACGCCGTCTTCTCCATGAGGATCCCCGAGGAGACTTCGCCGTCGCCCTGATCGCGCCGGTAGGAAGCGGCGAGACCCTCGTCGCCACGGGACCGCTCGCGGGCGCACGCGCCGGCGACCGCCTGCGTCTGCAGGGCCGCATCGAACGGGATGCCACCTGGGGCCGGCGATTTCGGGTCGCGCAGGTGGTGCGGTTCGCCCCCGCGGAGCGCGAGCTGCTCGCGGGCCTGCTCGCTTCGGGCGCGGTCCGGGGGGTCGGCCCCCGCATCGCGAAGCGGATTCTCGGCCATTTCGGCGACACGCTGGCCTCCGTGCTGCGCGAGGACCCCGAACGGCTGCGGGAAGTGCCCGGCATCGGCCCCAAGCTCGCCGCGAGGATCGCAGGCGCATGGCGGCGGTGCGCGCGCGAAAGCGACATCCTGAGCTTCCTCCTCGCCAGCGGCCTGAGCCCGAAGCGCGCGCGTCAGCTGCTCGCGCGCCTCGGGCCGGATAGTGCGGCGCGTCTCGGCCGTGACCCCTGGATCCTCGCGCATGAGTTCCGGGGCATCGGCTTTCAGACCGCGGACCGGCTGGCGCGAAATCTGGGCTTCGCCGCGGATGATCCGCTGCGGCTTCGCGCCGCCTGCCGGGAGGTTCTGCGCCGCGCCGCCGAAGACGGTCACGCGGCACTGCCCGAACCCGGAACTCTCGCTGCGCTCCAACGGCTCCTCGGCGCCGATGCGGCCGCAGCCCGGGCGGCGGTCACGCACGCCGTCGCGGAAGGCCACATCGTACTGAGGGAGGAGGGCCGCCGGCGCTGGTACGCCCTGCCCGAGCTCGATGCCGCCGAAGCCGCGGTAGCGGAGGAGATCGTACGGCGGCTGCGCGCCGATCGACCGCTCCGGGAGGTGGGCGAGGCCGGCTGTGGGGCGGAGCAGACGCTCTCGCCCAGCCAGCGGCAAGCGCTCCGCATCCTCCTCGGCCACCGCCTCGCCCTGCTCACCGGCGGGCCGGGCACGGGCAAGACGACGCTCCTGCGCACGCTCATCGAGCGCCTCGCCCCCGCAGGCGGCGAGATCGTCCTCGCCGCGCCCACGGGCCGGGCGGCAAAGCGCCTGCAGCAGGCGACGGGCCGTCCCGCGAGCACGCTCCACAGGCTGCTCGAGGCGGAGCCGGGCCGGGGCTTCGCGCGCAACCCCGCGCGCCCGCTGGATGCCGATCTCCTGATCGTGGATGAGGCCTCGATGATCGATCTCCCGCTCATGCGCGCGCTGCTCGAGGCCCTGCCGCGTGAGGCGGGGCTCCTGCTCGTGGGCGACGGCGACCAGCTGCCGCCGGTGGGCCCCGGCCAGCCCTTCGCCGATCTCCTGCAGAGCGGGCTGCTCACGACCGTAACCCTCGAGGAGATCTTCCGTCAGGCGGCCGGAAGCGGCATCGTCCAGGCGGCCCACGCGGTGCGGCGCGGCCGCCTGCCGTCCTTCGCGGGCGGCGGCGACTGCTTCGGCATCCGCATCAGCTCGGCCGAGGACGGGCGCGCCAAGCTCCTGGAGCTCGTCTGCCGGCGCATTCCCGAGCGCTTCGGCCTCGATCCGGTGCGCGAGCTGCAGGTCCTCGCACCGGCGAACCGGGGCCCGCTCGGGGTGCGCGAGCTGAACCGGCTGCTCGCTCCCCATCTCAACCCGGATCCCGGTCCGCGCCTCGAATGGCGTGCCCACCGTTTCGCCCTCGGCGACCGGGTCATGCAGACCGAGAACGATTACCGGCGGGAGCTCTACAACGGCGATGTCGGCATCGTCGTCGGCGTCGATCCGGCCGCGCCGGAACTGCGCGTGGCCGTCGAGGGGCGGGAGGTAACCTATCGCGGCGACGAGCTCGACCAGCTCGTCCCCGCCTGGGTCACCACGGTGCACAAGGCACAGGGAAGCGAATACCCCGCGGTCGTGCTCGTGCTCGCGAAGGAACATGGACGCATGCTGCAGCGGCGGCTTCTCTACACCGCCATGACGCGGGCGGAGCGCCTGCTCGTGCTGCTCGCCGAGCCCGAGGCG
>CAZHHU010000042.1:0-2677 GCA_964532215.1 uncultured Geminicoccaceae bacterium
GCTGGATGCGGCGGAATTCGAGCTGCATCTCCTCGCGCAGCTTGCGATCGAGCGCGGCAAGCGGTTCATCCAGCAGCAGGAGATCCGGCTCGAACACGAGCGCGCGGGCGATGGCGACGCGCTGCTGCTGCCCGCCCGAGAGCTCGTCGATGCGCCGGCCGCCGAGGCCGGGAAGACGCACGAGCTCGAGATAGTGCGCCACCCTGTCGGCGATCTCGTTCTTCGGAAAGCCGCGCATCCGCAGGGGATAGGCGACGTTTTCCGCGGCCGTCATGTGGGGGAAGAGGGCGAGGCGCTGGAAGACCATGCCGATGGAGCGGCGGTAGGGCGGAAGCTCCCGCAGGTTGCGGCCGCGGATCCAGATCTCGCCTGCGCTCGGCGCGATGAAGCCGGCGATCATGCGCAGAAGCGTGGTCTTGCCGCAGCCCGAGGGGCCGAGGATGGTGAGAAAGCGGCCGGCCTCGAGCTCGAAGCTCACATCATCCACCGCCCGCGTCGGCCCGAAGTGCTTGCTCACGCCACACACCCGGACCATGGGCTCGCCGTCGGCCGCTGGGCGCTCTTCCGCCAAGGCGCGAAATCCTCCACAGGGACCCGCGGCAAGGGTGGCGCGCCCGGGATCGTCCGGCAAGCGGTCCGCGCGCACCGGCGGGGCGTCGAGACAGGAGTGCGGGGCATGCAGGAACATGGCTTCTCAGGCATTTCCCTGGTCGGTCGGCGGGCGCTCATCACCGGCGCAAGCCGCGGGATCGGCCGCACCCTCGCGATCGGCTTCGCGCGTTTCGGCGCCGAGGTCGCGCTGCTTGCGCGTGATCGTGCGGCGCTCGAGGCGGTCCGGGCGGAGATCGCGCGGGAAGGGGGGCGGGCCGCAACACAGTGCTGCGACGTCCGGGACATCGCAGCGCTGCGTGCTGCGGTTGGCGAGGCTGCGGAACGTCTCGGCGGCCTCGACATTCTCGTCAACAACGCCGGCACCGAACAGCTCTGCCTGTCGCTGGAGGTTCGCGAGGAGCTCTGGGACCGCATTCTCGAAACCAACCTCAAGAGCGCCTTTTTCGCATCGCAGGCGGCGGCGCGGCGCATGAAGGACGCGGGCGGTGGCGCCATTCTCAACCTCTGCTCCCTGACCTCGGCCGTCGGCGTGCCGGGGGCGGTTCCCTACGGTGCCTCGAAGTCGGGGCTGCTCGGCATGACCCGTGCGCTCGCGGCCGAATGGGCAGGGTATGGCATCCGGGTGAACGCCATCGGCCCCGGCTATTTCCGCACCGACCTCACCGAGGTCTTCTATCGCGATCCGGAATGGTGCCGCAGCATGCGGGCCAGGATACCGCTCGGGCGGTTCGGGGCGCTCGAAGACCTCGTGGGAGCCGCGGTGTTTCTCTGTTCCGAAGCCGCCCGCTATATCACCGGGCAGATCCTGTACGTGGATGGCGGCTATCTCGCCGCGATCTGAGCATCACATCGCCGTCGCGGAAGGGGACCCCGAGGGGAGATGAAGCATGACCCGGATGCTGATGTTCGCCGCGCTGCTCGTTGTCGGGCTGTGGCCGGTTTTTGCCCGCGAAGTCCGGGCGGAGGATGAGATCGTCACGGCGCTCGAGGACGCGCGCGAGGCCTGGCGCGCGGGAGATGCGTTGCGCGCCTATGAGGCCGCCTACGACGCGATGGTGCGGCTCTTCCAGGAGATCCCGCTCCAGGTGCGTACGATCGCCTTCGTCACCGGGGAACCCGCCGGCTATGGCATGTATGAGCCGCGGCCGGACAACCGCTTTCGCCCCGGGGAGAGAATGCTGCTGTATCTCGAGCCCCTCGGCTACCGCATCGTGCAGCGAGACGACATGTATGAATACGGGCTCTCGGCCGATCTTCTCCTGCTGACCCCCGACGGACGGGTGCTCGGTGGACAGGAAAACTTCTTTCACCAGAACTTCTCGGGTCACGTTCCGGCCACGCAGACCTATCTCGTGTTCAACGTCGAGCTTACGGGACTGCCGGCGGGCGCGTATCAGCTCGCCTTCGTGATCCACGATCTCTACAGTCCCGATCAGAGCACGCGCGTCCGGGTGCCCATGATCGTTACCGACGCGCAATAGCGTCAACGCTCCGTTAACCCCGGTGCGTCAGGCTCCTGCCGGCAACCTCTGGAGCCGGAGCGTGCAGCTCGCCTTCGTCCTCGCCCTGCTCACCGGCTATTTCGGGGGGCTGTGGTTTGCAGCGCCCCTCTTCGGGCCGCACGCCGCCCCCTTCATGCTGCCGGCCTTCGCCGTCCTCCTCCTCGTCGCCGCCGCGATGAGCCTGTGGCATCCGGGGGAGGTGCAGCGGGCATCCCGGCGACCGAACGCGGTGCGCCTGCGCGCGCGGCGTCCGTGGCAGGCCTCCATCGCGGGTCTCGGTCGCGGCACCGCTTTTCTCCGCGAGGTGGCGCCCCGGCGCGGCGGGGAAGACCGCGCCGATCGGAAACCGCCCTTCCCTGCAGGCGAGATCGCCGCTACCGGCCATCGCCGCAGCCCGCCACCGGTGTTGCGGGAGACGGCATCCGCGGAGCGACGGGCGCCAGCGCGCGAAGCCCCGACGCTCACCCAGGTGGTGCGGCTGCCGCAGCGATTGCCCTGCATGTACTGGCTCGAGCCGCCCTCAAAGGCGCTCGCCGACGGCCTCCTCGCGCTGGAGCGCGCAT
>CAZHHU010000042.1:2777-8537 GCA_964532215.1 uncultured Geminicoccaceae bacterium
CGGAGACGCTTTCCGCGCTCGGCATCGAGTGGCTCGCCGTGCCGGCGCAGCGCCTCGCCGCCGGGAGCGAGCTCCGCCCCGTCGATCCGGCGCTCGAGGAACTGTTCCGGGAATTCGTGGTGCGGGGCGGGTCGGTGGTCGCGGTCGGCGTCGACAGCGAGCGGCTGCTCCTCGACGTCCTCGACTATCCCGTGGATCATGCGACGGGGCCGCTGTTCGCCGTGTCCGGGATCCGGCAGCGGCAGGGCGCGGCGGCGAAGCTGCAGGCGCGCAGCGCCTGATCGAGCCGCCGTGTCCGGCTGTCACACGCGCTCGAACGCCCCGCTTACGAAATCGTAGCGCGCCTCGGCGACATGCTCCGCGCCCTCCGGCCGCAGGATGCTCGAGAACAGGGTGAAGCCCGTGACCGGGAAGGGCGAGGAGCGGAACAGCGACCGGCTCTGGAGGAAGCGGC
The DNA here is from genome assembly GCA_964532215.1 of uncultured Geminicoccaceae bacterium. GTDB lineage: Bacteria > Pseudomonadota > Alphaproteobacteria > Geminicoccales > Geminicoccaceae > HRBIN39. Next base: position 3,232 of record CAZHHU010000042.1, read on the forward strand.
CGTAGCGGTGCTCGGGCAGCGGCTCCTTGACCCGTCCGATGGTCACATGGGGTGCGTACTTGCGCCGTTCGGGCTCGAGTCCTACCTGCTGCTCCAGCACGCGTTCGATGCGCCGGCGCAGGCGCCGCACGGGTTCGCCGTCCTCGAGGCCCACCCACAGCGTGTGCGGATGGCCGCGCAGGGGAAACTGACCGATGCCCCTGAGCCGCAGCTCGAAGGGCGCCATCGAGACCGTGGTGAGCGCCTCGCCGATGTCGTAGAAGGTCGCGTTGTCGACCTGACCGATGAAGCGAAGGGTGAGATGAAACTGTTCGAGATCGGTCCAGCGGACGCCGGGGAGACCTTCGCAGAGGGCGTCGAGTTGCTCCGCGATCTCTTCGGGCATGGGAATGGCGATGAACAGTCGGGGCATCGCTCGCCTCCAGCCGCGCGCAGCTCCGGGGCCGCACGCATGCTTGCCAAAAACCGGGCAGTCGCCTACGAGTGCGCGTCGCGCGCGATCGCCCATCCGCGCGGCGCACGACCGATTCCATCATTGCCAAGGACGGACCCGCACCCGTGAAGGCCGACGAGTTCATCCGCGAGGTCGAGGAGGAACTCCAGTGGGAGCGGCTCGCGAGGCTGTGGCGACGGTTCGGTCCGTATGTCATCAGCCTGGCGGTGCTCGTCGTCCTCGGCACCGCAGCGAAAGTGGGATACGAATCCTGGCGAGACAACCGTCTTCAGGCCGAAGCGAAGGCCTTCGCGGAGGCCGAGCGCCTGCTCGCGCGCGCGCCCGAGAAGGCCGCGGAGGCGTGGATGAAGCTCGCATCCGAAGGTGACGACGGCTTCGCCACCCTGGCGCGGCTGCGGGCGGGCGCCGCCTGGAATGATGCCGGAAAGCGCGAACAGGCTCTCGCGGCGCTCGAGGAGGCGGCGCGGCAGTCGCAGGATCCGCTCGCCCGCGAACTCGCGCAGCTGTTCGTGATCCAGTACCGGCTCGATACCGGCGATCCCCGCAGGCTCGCGGCCGAACTCGAGCCGCTCGCCGGCGCCGAGCGGGCCTACCGCCATGCCGCGCGCGAGATGCTCGCTCTGGTCCTGCTGCGTGCGGGCGAACGCGACCGTGCCCGCGACCTGCTGCGCAAGCTCGCCGAGGACGCGACGGCGCCGGACGGGCAGCGCCAGCGTGTGCGGCAGCTTCTCGAGCTGCTCGGCGGCGGCGAGGGGGCACAGGTCGCTTCATGACCTGGCGGCGGCGCGAGGTTCTCGCTCTCGGCGGGTCGCTGCTCGGACTCGGCGGCTGCTCCGGCCTGGGATGGCTCGGGGCGCCCGAGGAGCCCCCGCTTCCGGGCGAGCGGATTCCGGTCATGCTGCTCGAGCAGGGACTCGAGGCGGATCCCGCGGTCACCGGGCTGCCCGTGGTCCTGCCGCCGCCGGTGCGCAACGCCAGCTGGAGCCAGCTCGGCGGCAATGCGCGCCACGCCATGCATCATCTCGCCCTCGGCGAGGCGCTCCGACCCGCCTGGCGGGCCTCCATCGGCAGCGGCTCCAGCGACACGAGCCGTCTGCTCGCACCGCCGGTGGTCGCAGAAGGCCGCGTGTTCACGGTCGACACCGAGCTCGTGGTGCGCGCGTTCGATCTCGCAAGCGGGCGCGAGCAGTGGTCGAGGCGACCCGAGATCATCGAGGACGTCGACCGCCTGCTCGCGGGCGGTCTCGCCCATGCGCAGGGGAGGCTGTTCCTCACCGCGACCAACGGCGAGATCCACGTCCTGGACGCCACCAATGGCAGCGCCCTGTGGCGTCGGGCGCTCAAGGTGCCCATCGAGGCGCCGGCGACCGTGGCCCGGGGCCGACTGTTCATCGTCACCTCCGACAACCGCACGCTCGCGCTCGATGCGGCGAGCGGCAGGCCGCTGTGGCAGCATGCGGGCTTTTTCGAGCAGGCGGGCATTCTCGGCGGTGCACCGGCCGCGGTCGGCGGCGGCATCGTCGTCGCGCCCTACAGCTCGGGCGAGGTGTTCGCGCTGCGGTTCGCGGATGGACGTCCGCTGTGGTCGGGAAGCGTGCTGCGGCTGCGCCGTACTCTGGCCCTCGGGCGCATCAGCGACATCACCGCGGCCCCGGTGATCGACGACGATCGCGTCTACGTGGCGGGCAACGGCGGCGAGGTTGCCGCCTTCCGTCTCGATCTCGGACGGCGGATCTGGGCGCTCGATGCCACGGTGCGCGAGACTCCCTGGATCGCCGGCCGGTTCCTCTATCTCCTCACGAGCCGCAACGAGCTCGTCTGCCTGCTTCGCGAACGCGGTGCGATCCGCTGGGTCCGGCGTCTCGCCGAACTCGTCGATCCCGACAATCCGGCTTCGCCTCACCTGTTGTGGAGTGCGCCGGTGCTCGCCGGAAACCGCCTCCTGCTCGCGGGATCGGGCGCTGAGGCGGTGAGCGTGTCCCCCCAGAGCGGCGAGATTCTCGGCCGCATCGAACTCCCCGGAGCGGTGCGGCTGCAGCCGGTCGTGGCGGAGGGGACGCTTCTCTTCCTCACCGAGGCGGGCGAGCTCCTGGCCTATCGCTGAGCTCCGCATGGACCGGACCGTCGTCATTCTCGGCCGACCCAACGTCGGCAAATCGACCCTGTTCAACCGCCTCGTGGGCGCACGGCGGGCGCTCGTGAGCGGCGAGGCGGGTGTGACCCGGGACCGTCTCGAGGGCACGGCGGAGCTGTTCGGCCTCCGCTTTCGCGTCATCGACACCGCCGGGCTCGATCTCGCCGCAGGAGAGGAGCTCGCCGCGCGTGTACGGGCACAGACGCTGCAGGCGCTGAGCGGGGCCGATGTGGCCCTCTTTCTCATCGATGCGCGCACGGGCATCACGCCGCTCGACGAGGAGATCGCGGCCCTTCTGAGACGACAGGACAAACCCGTCGTGCTCGTCGCGAACAAGTGTGAGGGGCGTGCGGCCGAGGCGCAGGCTCTGGAGGCTCATGCCCTGGGCCTCGGGCCGCCGGTGCTGCTGTCGGCGGAACACGGGCTCGGCTTCGAGGATCTGGCCGAGGCGCTGCGGCCCCATCTCGGGATGCCGCAGATCGAGCGCGAGGAGGCGGCGGCAGAAGGCGGCGAGGAACGGCCCATCCACGTCGCGGTGGTGGGGCGGCCGAACACGGGAAAATCGTCTCTCGTCAACCGGCTGCTCGGCGAGGAACGGATGGTGGTGGCGCCGGTTCCCGGTGTCACCCGTGATGCGGTGGACGTGGGCTTCAGCTGGCGCGCGCACCGCTTCCTGCTCGTCGATACCGCCGGGCTGCGCAGGAAGGCCCGGGTCGAGCCCGGCCTCGAGCGGCTCGCGACCGGCCGGACGATCCGCGCCATTCGCCGTGCCGATGTGGTCCTGCTGGTGGTGGATGCCACGGCGCCGCTCGAGAAGCAGGACGTCAGCATCGCGGCGCTGGCGGCCGATTCGGGAAAGCCGGTGGTGATCGCGCTCAACAAATGGGATCTCGTGGTCGAGCCGCAGCGTACCCTGGCGCTCGTGCGGGCGCGCATCGCGCATCGGCTCTCGCAGCTGCGGGGTGTTCCGGTCGTGCCCTGCTCGGCCCGTACCGGCCGCAACCTCGACCGCCTCCTCGAGCAGATCCTCGAGGTTCACGAGCGCTGGAGTCGCCGCGTGCCCACGGGGCCGCTCAACCGCTGGCTGCGCGAGGTTACGAGCCGCCACCCGCCGCCCATGGTCGCCGGCCGGCGGCCGAAGCTGCGCTATGCGACTCAGACGGGGACCCGGCCGCCGACGATCATCCTCTTCGGCAACCGCCCGGCCGAAAACCTTCCCGCCAGCTACCTCCGCTACCTTCTTCAGGACTTTCGAAGCCGCTTCGGGCTCGAAGGCATCCCCGTGCGGATCGAGATCCGCAGCGGCGACAATCCCTACCTGCCATGACCCAGCGCGCGCGCCGACGCCTCTCTCTCGAAGCCTATCGCGACGGCATCCTCGCCGGCGAGCGGGGCATCCTCTCGCGCGCGATCACCCTCATCGAGAGCCGGCATCCGGAAGATCGCGAGCTTGCCGGGCGTCTCGTCGAGGCCCTCTTGCCCCACACCGGCGGCGCGCACCGCATCGGCATCAGCGGGGTGCCGGGCGTGGGCAAGAGCACCCTCGTGAACGCCCTCGGCATGCGCCTCGTCGCGGCCGGGCACCGCCTCGCGGTGCTGGCCGTCGATCCGAGTTCGCTGCGCGGCGGCGGCGCCATTCTCGCCGACAAGACGCGCATGCCCGGGCTCGCGGCGAGCCCCCATGCCTACATCCGGCCCTCGCCCTCGGGCGGCACCCTCGGAGGCGTTGCGCGCGCCACCCGCGAGGCGCTCCTTCTCTGTGAAGCCGCGGGGTTCGATCTGGTCGTGGTGGAGACCGTGGGTGTCGGTCAGTCGGAGGCCGTGGTGGCGCAGATGGTGGACAGCTTTCTCCTGCTCACCCTGCCCGGGGCGGGGGACGAGCTGCAGGGCATCAAGAAGGGGGTGCTCGAGCTCGCCGACATCATCGCCGTCAACAAGGCGGACGGCGACAACCTCGCCCGCGCCCGGGAAGCGGCCCGCCACCTCAGGGCGGCGCTGTCCATCCTCGAGCCGTCCGATTCCGCCTGGCACACGCCGGTCCTCCTCGTGAGCGCCCGCGAAGGCACCGGCCTCGACGAGCTGTGGGAGGCGATCGCGGAACACCGGCAGAGCGCCGAACGCTCGGGCCGCTTCCAGCACCGTCGCCGCGAGCAGCGGATAGGCTGGTTCCACGATCTGCTGCGGCAGGGGCTCGAGGAGATGCTGGAGCGGGATCCGGAGCTCCAGACGCGCATGCGCAGGCTCGAGGAGGCGGTGGCCGGGGGGCAGAAGCTCCCGGGCCGGGCGGCGGACGAGATGCTGGCGCTGTTCGCAGCGCGCATCTCGGGCTGAGAAGGCTCACAGGCCGAGTTCGACGCCGATGCCGATCCGCACCCGCGGGCCGAACAGATCGAACCCGTATTCCTCGGGATAGCGGTCGGGAAACAGGGCGCGTGCCGCAGCCCACAGCGTGCGTCTCCAGGCCTCCGCGCCCGCCTGCGCGGGCTCGGCCACGACCCGGGCCACGCTGCGTGCGCCTTCGCAATAGGCAAGGAGGAGCAGCTCGGGCGGACCGCCCATGTCGCCGCCGGCGCTGCAGGGCGCGCCTCGCGCCTGTTCGCGGCCCAGGAACCGCAGGCGCAGATGTTCGCCTTCCGGTGCTTCCGCAGCCGGCCGGAAGGAAACCCCGAGCGCCGGTACGCCTTCGGCGAGCCAGCGCGCGATCTCCCCGGGCGTCAG
>CAZHHU010000042.1:8637-20123 GCA_964532215.1 uncultured Geminicoccaceae bacterium
ACCGCCGGCGGCTCGCCGATCAGCCCCTGCTTCGCGAGGAAGGCCGCAAAGCGGCGGTAGCGTCCGACATCGAGAGCGGCCGGCCGCAGCGCGAAGCGGGGCAGCGTATCGCGCCAGGCGCGGCGATTGAGCTCGTCGCGGAGCTCGGGACTGGTCGCGGCGAAGATCTCCCAGGCCTCCTCGGGATGGTTGACGAGCCAGTGGGTCCCCCGTTCGACGGCGAGGAGAAAGCGTCTGAGGGCCGGATCGCCGATGCGGTCGCGGTGGGCCACGTAGATGAGCTCGTCATAGGCCGGCACCCCCTCCTCCTCCGGGTAGAAGGCGCGTCCGGGGTGGCCGGCGAGATCCATCTGGTTGAGCTCGAAATTGCGAAAGGCGCCGATGACCGCATCCACCTTGCCCGCGATCAGCGACGGGGAGAGCGAGAAGCTGACATTGACGAGCTCGACGTCCTGCATCGAGAGCCCATGCCGGCCCAGCATGGCCTGCAGCAGGGCGTCCTCGAAGCCGCCCACCGAGTAGCCGATCTTCCTCCCCCGCAGGTCGGCGATGGTGCGGACGCCGCCTGCGTCGAGCACCACGAGGGAGTTGAGCGGCGTGGCGATGAGGGTTCCGATCCGCACGAGCGGCAGCCCCTCGGCGACCTGGAGGTGGAGCTGGGGCTGGTAGGAGACCGCGAGATCGGCCTTCTTCGCCGCCACGAGCTTGGGAGGATCGTTGGGATCCGCGGGGGCGACGAGCTCGACCTCGAGCCCCGCGTCGCGGAAGAAACCCTTCTCGTTTGCGATCACGAGCGGGCCGTGATCGGGGTTGACGAACCAGTCGAGCATGAGGGTGAGGCTTTCCGCCCGCGCGGCCTGTGCGGCGGTGAACAGGAACGCGGCGAAGAGCAGGGTGCGCCATCTCATCTTCCGTTCTCCGTGCCGTCTTCGAGGGTTTCCTTCTGCCAGTAGACGATGCGCGAGAGCAGCCGGTCGAGGGCGAAGTAGAGCCCCGTCGCCATCAGCGCGAGCAGGAACAGGGCCGCGAAGACGACGTCGATCTGCATGCGCGCGTTGGCGTGGAGCATGAGAAAGCCGAGGCCGGCACTGGATCCGACCCATTCCCCGACGACCGCACCGATGGGCGCGACGGAGGCCGCGACCCGCAGGCCCGATGCCAGCGCCGGCAGGGCCGCGGGGATGCGGATCCGCAGGAGCACCGCGGCCGGCTTCGCGTCCATGATGCGGGCGAGCTCGAGCCAGGCCGGCTCGGTGCGGCGGAGCCCGTCGTAGAAGGCGGCGGTCACCGGGAAGAAGATGATGAGGACGGCCATCGCCACTTTCGAGGCCATGCCGTACCCCAGCCAGAGCACGAGCAGGGGCGCGAGCGCAAAGACCGGCAGGGCCTGGGAGATGACGAGCACCGGCAGCAGCCAGCGGCGGAGCGGTCGCGAGGCCGCGAGCAGCACGGCGCTCGAGCCGCCGACGAGGCTGCCGAGGACGATCCCGAGGAGGATTTCCATGGCGGTGGTCGCGGCGTGGCCGGCGAGGAGATCGAAACGCGCGATGAGCACCCGCGCCACCGCCAGGGGGCCGGGCAGGATGAAGGGCGGCACGCCCGTCGCCCAGACGAGGATCTGCCAGGCGAGGAGGAGCCCGAGTGTCGTCAGCAGCGGCCGGATGACGCCCATGCCCCTTCCATCCGTTCGTCGGAGGCTGCGAGTTCGCGCAGCAGCTCCCCTTCGAGCCGCAGGACGCTCTGCTCCGCCGGATCGCGCGGCGGCGGTGACGGAGGAGCCGGAATTTCCCGGGCCTCGACGGGCCTGCCGCCGAGCACGAAGATGCGGTGGCCGAGCCGCAGCGCTTCGAGCGGGCTGTGGGTCACGAGCAGCACGGTGTGCCGGTCGAGAAGGCGCGCGGCGAGATCCTGCAGCCGGAAGCGGGAGATCGCGTCGAGGGCCGAAAACGGCTCGTCCATGAGCACCACGGGCCGCTCCTCGAGCAGCGTGCGCGCGAGCGCGGCGCGCTGGCGCATGCCGCCGGAGAGCTCGGCGGGGAGGGCATCGAGGTGACGGCCGAGTCCCAGCCGCGCGAGCAGAGCCCGGGCCCGGTCCTCGAGCTCGCGGCGTCTTGCGCGCAGCTCGCCGCGCAGGCGGTAGCCGAGAAGGGCGTTGTCGAGCACCCGCAGCCACGGCAGCAGCAGGTCCTGCTGGGCCATGAACGCGATCCGGCCTTCGAGGCCGCGGCCGTCGTCGGTGACCACGAGCGCCCCTTCGAGGGTCCCCGCGATGAGCCGGAGCAGGGTCGTCTTTCCCACCCCGGAGGGGCCGAGAAGGCAGGTCCAGCGTCCGGCGTCGAGATGAAAGCGGAAGGACTCGAAGAGTACCGTGCCGTTGAGGGCGAGATGCGGCACGCCGACCGCGATGCCCGGCGGGCGTTCAGACACCGAGCCGGGCCTCCAGATAGCTCATGATCGAGACCCGCGGCCAGTCGCCGAGCTCGTCGAGCATGGCGCGATACGATCGGGCGATGCGTGCCTCGATGCCCCCCGCCTTCTCGAAGCCGGTGAGAAGATCGGCGGCGATCTGCCGGGTGGCGTCGATGACGTCCTGCGGAAAGCGCCGCAGCCTGACGCCGTGCTCGGCCACGAGCGCCCGCAGCGCGGCTGCGTTGCGCCGCTCGCTCTCCGCGAGCGCATAGGCGTTCTCGGCGCGGCAGGCCTCGGCCACCGCCGCCCGCAGCTCGCCGTCGAGCGATTCCCAGAGGGGCCGGTGAACGAGGCACTCGCCGCTGCCGTTGGGCTCGTGAATGCCGGGATAGTAGTAGTAGGGGGTGACCTTGTAGAAGCCGAGCGCGAGATCGCTCGCCGGCGCCGCGAATTCCGTCGCGTCGATGGCGCCGCTCTGGAGCGCGGGCAGGATCTCCCCGGGCGGCAGCGATACCTGCACGACCCCGAGCGGCCGGTAGAGCTCTCCGCCGAGCCCGGGCATGCGCCATTTGAGCCCGCGCAGATCCTCCTTGCTGTGGATCTCGTGGCGGAACCAGCCGCCCATCGACATGCCGGTATTGCCGGCCATGAAGGGTTTGACGCCGAAGTCCGCGTAAAGCTCGTCGTAGAGGGCCTGGCCCCCGCCGTGTTCGATCCATGCCATGTGCTCGAGCGGCGTGAGGCCATAGGGCACCGCGAGGAAGAAGGCGGCGGCCCGCGCCTTGCCGAGCCAGAAGACGGCGGCGGTGTGACCGAGTTCGGCGACGCCGCGCCCCACCGCATCGAGGACCTCGAAGGCGGGTACGATCTCTCCTGCCGCGAAGACCTCGACCTCGATGCGACCGCCGGTGAGGGCGGTGATGCGATCGGCGAGGCGCTGCGCCGTCACCCCGGGGCCGGGGAGATTTTTCGGCCAGGAGGTGACCATGCGCCAGCGCTGCCGGCGCTCGGCCCGCAGCAGCGCGGGCCTGGCCACGGCGGCGGCGCCACTCGCTGCGAGCAGATGGCGGCGGGTCATCACGGTCATGACGGATCTCCGAGATGCGACCAGAGGGCGTGGAAGTGATGGACCGGTCCGTGCCCGCGCCCCACCTCGAGTTCGTCGGCGTGCCGCAGCGCCTCGGTGAGATATCGCTTGGCGCCGGCCACGGCCTCCGGCAGTGAACGGCCGCGCGCGAGAAGGGCGGCGATCGCCGAGGACAGGGTGCAGCCGGTACCGTGGGTGTTGCGCGTCGCGACGCGGGGGCTCTCGAACCAGTGATGTTCGCCACCGTAGAGGAGCAGGTCGGGGCTCATGTCGCCACCGAGATGCCCGCCCTTGAGGAGCACGTTGCGCGCTCCGAGGCCCTGCAGCCGGGCGGCGATGTTCCCCATCCGCGCGCGCTCCCGCGTCGGCTCCTCGCCGAGCAGCACGGCGGCCTCGGGGAGGTTGGGGGTGACGAGGTCGGCAAGCGGCAGAAGCTCGCGGCGCAGCGTCTCGACCGCTTCCTCGCGCAGCAGCCGGTCGCCGCTCTTCGCCACCATCACCGGGTCGAGGACAATCCAGCGCGGCCGCCAGTGACGCAGCCGCTCGGCGACCACGGTGATGACCGCAGGCACGGACAGCATGCCGATCTTCACGGCGTCGACGCGGATGTCGTCGAAGACGGCGTCGATCTGGGCGGCGATGAACTCGGGCGCGACGTCGAAGATCGCCGTCACCGCTCGCGTGTTCTGGGCGGTGAGGGCGGTGATCGCCGTGCAGCCATAGACGCCGAGGGCGGAGAAGGTCTTGAGGTCGGCCTGGATGCCGGCGCCGCCTCCGGAATCGGAACCGGCGATCGTGAGCGCGACGGGAATCATGCCACCGACCTCCTCTGCGCAACTGCCTCGTCGATCACGGCGCGGAGCTCCCGGGCCGCCCGCTCGGGGTCCTCGGCCATGAAGATGGCGGAAATGACGGCCACACCGTCCGCCCCGGCGGCGATCGCCGCGGCGGCGTTTTCCCGGGTGATGCCGGCGATCGCGCAGACGGGAAAGCCGGGGAGCCGGGCCCGCAGATGACGGATGAGCCGGCCGAGCCCCTCGGGGCCGATCGGTGCATCTCCCGGATCCTTGCTGCGGGTCGGGAAGACCGGGCCGATGCCGGCGTAGTCGGCGCTCTGCGGATCCACGGCATCGGCCTCCCGGGGATGGTGGACGGTCACGCCGATCACCGCCTGCGCACCGAGGATCGCCCGCGCGTCCTCGGGGCGCATGTCCTCGCGGCCGAGGTGCACGCCGGCTGCTCCGGCCGCGAGCGCCACATCCACGCGATCGTCGACGATCAGCGGCGTGCCGCTGGCGGTGAGCGCCCGCCGCAGCCGCCGGGCGAGTTCGATCACCGCACGCGCCCCGTAGCGCTTGTCGCGAAGCTGCACCATGGTCGCGCCACCGCGCACGGCCGCGACGGCGAGCGCGACCGGATCCCGCCCGCCTGTGTGATCGGGGTCGAGGATGGCGTAGAGGCGGAGATCGAAGGACGGTTTCACGACAGCCTCGCGCGTGCTTCGAGGGTGCGGCCGTCGAGACGGTAGAGGGCGTCGACGAGCCGGGCCGCGAGCGTGCCCGGGCCGTCGGCCTGCTCGGCCGCGCATTCGGCCGCGACATCGAAGGTGAGGACCGCCGCGGTGGCCGCGGCGAAGGCATCGGAGGTGACGGCGAGAAAGGCGCCCAGGAGCGCGCTCAGCGTGCAGCCGGTGGCGGTGAGCCGCTCGAGGAGCGGGCTTCCGTTCGCGATCTGCGCGCTGCGCGATCCGTCGGCGATGACATCCACCGCGCCCGTAAGCGTCACGACGATCCCGCGATGGGCGGCGAAGGCCGGCGGATCGCCACCGCCGAGCGCGGCGAATTCGGCCGCATTGAGCCGGATCACCGCCGGCCCCGCATCGAGGAGGCGCTCGGCGAAGCTGCGACGGTGGCCGCTCACCTCGACCTTGACGGGATCGAGCAGCCACGGTCGTCCGAATCTGCGGGCGGCTTCCACGGCCCGCAGAATCGCCCGCTCGCGCGCGTCATCGAGCATGCCCAGATTGACGACGAGGGCTCCGGCGGCACGCACGAATTCGGCGATCTGGCGTGGTTCGACGGTCATCGAGGGTCGCGCGCCGAGCGCGCACAGCGCATCGGCGGAGCGGGTCATCGCCACCGGATTGGTGAGGACGTGGACATGCGGCCGCAGCTGCCGCACCCGCTCCAGAAGCTCGATGCTGCCGTCGCGGAGCTGTGCGGAGTCCGCTCCGCCAGCCTCACTCATCGCCGCCTCGCGCGCTTCGCGCAGGGATCGGCGATGTGCGCCTCACGAGGATCGGCCATCTCAAATCCCTACGCCGGTGCTAACCGGATCAGGTTCGACGGGTTGCCGCGGGCATCACGCGGCTCTCAGCCCCTCGCCGGGGCACCCCGTTGAGATCCACCTTCATCTAGGCGCTCGGCGGCGGGGCGGCAAGCACAAAGCGCGCTCAGCCCGCTTCCCCGAAGGCGAGATGAGACGCGCCAAGGAGCCCCGTCTCGGTGCGCCGCACGCGCCAGACCGGGACCCTTTCGAGCAGCGCCTGCAGCCTTCCCTTGGCCTCGAAGCGGGCGCGGAAGAGGTCGCGATCGAAGAGCTCTCCGAGCCGCCCGAGCAGCGCGCCCACGAGATAGGCGCCGGCGAAGGCGCCGTGGGCGAGCACCATGTCGCCCACATAGGCTCCGAGCAGCCCCGAAAAGAGCGAGAGCGCCTCCCGGCAGCGGGCGCAGCTTCCCTCCCGCGCCTGCGCGACGACCTCCGCGGGATCGCGGAATGTGCGCGCCTCGCCGTCGAGGGCCGATACAGCGGTCGCGAGGTTGACGATCCCCGGGCCCGAGAGCACGCGCTCGCGGGACACATGAGGGAACCGTGCCCACAGCAGACGCAGCAGCTCGAGCTCGCGCGGCGTCTCGGGGGCGAGGGAAATGTGGCCGGCTTCGGTGGCGATGGGCCGTCTGCCCTCCGGGCAGGGCACGAGCACGGAGGTGCCGAGACCGGTCCCCGGTCCGATCACGACCATCGGCCGCCCGGCAAGCGCAGCGCCGCCGCCGATGGGTTCGAGATCCTCGGCGGGCAGATGGGCGACCGCGATCGCCTGCGCGACGAAGTCGTTGACGACGACGAGGCGCTCGAGGCCGAGCGCCGCTTCCAGCTGCCGCCGCGAGAACCGCCACGGGCTGTTGGTGAAGCGGATCTCGTCGTTCTCGACCGGTGTCGCCACGGCGAGCACGGCGTGGCGCACCCGCGCAGCCGTCTCCTCCAGATAGCGTCGGATCGCCTCTTCCGGGCCCGGGAAGTCCCGCACCCGGAAGTTCCGCAGCTCCCGCAGCGAGCCCGCCGCGTCGGCGAGCGCGAAGCGGGCGTTCGTGCCGCCGATGTCGGCCACGAGCCGGGTCATCGGTCGCCGAAGGAGATGCCGAGCCCGCGCGCGGTGTGGACGAGCGGATCGTCGGGGTCGACGCGGGCGCAGCCGGCACAGGCCTCCTCGAGCGGAACGTCGACGACGCGGCGGTTCTGCCACGCCACCATGCGATCGAACCTGCCCTGGGCCACGAGGTCCACCGCGTGGACGCCGAAGGCCGAGGCGAGAAGGCGGTCGAGCGGCGTCGGCGAGCCCCCGCGCTGGACGTGTCCGAGCACCGTGACCCGCGTCTCCGCGCCGGTGCGCCAGGCGATCTCGTCGGCGATCACGCGACCGATGCCGCCGTAGCGGATCTGCCCGTGGGCATCGCGGTAGGTGGAGATCTCACCGCTCGGCGTGCGCACGGATTCGGCCACCACCACGAGGCTGAAGTTGAAGCCCGACCTGCGGCGCTCCTCGATGCGGGCGCAGACCCGCTCGATGTCGTAGGGGATCTCCGGGATGAGAATGACGTCCGCACCGCCGGCCACCCCCGCGGCGAGCGCGATATGGCCGGCGTCGCGGCCCATGACCTCGAGCACCATGACGCGACTGTGGCTCGCGGCCGTCACCTGCAGGCGATCGAGCGCCTCGGTGGCGACCATCACCGCGGTGCTGAAGCCGACCGCGCGCTCGGTGTGGCCGAGATCGTTGTCGATGGTCTTCGGAATGCCGACGAGATTCCAGCCGCCGCGCCGCGCGAGCTCGCGCAGAATGCGGAAGCTGCCGTCGCCGCCGACGCCGATGAGGGCATCGAGGCCCAGCAGGCGATAGCCCTCGAGGACTTCCGCGCTGCGGTCGCGGCGGGTTCCGTCGGGCATCGGATAGTGGAAGGGGTCGCCGCGGTTGGTGGTGCGGAGAATCGTGCCGCCGGTGGAGAAGATCCCGCGCACGTCCCTGGGCGTGAGGACGGTGTACGCCACCGGTCGCTGCAGCAGCCCCTCGGTGGCTTCGTGAATGCCCACGACCTCGAAACCGTATCCGCGCACCGCCCGCAGCACCACCGCACGGATGACGGCGTTGAGTCCCGCGCAGTCACCACCACTCGTGAGGATGCCGATGCGCATGCAGGATCACTCCTGTGCGAAACCCGTGACCATCAGCGGCAGGTGCATATCGGGCGATATCGGGCTATGATGCAAGCGCTTCCATCTCCTGGGAGCCGAGTTCCAGCGTGGAGGTCGGGTTCCATGAAAAACCGCTATGAGCGAGAGGATATCGAGCGTCGCCTCGCGGCTCTGCGCGAAGCCCACAAGCTCCTCGACGAACAGGTGGAACGGCTCGCTTATGGCGGCGGTGACGATCTCGAGCTCAAGCGGCTCAAGAAGCAGAAACTCGCCCTCAAGGACCGCATCGCGTTTCTCGAGCAGCTCCTGGAATCGGAGGCATCGATCCCGGTATCCGGCTAGTCGCGGCCCGGCGGGAGAAGACGGGTGACGTGACCCATCTTGCGGCCCGGCCGCACCTCCCGCTTGCCGTAGAGATGAAGCCGCACCCCCGGATCGGCGAGGTGCGCGGGCCAGCTTTCGACGTCCTCGCCGAGCAGATTGTCCATGCGGGCATCGAACAGCCGTGCGGTGCTCCCCAGGGGGAGACCGCAGATCGCCCGCACATGCTGCTCGAACTGGCTCACGAGACAGGCATCGAGGGTCCAGTGACCGGAATTGTGCGGCCTCGGCGCGAGCTCGTTGACGAGCAGGCGACCGTCGCGGGTGACGAACATCTCCACCGCGAGCAGCCCGACGATGTCGAGCGCTTCGGCGATCCGCTCGGACAGCGCCACCGCCTCCTGCCGCAGTGCTGCGGCGATCGGGGCGGGAGCGAGGGTCGTGCGCAGGATGCCGCCCTCATGCCGGTTTTCCACCGGAACGTAGCTGCGTCGCGCACCGTCCGCACCGCGGGCCGTGATCACCGAGATCTCGAGGTGGAAATCGACGAGCCTCTCGGCGACGGCGCCCCGCGGCAGAGTGGCGGCCGCGCGTGCCAGCTCGTCCGCGCTCTCGACGCGGATCTGTCCCTTGCCGTCGTAGCCGAGGCGACGCGTCTTGAGCACGAGCGGCAGCCCGAGCTCGCGCGCGGCGGTCTCGAGATCGTCGCTTCCGTCCACGGCGCGAAAGGCGGCCACGGGGATGCCGTGTTCGGCAAGAAAGCGCTTTTCGGCGAGGCGGTCCTGACATATCGCGAGGGCCCGCGGGTGCGGTCGCGCGGGGCGCCTTTTCGCGAGGAACGCCAGGGTTTCCTGCGGCACATTCTCGAATTCGATCGTCACCACCTCGACGTCCCGCGCGAAGCGGGCGAGCGCGTCTTCGTCGTCGTAGGCGGCGCAGGTGAAGGCGGCCGCGACTTCTGCCGCCGGGCTCTCCGCCTCCGGCGCGTAGATATGGCTGCGATAGCCGAGCCGGGCCGCGGCGATGGCCGTCATGCGGCCAAGTTGCCCCCCGCCGAGGATGCCGATGGTGCGGCCCGGAGGAATGAGCGCAGCGCGCTGCGGCACGGAAGAGACCCGCCTGTCATGGCCGGTCGGGAACGGCCTCCGTCTGCGCCCGCCGCCAGGCGTGATAGCGTTCCCGCAGTGCGGGATCGCCGAGGGCGAGAATGGCGGCTGCGAGCAGCGCCGCGTTGCGCGCACCGGCGCGGCCGATGGCGAGGGTTCCGACCGGCACCCCGCCCGGCATCTGCACGATCGAGAGAAGGCTGTCGAGCCCCTTGAGGCTCCGGCTCTCCACCGGGACGCCGAGGACCGGCAGCGGCGTGATGGCGGCGATCATGCCGGGCAGATGGGCCGCACCGCCCGCGCCGGCGATGATCACCCCGATGCCGCGCTCCGCCGCTTCCCGGGCGAAGCGGTAGAGCCGCTCCGGGGTGCGGTGGGCCGAGACGATGCGCACTTCGTGCGGAATGGCGAGCTCCTCGAGCAGCGCCGCCGCCTCCCGCATGGTCTCCCAGTCCGAACGGCTGCCCATCACGACCGCCACGCGCGGCCGCAACTCTGAACCCGCGCCTGCCGCTCCGGAGCCACCGTTCACCGCGTTTCCTCCCCATCCGCAGGTCGTGCGGGCAGTTCCTCGAGCAGACGGCGCGCATCCCGCACCGCGGCCGCATTCTCGGCCGCGATCTGGCGGTGGATCTCCTCGCGCAGCACGGTCGCCGTCGGCGGGAACCGGAAACCGAGTTTGACCGAGCGGCCGCGGACCTCGATCACGCGGATCTCGATCTCCTCGTTCACGATCACCGCTTCGCCCACCTTGCGGGTCAGGTAGAGCATGGTCCCTCTCCGTGGCGCGGCCGTGAGCCTGCCGCCCGAGGCTTAAGGTTCTGTTAACCTTGGACTGATAGGCCTGCAACCACGGGACGGCCCGGATGGAGACCCATGCTTCAGACTGCGCTCTTCCGTCTCATCGCGGCGCGCACCGAGTGGCTCGGCAGCCGCTTTACGGTGCTCGCGGAAAATATCGCAAATGCCGACACGCCGGGCTACCGGGCACGCGATCTTGCGGCGCGGGACTTCGCGCGCCTGCTCGAGATGCAGATGAAGGGGAGGGGCGGCACCGAGCTGCGTCGTACCCACCCGCGCCATCTCGCGGCGCCTGCACCCCGCATCCGCGTCCGTCCGGTCGAGGTGCGCCCCTTCGAGGTCACGCCCTCGGGCAATGCCGTCTCGCTCGCCGAGGAGACGCGCAAGATGGCGGAGACGCAGAAGGACTATCTCCTCGCGATCAATCTGTTCGCGAAATACAGGGCGATGTTCGAGCGGGTCCTCGGCAGCGGCGCCTAATTTGCTGAGGCGGCCGCGCCGGCAGGCGGGAGGTGAGCGGTGAACCTCGAGACGAGTTTCAAGATCGCGGCTTCGGGAATGAGGGCGCAGGCGGTGCGTCTGCGGCTCGTGGCCGAAAATCTGGCCAATGCCGATTCCACCGCCGCGGTCGCGGGCGGCGACCCCTATCGCCGCAAGCTCGTTCAGTTCCGGCCGCTGCGCGACCGCGAGAGCGGCGCCGAGCTCGTCGGGGTGGGGCGATATCTGCGCGATCCCTCGCCGTTCCGCCTGCGCTACGAGCCCGACCATCCCGCCGCGGACGCGCGCGGTTACGTCAAGTACCCCAATGTCGATCCCATCATCGAGCTCATGGACATGCGCGAGGCGCAGCGTTCCTACGAAGCCAATCTCAACGCGCTCGCGACCGCGCGCAGCATGCTCATGCGGACTCTGGACCTGTTGCGCTGAGGGGTGAGCGACATGGCCGAGAGCATCTCCCGACTCCTCGCCGAAGCCCGGGCGCTCGCCGGTGGCGGCCCGCGTCCCGCAGAAACCGCGCCTGCTTCCGGGGAAGAATTCGCGCGTTTCCTCGAACAGGAGCTCGAGCACGCCGCAGACGCGCTGCGCAAGGGCGAGGAGGTGGCAACGGCAGGTCTTCTCGGCCGCGCGAGCACCCGGGAAGTTGTGGAGGCCGTATCGGCAGCGGAGCTCGCGCTTCGACGGGTGACCGCGGTGCGGGACCGCGTCATCGCCGCCTATCAGGAAATCATGCGCATGCAGATCTGAGGCACCCATGGGCGCAGCGCTGCGAGCCGCGAAGCCCGATGCGCGCC
>CAZHHU010000042.1:20223-21957 GCA_964532215.1 uncultured Geminicoccaceae bacterium
AGATCTGAGGCACCCATGGGCGCAGCGCTGCGAGCCGCGAAGCCCGATGCGCGCCGCCGCGCGCGCGGCGGGGTGAGGACCCCGCGGCCGGGAATCGCGCCCGCGGGCATCGCAGGGGGACAGGATGTGGTCCGGGGCCGCGCCGCGTGCCGGATCATGCTCTTGCGGGGCGCGAGCATGGCGTCCGTCTCCGGGGCCGCGTTCTGCGGCGACGGCCCGCGTCGGGGCCCGCATCCGGGCGCTGCGGTCTGTACCGGCCTGCGTTCGCGGGCCCGCGGATCCGGCTCGCCTCCTGGGTGGGGCATGTGACATGGCGCCGGAGACGGTCTTCGATCTCGTGCGGCAGACCATCTGGGTCGCGATGCAGGTGGCGGGGCCACCGCTTCTCGCCGCGCTCGTCGTCGGGCTGCTCGTCTCCATCCTCCAGGCCCTCACCCAGGTGCAGGAGATGACCCTCACCCTGCTGCCGAAGATGGTCGCCCTGTTCGCCACCCTCGTCCTCGCCATGCCCTTCATGTGGGGCGCTCTCAGAGGCTTCGCGGAACAGCTCTTCGCCCGCATCGCCGAAGTGGGGCTGGGCTGAAGCGATGGAGGCGCAGGCGCTCGCTCTCGAAGTCGAGCGGGCGGCGGTGCTCTTCGCCCGGCTCGGCGCGGCGGTCATGCTGCTTCCGGGGCTCGGAGAACGGGAGGTGCCGGTGCGCGTCCGGCTCGTCTTCGCGCTCTGGCTCACGCTTCTGGGGCTGCCGGTGCTCGGGGCGGAGATCGTCCCACCAGCGGACGACGGTGCGCTGCTGCGTCTGCTGACGGTCGAGATCACCACCGGCCTCATGCTTGGTGCGAGCGCGCGCATCGTCGTCGGCGCCCTCCATCTCGCGGGCAGCATCGTGGCCGCGCTCGCGACCCTGAGCGCCGCCAGCCTGTTCGATCCCCGCCAGGGCGGGCCGACGACCATTCCTTCGCAGCTCTACTTCGTGGCGGGCACGACGCTCCTGCTCGTGCTCGACCTGCACCACTTCCTGCTCGCGGGGCTGTTCGGGTCCTACGAGGCGATTCCCACAGGAGAATTTGCCGCCGGCGAGGCGGCGGAATGGCTCGCACGGGTGAGCACCGCCATCTGGCCGCTCGCGCTCCGGCTCGCGGCGCCGGTTGTGCTCGTCGGGCTCGCGAGTCAGATCGCTCTCGGTCTCGCCGCCCGGCTCGTGCCCGGCATCCAGATCTTCCTCGTGGCCCTTCCGCTCCAGATCCTCGTCGCTCTCGCCGCTTTCGGCATGGGCGCGGCGGCGGCGCTCGCGGTCTTCGCCCGTTCCTTCGCGGAACAGCTCTCCGGCTTCGCGCTCGGCTGAGAGGAGCCGGGAATGGCCGAGTTCGAGGATCGCAGCCAGAAGACCGAAGCGCCGACGCCGAGACGGCTCGAGCGGGCGCGGCAGAAGGGACGCGTCGCGAGCTCGCGCGAGGTCCACAGCTTCTTCCTGTTGCTCGCCGCAACGGTCGCGCTGGCCTTTTTCGGGCCCTGGGCCGGAGCCATGCTGCTTGAAGGATTTCGAACCGCGCTCGCACGTGCGGCGATGGCGGCGGTGGCGCCGGAGATCGAAACGGCGCTCCGGCTCGGCGCCGTCGTTCTTATCCCCTGGCTCGGAGTCCTCGCCGTCGCCGCGATCGGCGCCTCCGCGGTTCAGCATGCGATCGTCTGGAGCAGCGAGGCGATCGCGCCGAAACTCTCACGCATCTCGCCCC